>JABBAI010000206.1:11270-28928 GCA_018608045.1 Octadecabacter sp. | reverse complement strand
GATGTCATCGCCATCGCTGCCTTGGATGTTGTCGTGGCCCGCGCCGCCGATCAGCGTGTCATCACCGTAGCCGCCGGACAACTTGTCATCGCCGTCGCCGCCCGACAGTAAATCGTCTCCATCGTCACCCGTGGCGCTGTCATTGCCTGATCCGCCATGGATGTGGTCCGCGCCTTCACCGCCGGTCAACACATCATGACCAGCACCCCCTTCAAGGTAATCATTGCCCGCCAAGCCGTTTAGAATATCGTCCCCATCAGTCCCTTCCGAAATTAGGTTGCTGACCGTTTCGATTACAGGATCAAGGTCTATTTCAGGATCTGGAACATCAACAGTGTCATCGAGAAATTGAAAAATATCTGAATTGGTGTCGGCCAATTCTTCTGTGTCGGTGTCCTCAAACGCATCATCTGCCGCGGCAGATCCGCTGTCATCCGACGACGACAGATTGACGAAAGCCGTGCCCGCGACAGCGATACCAATGAGACCAAGTAGTGCGAGCATGATGTGTCGCTTTCAAATTTGGGGACCATTGGCGTTTCGATTCGCGCAAGTTTCACAGGGTAAGATTTGGGGAAACCTTACGTTAATATCCCTGCGAAAGCGTTATAAATATAGGGTATTGGTTAACGCGCCGGGCGGATCAGAGATCGAGCCAGCGTTCCGGTTGTTGGGTGTAGGCGATATAAAGCGGATGTTTTGGATGCCCCGCTTTGCTTAAGCCAAGGTGGAACAACGGCGCGCGCGTGTTTCGCAAAATTGCTTCCATTTGGGACCCGCGCGACATGTGTTCGCCGTGGGTGCCCCACGCGCAAATCGTTTGATCCGCCCATGCGACCCCGTTCAGAATCGTCGCGTCGTTTTCGGGGCCGATCGGTTCCACGGCTTTGCGCATTTTGCGTGGATCTGTATCGCGCCACGCAAATATGTTGGTTACGTGGAACGCACCATGACCAAGCGCACGTGCGCGTCTTTCGCAACGCTCAACCGTGGGGTCGTTCTGAACTTCTGTGGCCGTGGACGGGTTAAGCATGATGAACTGAACGGATGTGCCTTCGGTGTCCCAGATACGCGTCAACGAATAACGGTAGCGTTCACAGTCGGAATACACTGCCGTTGAGGGCGCGTCGCCTTTGGTATGGGTGCGGGTGATCATGTGGACCTTATGCCGCGCCAGACATTTTTGTGCTAGAGTGGGGAGGCAATGAAAGGAAAGCCCATGCAATTAGGAGCATTTTCAATAAGTCTAGTGGTCAAGGATTTGGCCAAATCTATAGCGTTCTACGAAACCTTGGGGTTTTCGCGATTTGGTGGAACGGACGAACATGGCTATGCGGTTCTGAAAAACGGAGAGACTTTGGTTGGTCTGTATCACGGCATGTTTGATCGTAATATGCTGACCTTCAATCCCGGTTGGGATCAATCCGCGTCAGCAGTTGATCCGTTTGATGATGTTCGTGACATCAAAGCGAAATTGAAAGTCGCGGGTCATGAGGTCAGCCAAGAAGCAGGGGACGCCACAGGACCCGGATCATTCGTTGTGACCGACCCTGACGGAAACCCTGTCTTGATTGACCAACATCGTTAACGCACAAAAACCCGTGTTGGATGCAGTTCGCCCGCTTTGAAAATGCCGACGGCAATGGCTTGGTCGCCGTTCGCGGCCCAGCATTCTTCCCCGTATTCCACATCGCCCATGACCAGTGCGGGATTTCCATTGCGCAGACGCGTGACGCTGGCGTCGGGGCAGTGCACGCGGGGGAGGTCATCCAGACCCGCCTCAAGCGGTTGGATCATATGGTCGAGCCCGTCGGTCTTTGCATGCTCGTCCAGTTGTTCCAGCGTCACGCCGTCTTTGGCATCGAACGGGCCAGACCAGACGCGGCGCAGGTTGCGAACGTGCCCGTGACAACCCAAAGCTTCGCCAAGGTCACGCGCGATAGAACGGACATAGCCGCCCTTGCCGCAGGTCATTTCAAGCGTGACGTGGTCGGCGTCGGGGCGATCGACCATTAACAGTTCTTCGACCCACAGGGGCCGCGCTGCGATCTCAAACTCTTCACCGTCGCGGGCGCGCTTGTAGGCACGTTCTCCGTCGATTTTCACTGCGGAAAAGGCGGGCGGGATTTGCATGATGTCGCCGACAAACTGACCAAGCTGGGCTTTGATGTCATCGTCGCTGGGGCGGTCCGCTGATTCGTGGGTCACTTCGCCTTCCGCGTCGTCGGTGTTGGTTTTCTGACCAAGGCGCACGGTGAATGTATAAGCCTTCAGCGCGTCGGTGATCCACGGCACGGTTTTCGTGGCTTCGCCCAGTGCCACGGCCAAAACACCAGTCGCTTCTGGGTCCAAGGTGCCTGCATGGCCGGCTTTTTTGGCGTCCAGCGCCCATTTCACTTTGTTCACCACGGACGTGGATGTGATTCCAGCGGGTTTATCCACTACCAGCCACCCGTGTAGGTCGCGTCCTTTGCGTTTGCGTGCCATCGAAGCCTCCAGTGGTAAAGCGGGCGGGTTAGTTTGCGGGCGTCGTGGCGTCAAGCACACCGACAATCGGGCCAAGCTGCCATCCAAAATCGGATCGGTTCAGCGAGGGCGCATAAAGGCGGCTAATTTTGCCATCAAAGAACAGCGCATTGGGCACGTCCAGATGATCGCGAAAGAACGTCCCGAAGTTATGGAAGTTCACGGCGTCATTAGAAATCGCAAAGACTGCGGCGGTGCCGTCAGCGGTCGTGCCAACGCCATTTCGAATGTTCAGGCTGTCACTGTTTTCAATGAAACGCGGGTGCAGTGCGCCATTAATTACCAACATGGGTCCCGATTGTGTCGCGTAGGTACAATCTGGCGCCTGTGCGATAAAATCGAGCGTTTCATACACGCGCAGCAGATCAGAGATGCAAAAGATCCCATTGGGCAAAAGCCCGAAATTTCCGGGACCGTCGGATGAAATTACGCGCATTTCTTGTGCGCCATCTTCAACGTAATGGCCTACGGGATCGCGGTCTTCGTGATACATGCCTGCGTTCATCGCAAATAATAGATCACGGCCTGTATTGGCTTCGACGGCTTTAAAGCTGCCCAAGATATCGCCAGCCCCGTTGCGCAAAAACAATTGCAGGTCTTCATCCGCAGTGACGATGCAATATGTATAGGACGCGCCAAGGTAATCCGCGTCAGCACATTCAACGGCGGCAGCAGGGGACGCGAGCAGCACAACCCCCGCGAGCCAGCGCATTATTCTTCCTCGTCAGAATCAGGTGCGGCGACGTCTTTTGCAACGCGATCTTGCGCAAACATCGCGCGGGTCGCGTCCATGCGGTCATACATGTCATCCGTGCGGAACCGCATATCCGGCGTCACCTTAAGCTTCATCCCCTTGGAGATCAGATGCCGAAGCTCCCCCTTGTTGCGGGCCAGTGCCGCAATCGCCACATCCGCATCCTTGCCGCCCAAAGGCAGCACAAAACAGGTCGCGATGGACAGGTCCGGCGTCATGCGAACCTCGCCCACGGTGATGGACATGCGTTGCAGGTCGGGGTCGTGGATTTCACCACGTTGCAAAATTTCCGACATGGAGCGCCGGATGAGTTCGCCCACACGCAGCTGTCGCTGGGTGGGGCCTTCTTTGCCTGAAAATCTGTTCTTTGCCATGACGTCCATGTAAGGGGTGTGAAAGCGCTTGCCAAGCGCAGCGATGGGTATGATTTGGAAGGACACGAAATGACCGGTTTGCCAGGGATTGTGATTACAGGTGGATCAGGCCGCATGGGCCAGATGTTGATCGGGGCTGTGATGGCGTCTGATAAATGTAATCTGGCCGGTGTTTTGGAACGCACGGGGCATGATTGGGTCGGTCAGGACGTGGGCGTTGCCATGGGTGGCGCCGCAAACGGTGTGATTGTTAGCGACGATGCCGTTGAAACCTTTGCCAAAGCCCAAGCGGTGATTGATTTTACCGCCCCTGCGGCGACCGTTGCGTTTTCAGAATTGGCCGCGCAAGCCCGTGCCGTGCATGTGATCGGCACCACGGGATTGACCGAAGATGACATCGTCAAATTAGACGCTGCGGCCCATCATGCCGTTGTTGTGCGGGCTGGCAACATGTCGCTGGGTGTTAATTTGCTGTTGCAATTGACCAAAAAAGTGGCTGCCGCCTTGGATGAAGATTTCGATATCGAGATCATCGAGGCCCATCACCACCACAAAGTTGATGCACCGTCTGGAACTGCTTTGATGTTGGGCGAAGCTGCCGCTGAGGGGCGCGGTGTCGCCCTTAAGGATGTGACCGATTCTGGTCGTGACGGCATCACTGGCGCGCGCACCCGTGGCGATATCGGATTCAGCGCCATTCGTGGGGGCGATATTGTGGGTGAACATGATGTTCTGTTTGCAGCCGCTGGCGAACGCATCAAGTTGACGCATATGGCAACGGATCGCGCGATTTTTGCCCGTGGTGCGCTGAAGGCGGCACTGTGGGGGCAAACCCAAAAACCGGGCGCATATGACATGCTCGATGTTCTGGGCCTTAACGACAAGTGAACTAATTTAACACGTCGTGCGTATCCCTTAAGAACCCACACTCCGGAGACGTTTTATGTTTCGCCTTTTTACCCTGTTATTGACCCTCGTCGTGGCCGTTCCCGCGACGGCACAAGCCTATGACCGTATCAGTGATCGCACGACATTTGTGAACACAGTGGACGGCAAAGACCTCAAGATCGCTCTTTATCGTTTGACCCTGAATGTGAACGCGAACGGATCCATAAATGGGCGCGCTGCGGGTTGGGACATTGTTGGATCATGGTCATGGGAAGACGGATATTTCTGCCGCGATATGGATTGGTCGGGCTACCCGATTAAATACAACTGCCAGCTGGTTGAACTCAGCGAGGATCGTATTCGGTTCACCGTTGATCAAGGCGCGGGCGATGATGCTGTGTTGCGGATTCGCTAAGACCTAAAAGTCGATTGCGATGCCCTTTTTCTCCCAATCGCCGAACCGGACGGGCTCTGGGCCGTCGCGACCACCGAGTTCCTTGGCCAAATCCAGCTCTTTCGCCTTTTTGCGGCGTTCTTCTGCCTCGGCGAGCGCGCGCTGGGCGGCTTCTGGCAGGTCTTTCGATGCTTTGGTCATGTCGTCTCCTTGCGCGAGGGCTCCCTCCTGATATACGCCGCGAAGATCATTCGCCAAGAGGTAACAGATGTCGCAGCAACAAGGGTTAGGGCCACGTAAGGCCGCACTTTTCCTTTTGGATCAAGTCACGACCGAGGGAAAGTTGCTACCAGAGCTGATTGGCGAGGGCGCATTGCAGCACCTTGCGGTCGAAGATCGTGCCCGTGCCCAGCGCCTTGCGACTGAAACATTGCGTGGAATGGCGCGTGCGGATCGCATGTTGGCGCGGTTCTTGCAGAAAACCCCGCCCGATTCTGTTCGCAATGTGCTGCGACTGTGCACCGTTGAACTGGCGGGTGGCGAAGCGGCCCATGGCGTTGTGAATGCCGGCGTCGAATTGGTTGCACGCAACAAGCGCACGCAATCCATGAAGGGCATGGTCAACGCCGTTTTGCGCAAAGTCGCCGCAGAAGGCCCCGAAGGTTGGGCATTGCTGGCAAAGCCGCGTCTTCCAGGGTGGCTGCGCGGCCCATTGAAAGACGCCTATTCACCCGAAATCGTCAAAGCGATGGAAGCCGTGCATTTCGCAGGGGCGCCGCTGGATATCACGGTAAAGGGCGATGTCGCCGTGGCGAATGACACCCTCAAGGGCGAAATTTTGCCGACCGGATCGATCCGTTTGGCGAATGCTGGCCAAGTGTCCGCGTTGCCCGGATTTGAAGACGGCGACTGGTGGGTACAAGATGCCGCTGCTGCCATTCCGGTGATGATCCTTGCCCCGCAGGACGGTGAGGAAATCCTAGACATGTGCGCTGCACCGGGTGGCAAAACGATGCAGATTGCCGCGTCCGGTGCCCACGTCACGGCCGTGGATTCGTCCGTTGGGCGCATGATCCGCGTGAAAGAGAACCTGAAACGCACTGGCCTCACCGCCAAGGCCGTTACGTCGGATGCGTTTGAGTTCAACCAAGGCGGCTTTGACGCTATTTTATTGGATGCCCCTTGCTCTGCTACGGGTACGATCCGTCGTCACCCTGATCTACCCTACGCCAAAGACGGGTCCGAATTTCAGGACCTGATTGACCAGCAAGCGCGGATGATTGATCACGCTTTGACGTTGCTTAAACCTGGTGGGCGTTTGGTGTTTTGCACCTGTTCGTTGCTGCCTGATGAGGGCGAAGTTCAAGTTGATGAGGCTTTGGCGCGCAACCCCGGCCTGAGCGTTGATACAGATGCGTTGGACATCGCGGGTATCGATCCCGAATGGCGTACCGAGGAAGGTGGTTTGCGCCTGCGGCCAGACTATTGGGCAGATATTGGCGGCATGGACGGCTTTTACATCGTGCAATTGCGCAAGCCTGCCTAAGTTAAATCCGTGACTTGAAACGTGACCGGTCTTATAAGCCCTTAACGCAAAGATGCTGAACAGCACGGGCGCGAGGCAAGACGACTTGGTTGATACACCCGACACACATTCGAGGCGCGCGCGCCTGATGAACCGACTGCATGCGCGGCTGGCGACCCGTGCGCAGCCTGCCACGGGGTTTATCTCGAATCCTGAACCTAAAATGATTGGCCACTATGCCCGTGGTCGCCAGCTTTTGGCGGGCAATTTTTTGTTCGCGGGAAACCTGATCGAAGCCCCCGGCGTGAGCATATGGGATGCGGCGCAGCGTGCGTCGACGTCGACAAACGATGTTCACGGGTTTGCATGGCTCGATGACATGGCGGCGGTCGGGGATAGCAGGGCGCGTGTGGCCTCACAGGCATGGCTCGCCGACTGGATTGCGCGCTATGGTCATGGCGGCGGGGCAGGCTGGACGCCTGACATCACGGGACGCCGGCTGATCCGCTGGATTGCGCACGGGTTTTTCCTGTTGCGCGGCGCTGAAAAAAACGCGTCCGAAGCGTACTTCAAATCTGCCGCCCAACAGGCGATTTTTCTATCGCGCCGCTGGAAATCTGCACGTCCCGGTTTGGCGCGTTTTGAGGCTCTGGCGGGGATGATTTACGCGGGCTTGTCCCTTCAAGGCATGGAAGGCCGCGTTGCCCCAGCGATTGAGGCTCTTTCGCGCGATTGCAAAACCCAGATCGGACCGGACGGTGAAATCCCGTCCCGAAATCCAGAAGAATTGCTTGAGGTTTTGACGCTCTTGTCATGGGTCGAAACCGCCCTGCGTGGCGCGGATCGTGACGTGCCCGAAACCCTTATGTCGGCCATGACGCGGATGGCGCCGACGTTACGTGCGCTGCGCCATTCTGACGGTGGCCTTGCGCGGTTTCATGGCGGTGGCCGCGGGCTGGATGGGTGGTTGGACCAAGCATTGGCGTCCGTTGGCACGTTCGAGCAGCCAGATCGATCCCTGCATATGGGATACGGTCGATTGTCTGCGGGGCGCACCAGTGTTGTTGTTGATGTCGCGCGCCCTCCAACAGGAAAAGCCGCGATTGAGGCCCATGCCTCGTCCCTCGCGATGGAAATCACTTCGGGGCGTCGCCCATTGATTGTGAACTGCGGATCGGGCAGTAATTTTGGCCCTGAATGGCGTCGTGCCGGCCGCGCCACACCGAGCCATTCGACCTTGTGTATCGAAGGTCTGTCATCATCGCGCATTTCCATTACCAAGTCTGGCGATGAAATTTTGCAAGACGGTCCGGTCGAGGTTCAGTCTGATATCAGCACTCTTAAGGATGGCTACCGTATCGCCACTGCACATGACGGATATCGGCGCACAAACGGGCTGACCCATGTGCGCACGCTTGATTTGTCATCTGACGGGCGTGGCATCGCGGGTGAAGATTTGCTGACAACGCTCAATCCTGCGGATGAGCCCATATTTGATCGCGCGCTTGATCGCGAAAAGTTGCAGGGGATCGCTTGGTCTGTGCGGTTCCATCTGCATCCGGAAGTCGAAGCGGTGATTGATCTTGGCGGGGCCGCTATTTCATTAACTCAGAAATCCGGTGAAATCTGGGTGCTGCGGCAAGACGGGGCGGGTGAAATGCGGCTTGAACCGTCTGTTTACCTCGAAAATGGACGATTGCGGCCACGTGCGACGCAACAGGTGGTTTTATCTGGCCGCACTTTGGCCTATTCGACGCGCATCCGTTGGTCTTTGTCCAAAGCGCATGACGTTCCAACCGGTTTGCGCGACGTGAGCGAGACCCTGACGGATCTGGAAAACTGATACCGCCTGAGGGGGCCAATATGACCGATCTTCAACCCATCCGCCGTGCTTTGCTATCTGTGTCTGACAAGACCGGATTGATTGATCTGGGTAAGGCCTTGGCCGCGCGCGGGGTTGAATTATTGTCGACGGGCGGGTCCGCAAAGACGTTGCGCGATGCAGGGCTTGAGGTGCGCGATGTTGCCGACGTCACAGGCTTTCCTGAAATGATGGATGGACGCGTTAAGACGCTGCATCCGGCGGTGCATGGCGGTTTGCTCGCGCTTCGCGATAACGCAGCGCATGTGGCTGCAATGGATGAACACGATATCGCTCCGATCGATCTGGTTGTCGTGAATTTATATCCGTTTGAAGAAACGCTGAAACGTGGTGCTGCGTATGACGAGATGATCGAAAATATTGATATCGGCGGTCCTGCGATGATCCGGTCAGCTGCAAAGAACCACGGATTCGTCAATGTGGTGGTCGACGTGGAAGACTACGACGCACTGCTTGCTGATCTTGAGGCAAACGACGGTCACACGACCTATGCGTTGCGACAGCGGTTGGCGCAGACGGCTTATGCGCGCACCGCGGCCTATGACACCGCCGTCAGCACTTGGATGGCGGCCCAGATTGAAGGCACTCCGCGTCGCCAAAGCGTTGGTGGAACGCTTGCGCAGACATTGCGCTACGGTGAAAATCCGCATCAGTCTGCCGCATTCTACACCGATGGGACAGATCGCCCCGGTGTGGCAACCGCCCAACAGCACCAAGGCAAAGAGCTGTCGTATAACAACATCAACGACACGGACGCGGCCTTTGAACTGGTCAGTGAATTTGCGGCCAAAGACGGCCCCGCTGTTGCGATCATCAAACATGCCAACCCGTGTGGTGTCGCGCGCGGCGCAACCTTGGCTGAGGCGTATCGCAAGGCATTTGAATGTGACCAAACGTCGGCGTTTGGGGGCATTATCGCGCTGAACGGGGAACTTGACGCCGAAACCGCCGCAGCGATCACAAGTATTTTCACTGAAGTTGTTATTGCGCCATCCGTGACTGACGAAGCCAAGGCTATGTTTGCTGCTAAGAAAAACCTGCGGCTTTTGACGACAGGTGGTTTGGCTGATCCCATGGCTGTGGCGCAGACAATTCGTCAAGTATCAGGCGGCTACCTTTTCCAGAACAAAGACAACGGACATATCACGGCGTCTGATCTGAAAGTCGTCACAAAACTTGCCCCGACGGATGCGCAAATGGCGGACCTGCTGTTTGCTTGGAAGGTCGCCAAGCACGTCAAATCCAATGCGATCGTTTATGTCAAAGACGGCGCGACGGTGGGTGTTGGTGCGGGGCAAATGTCACGTCTGGATTCTGCATTGATCGCGGCCACCAAAGCGCAGCGCATGGCTGACGCACTGGGCCTTCCCGATAGCCTCGCCAAAGGGGCCGCTGTTGCATCCGATGCGTTTTTCCCGTTCGCGGATGGTCTGCTTGAGGCCGCCGCCGCTGGCGCGTCATGCGTTATTCAACCCGGTGGCTCTATGCGCGACGACGAAGTGATTGCCGCCGCCGATGATGCTGGCCTTGCGATGGTGTTTACCGGCATGCGCCACTTCCGCCACTGATCTCAGGAGATTTTGATGCGCCTCACTTTCTGGACAGGTTTTTGGATTTTCCTAGTGGACCAACTGAGCAAGTATTACGTGCTCTATCAGATCAACTTGCCCAATTTGCCAAACCAAACCTATGAGGTGTTCCCGCCTTTCCTGACGTTACGGATGGCATGGAACCGCGGTGTGAATTTCGGGCTGTTCGCAGATTTTGATATGCGTTGGGTTTTGATTGCTGTTGCGTTGATAATTTCGGGGTTTGTCATCTGGTGGGTGCGCCGCGAAGCGATGGGTCGGTGGGCTTATATCAGTGCAGGCCTTCTTGTGGGGGGGGCTTTGGGCAATGTTGTGGACCGCGTTGTGCACGGGGCTGTGGCGGACTTTCTGAACATGTCGTGTTGCGGGTTTATCAATCCTTACGCGTTCAACATTGCAGATATTTCAATCTTTGCGGGTGCGATCGGGCTTGTGCTGTTCACGGACAATGATACCAAAAAGAAGACTGCGTGACCTTGGGCCCTGATTGGGCTAAACCATGCAAAGGGAAGACGTGAGGCGGATGATGACCAGACTTTTCATATGTATCTTTGCGATGCTGGCGCTGACTGCGTGTACAAGCGACGATCGCGGCTTGCGCGTTCTTGCTGGGTCTGGCGCGGGCCCTGACGAATTCAGTGTGATGCCTATGGCACCGCTAGTGATGCCAACTGATACGGCGAATTTGCCGTCGCCAACGCCCGGCGCTGGCAATCGTGCTGATCCGGCGCCTTTGGCTGATGCCGTTGTCGCGTTGGGTGGAAACGCAAATGCTTTGGTTCCCAATGGGGTTCCGGTCCGTGATGGTGCCCTGGTGAATGCGGCTGGCCGCAATGGTGTCGATCCTGCGATCCGTCAAACGCTCGCCTCTGAGGACGCAGCGTTTCGCAATCGCCGATCCCGTTTCGGTCTCTTTCGCGGACGCGACCGGTACTTTCGCGTTTATGCGCGCCAAGCCCTTGATGCCTACGCAGAGCTGACACGGTTCAGAAATGCGGGTGTTGCGACGCCGTCTGCACCGCCCCAGTAACTAACACTCGCCTCACATCCGCGTATGGCCCCTTGAACCGCCCCATATCCGGCGTAGGTTCTACCCAATCATAAGCGGAGATTTTTGATGCGCCTATTTGCTGCGGCACTTGCTCTCATGGCCACGACGGTCACGGCCGAAGAGGTCACGACCTACAAACTGGATAACGGAATGGACATTGTGGTCATCGAGGACCACCGCGCCCCTGTGGTTGTTCATATGCTGTGGTATCGGGCGGGATCCGCTGACGAACCCGTCGGGTCTTCAGGCGTTGCACACTACCTTGAACACTTACTGTTCAAGGCGACCACGACAGTCGAGTCAGGTGAATTCCAGCGCGTCGTAGCAGAAAACGGCGGGTCGGATAACGCATTTACCAGCTACGATTACACGGGCTATTTTCAACGCGTCGCAGCAGACCGTTTGCCGTTGATGATGCAGTACGAGGCCGACCGGATGAACAATCTGGTCCTCACGGAACAAGACATCGTGTCTGAACGCGGTGTGATCTTGGAAGAACGCAATCAGCGCACTGAAAATTCTCCGGGCGCATTGGCGCGCGAACAGATGCGGGCCTCGCAGTTCCTGAACCACCGTTACGGCGTGCCCATCATCGGCTGGAAACACGAGATGGAAACGCTGGATATGGACGATGCGCTGTCGTTCTACGATATCTATTATTCGCCCAACAATGCGATCCTGGTGGTCGCGGGTGACGTCGAACCAGACGAAGTTTTGGCCTTGGCCGAACAATATTATGGTCCGCTTCCTGCGGAACCCAATCTGCCCGAACGCTTCCGCACGCAAGAACCCCCGCAAACCGCAGAACGCCGTTTGGTGTTTGAAGATCCACGTGTCGCCCAGCCTTATGTATCGCGCACCTACCTTGCGCCGGAACGCGACGCGGGCGCGCAAGAAGAAGCCGCCGCACTGACGTATCTTGCCGACTTGCTTGGTGGGTCGCCGTTCACGTCAGCGCTTGGAATTGCATTGCAGTTTGACACGAACACCGCTGTGTACGCGGGTGCGTTTTATGATGGGCTGAACTTGGATAATGGCACGTTTGGTCTGACAGTCGTGCCAGCTGAGGGCGTGACGTTGCAAGAGGCCGAAGATGCAATGGACGCCGCCGTGGCCCAATTTCTTGAAGACGGCATCGATCCCGCGCGCATGGAAGCCCTGCGGACACAGCTAAAGGCGGGTGAAATTTATGCCCGTGACAACGTCGGCGGCCTCGCGCGGCGCTATGGTGCTGCGCTGACGTCTGGCCTGACGGTTGAGGATGTTCAGGCGTGGCCGGACATCCTGCAAGCCGTCACAAGCGAAGACGTGTTGGCCGCCGCCGCGCGTGTTCTTGATCGCAATCAATCCGTGACAGGCTGGGTCATTCCAAGCCGGGAGGTTCTCCAATGATCCGTTATATCCTTGCATTCGCGCTCACTGTCGTCGCGCTTCCCGCGCGGGCAATCGACATTCAGGAAATCACGTCCCCCGGTGGGATCGACGCGTGGCTTGTCCAAGAAAGCTCAATCCCGTTTGTGGCTATTGAAATCGTGTTTGACGGGGGGGCCACGTTGGATTTGCCCGGAAAGCGCGGCGCGACGAACCTTATGATGGCGCTGCTTGAAGAAGGATCAGGCGATCTAGATGCGCGCGGCTTCCAAGAAGCCCGCGAAGCGCTCGCTGCGTCCTACGGCTTCAATGCCTATGACGATTCTGTTTCGATTTCAGCCGTGTTTCTGACAGAAAATCAGGACGAGGCCGTCGCATTGCTGCGCAGCGCCTTGATCGAACCTCGGTTTGACGATGATGCGATTGAACGCGTGCGTGCACAGGTCCAATCAATCTTGCGCAGCGATGCACAAGATCCGAATTCTATCGCAGGTGCCGCGTTTGATGCCGCCGCTTATGGCGATCATCCTTATGGATCATCCCTTGATGGCACGACGGAAACTGTCGCGGGCTTAACGCAAGTCGATCTGTTTGATGCGCACCGCAATGCGTTGGTAACGGGGCGTGTTCACGTGGGTGCGGCGGGGGATATTTCTGCCGAAGAACTTGGTGCGTTAATTGACGATCTGATTGGTGACCTTCCTAGCGATGGTCCGGACATTCCTGATCGGGTCGAATTTGGCCTGACAGGTGGCACCACAATTATTGACTACGACACGCCGCAATCGGTTGCGCTGTTTGGCCATGCGGGTATTGAACGTGACGCGGATGATTTCTTTGCGGCCTTCATTTTGAATGAAATTCTGGGCGGCAGCGGTCTTGAATCCCGCCTTATGCGCGAAGTGCGCGAAGAACGTGGCCTGACCTATGGCATCTATACTTACCTCGTCCCGAAAGATCTGTCAGAATCCTACTTGGGCCAAGTTGCGTCCTCAAACGACACAATTGCTGAAGCAATCGATGTTGTCCGCGCCGAATGGGCGTTGATGGCAAACGAGGGCGTGAGCGCGGAGGAATTGGCACAGGCCAAGACGTATCTAACCGGCGCCTACCCGTTACGATTTGACGGCAATGCGGACATTGCTGGAATTCTGGTGGGAATGCAGGCGGTTGGCCTGCCCACAGAATATATCGAAAACCGCAATGACTATGTGAACGCCGTAACCCTCGAGGACGTGAACCGCGTCGCGTCCGAACTGCTGGACCCAGATGGATTGCACTTTGTGGTGGTTGGCCAGCCGGAAGGCCTTGAAGCGTCTGATTAACCACCTTTCGATCTATTAGAATCGGGCCGTGGCGTGCTATCTATAGCGCCATGGCCCAAACAGACCCCAATATAAGCGATTCCAGGCCCGTCATACGGCAGCTTGATGACGCCGCGATCAACCGCATCGCGGCGGGTGAAGTCGTGGAACGTCCTGCGTCGGCGGTCAAAGAATTGGTTGAAAATGCACTGGATGCCAAGGCGGCGCGGGTTGAAATTTCGATCGCGGATGGCGGAAAAACCCTGATCCGTGTGACAGACAATGGCGTCGGCATGACGCCTGATGACCTCCCTCTCGCTTTGTCGCGCCATGCCACGTCGAAGATCGACGGGTCTGATTTGCTTAATATTCACAGCTTCGGGTTCCGCGGGGAGGCCTTGCCGTCCCTTGGTGCCGTGGGCCGTCTGACGATCCGCAGCCGCACAGTTGATGGGGAGGGCGCAGAAGTGACCGTCGCGGGTGGCGTGCATGACCCTGTGCGTCCCTCTGCGTTAACGGCGGGGACCGTGGTTGAACTGCGAGATCTGTTCTATGCCACGCCTGCACGTTTGAAATTCCTGCGCACTGACCGCGCCGAAATGCAGGCGATCAGTGACGTGATTAAGCGCTTGGCGATGGCAGAACCGTTTGTGACGTTCATTTTGACGGACGTTTCCCAAGGGAAATCCCGTGTGACGTTTCGTGCAGACGCTGAAACAGGGGATATGTTTGAAGGGCTACACGCGCGGCTGCGGTCTGTTTTGGGCAAGGATTTTGCCGATAATGCCTTGCCAATCGATGCGCTGCGCGAAGATGTGCATCTGACGGGTTATGCCGCTTTGCCGACCTATTCGCGCGGATCGGCTTTGCAGCAATTCTTGTTTGTGAATGGCCGCCCTGTACGTGACAAGGTCCTGATTGGGGCGTTGCGGGGTGCCTATATGGACACGCTGAGCCGTGATCGCCACCCCGCCGCCTGTCTGTTCATCGACCTTGATCCGACGCGCGTGGACGTCAACGTGCATCCCGCGAAATCCGAAGTGCGATTTCGTGATCCGGGTGCCGTGCGCGGCCTGATTGTCAGCGCATTGCGCGCCGCCCTCGCCAATGCAGGCCACCGCGCGTCGACAACGGTGGCTAATGCGACCTTGGGCGCGATGCAGCCTGAAAAGACAGAGGCGCGTGTGTATCAGATGGACCGCCCCCAGATGTCGCGCGGCCCTGCGTATCGCCCGGACGGCTTTGCAGACATGGCACCCGACATGTCTGGCCGCGTTGAGATGATCGAAGATTTCAAAGCGCAAGAAGATCATCCCCTTGGGGCAGCGCGGGCACAGGTGCATGAAAATTACATCATTGCCCAGACGGACACGGGCATTGTGATTGTGGACGGTCATGCGGCGCACGAACGGCTCGTGTATGAAAAGCTGAAGACGCAGATGGCGCAAAACGGTGTCGCAGCGCAGGCCCTGCTGATCCCCGAAATTATTGAAATGTCGGACAGCGATGCCGCACAGCTTTTGGCTGTGGCCGATGATCTGACCCGATTTGGCCTGACGATTGAACCGTTCGGCGGCGGTGCAATTGCCGTGCGCGAAACCCCTGCGATCTTGGGCGAGGTCAACGCGCAAGCGATGTTGCGCGACATTCTAGACGAACTCGATGACCAAGGGTCCAGCACCTTGGTACAGGAAAAACTGGAAGCCATTCTAAGCCGCGTTGCCTGTCACGGATCCATTCGAACGGGTCGCCGGATGCGCGGTGAGGAAATGAATGCTTTGCTGCGCGAAATGGAACAAACACCGCGATCTGGTCAGTGTAATCATGGTCGCCCGACGTATGTTGAACTCAAACTCAGCGATATTGAACGCCTGTTCGGGCGCACATAGGCCAAATGTCGCTTGAGGCAGGGCAGGCGTCCGAGTAGCGTAGCCCAAACACGACGGGGAAAACATCATGCGCAAATTTATTGGCCTGACGGCGCTGGCACTGCTTGGTGCATGTTCCAACGTCGATTGGGCGGCGCTCGAAAGCCAGATGCAGTTTGCCAATCTTGAGGCAGAAGCGGCCCGCACCGTTGATGAGTCCTATCGCGATCTGCCTTTTGACAGTGGCGTGGTTTACGTCGTTGCCAACGAACATGGCGATCTACACACCTACAGCCTGACCCCATGTGGCGGCACCGGTATCTGTGGGGCCAATGGCCGCGTCGGGCATGTAGAACGGACTGTGGAATATTTTATTGTGAGGGGCGCTTACCGTGGCCGCACGTTTTTTCTGTCGCCAGGTGGCGATGGGTATTTGACTTGGCGGGGAGAAAATCGTGATCTTGCGTGGAATTAAAAGAACAGCGCCTTTTGCGTTGATGGCGACTGTACTGGCAGGCTGTTTGGCCGAATTGCCGGGCGGTGAAACTGGCCCCTTCGCACCGGGCAACACATTGACGTTCTACTATCAGTCCGTTCTGACGGACCCGCCAGACGAGGCGGCTATCGTTGAATGCGGTGACCAGTTTATCGCGCGGTCTTGTGTCCGCCTGTCCAACGGCGCGCAATTCCAGCTTGACTCGACCGAGACAGGTGTCGCGTATGGCAACAGTGAATTGCGTATAGCGTTGCAGTTGGATGCGGGCGGGGTGCCGTCAGGAATTGGCCAGTTGAACAACCTGACGACAGGCGAAGCGACAGGTATGCGTTGGGTGTCTTTACCGTCGCGTTGACCCACGTTTAACCACCAAAAAAGGCGCTCTCAGATTTTTCTGAGGGCGCCTTTTTCGTTCCGGGGAAGTATGTGTCAATAACACGTGGTCGTTGGTTAAATCCGCAAAAACGGCTGTGCGATCCGTGGAATCCAGCCGTTAAAACGAAGTGGGGCGTCTGTCGCCGCAAGGCAAATGCAATCTTGCCCTTCTTCGGCAACAGGTTGGTGGTGGTCATCTTCGCTGGCGACTTCGATATCGCCTGCACCAAAGCGATCTGTTTCGTCCTTGAACGCGCCTTGCAAAACCAGCGTCAGTTCCATGCCACGGTGTCCGTGGTCTGGCATCTGCGCTCCAGCTGGGATGTGCAACAAGCGCACGCTTGCGGACTTGTCTGTCTTGAGGATGGCTTGACGGACACCGCCACCAACTTTGCACCATTTGACGTCGGCCAAATCGCCACCGACGTAATCTTGCAATGGCGCGGGTAAGTCGCTTTTGGCCGTTGGGGCGGCAGTTTCAACCTTCGGAGTGTTGGCGATTTTCGCCAAGGTTGCCGCGAAGCTTCCGTCTGACAGGCCCATGGGCGGTTCTGCCTCCATTACGGCCCCGCCGACGGCATCAAATTCATGCATCCGCGCGCGGCATTCGTCACACATGCTGATGTGTGTTGCGACCACAAGGTTGAACCCCTCGGGCAATGATCCTGCGGAGTACGCGATCAAAAGCGCATCGGTTAGATGGTGTTTAATATCATTCATCATACTGTTCACTTCAATTGATGGCGCAAACGGTCCAGCGCCAATCTTATCCTCGATTTAATCGTCCCCAGAGGCAGACCCGTAGCGTCGGCTATTTCGCTATGGGTCAGCTCCGCATAATATGCACGGACGATCAGTTCCCTTTGTTTGTCAGGCAGTGCCGCTATGGCCTCGCCTAGTTGCGCGCTTTCTTGTTGCAACGCGAGCACATCTTCCTGATCGGGTTCAGCTTCTGGCCCCCAAGTCAGGTCTTCTGGTTCCGGACGCCGCTGTTTGCGCAACACATCGATCCGGCGGTTTCGTGCGATCGTGAAGATCCATGTCGATACGTTGGCTTTGCTCGGATCGAACATATGGGCCTTGCGCCACAGGGTCGCCATGACATCTTGTGACACATCTTCTGCCAAGTCAGGGTTGGCCCCCGACTTCATCAAAAATGCCTTCACGCGAGGTGCAAAATGCGCAAACACTTCGGCAAATGCCGATTGGTCTTGGTTGTCACGAATGGCGACAAGGTGCGTAACCCAAGCCATTCGATCCG
>JABBAI010000206.1:0-11170 GCA_018608045.1 Octadecabacter sp. | reverse complement strand
CGATCAACATATCATTATTACGGGGGCTGGTCTGCTTTGGATCACTAAATCGGGTAATTGATTTTGAACTAATGTCGCCCCCGCAGCGTAAAGGTTATATGACAGGACGCGCAGCAATGCGGGGCGACGCAGGTACTTTGAGGGGACGATACGGGATGACAATGACGAATAAGAACGGTGCGATCAAACGCATCGCAGTGATCGGCGCAGGTATTTCAGGCATGGCGGCAGCCCACGAGCTGGCCAAAGATCGTCAAGTTGTCCTGTTTGAGGCAGAACAACGTCTTGGTGGGCACGCCCGTACCCGTATGGCTGGAAAGCACGGCGATCAGGCGGTCGACACCGGGTTTATTGTGTTCAACTACGCCAACTACCCGCACCTGACTGCGCTGTTTGCCGAATTGGATGTGCCCGTCACTGAATCGAACATGTCGTTTGGCGCGTCCATCAATGGTGGCGCGTTTGAATATGGTTTGGCATCACTTGGCGCGTTGTTTGCCCAGCCCAAAAATATGGTGAACCCCAAGTTTTTGCGCATGATCCGTGATGTTTTGAACTTCAACAAAAACGGCGTGCGATTGGCCAAAGAAGACGGCCTTACGGTCGAAGGGCTGATCAAACGCTTGGGCGCGGGGCCGTATTTTCGCGATTATTATTTGCTGCCGTTGTCTGGCGCGATTTGGTCAACACCCGTTGAAAAGATCATGGACTTTCCAGCCCATGCTATGATGACCTTTTTTGAAAACCACGCGCTGCTTGGGATCACGGGCCAGCACCAGTGGTTTACCGTCAAAGGCGGGTCGCAAGAATACGTATCACGCCTTGGGATTTCGATGGCCGAACGCGGTGTCGTGATGCGCCTTGGCACCCCTGTGGAAGGCGTGCGCCGCACGGCGAACAGTGTTGAAATCAAAGCGCCCGGATCAGATTGGGAGGGCTTCGATGCGGTGATCTTTGCCACCCATTCAGATGACAGCCTGTCGATGATCACCGATCCGTCAGCCGACGAAACGGCAATTCTTGGGGCGGTGAAATACCAGCCCAATTCCATCGTTCTGCATTCAGACACATCGATCATGCCGAAACGCAAATCCGTTTGGTCGTCGTGGGTCTATTCTGAGGATGCTGACAAACAAACCGACCGTATCGATCTGACCTATTGGATGAATAAATTGCAGCCGTGGCTGACGGACGACCCTTTGTTTGTCACTCTCAACACCACGCGCGACATTGATCCGGCGTTGATCTGGGACAAGGTTACCTTGCGCCACCCTGTCTATGACCTTGCCGCACTGGGGGCCCAACAGGCCGCCCCGAAGATGAACGGCGCCAACAACACGTGGTTCTGTGGTGCTTGGATGAAGAACGGGTTCCACGAAGATGGGATCGGGTCTGCGATGGATGTCGTTGCGGCGATCCGCGCGCGTGACGCCATGGCCGTGGCGGCTGAGTGACGTCAGTCCAACATATCGCAGGCGAAACCTATCATGGGCGTCGCGGGAGCACGAAAAACGCGTTTCGGTACTCGATCGATTATGTTGTGTTGGACGCGGAAAAGGATGTTGATCATCCGACACTGTTTGCGCGCAATGGTCGCGGTGCGATGTCTTTACATGATAGCGATCACGGCGGCGCGCCAAAGCAAGGCATTGGGGCAGCGTGGGTGCGCGATGTGTTGCAAAGCCATCAGATTGGGATTCAAGGCCGCATCGAACTTCTAGCGCAGCCGCGCGTGCTGGGGCATGTGTTTAACCCCGTGTCGTTCTGGCTGTGCTATGACGCTGACGTTCTACGAGTCGTGATTGCCGAAGTGTCCAATACATTTGGCGATCGTCATTCATACCTGTGTCACCACGACGATATGCGCGAAATCACCAAAGCCGAAACGATCACTGCGCAAAAGATTTTCCATGTGTCCCCTTTTCAGGACATCGCGGGGGGGTATACGTTCCGTTTTGATATTCAGCCCGACAGCATCGGCATCTGGATCGATTTCTCTGAGGGTTTGATGGCGACGTTGACGGGGCCGCGCAAGCCGTTGACCAACGCGGGTATCCTGAAGGCGATGCTGCGCCGCCCGTTCGGATCACGCCGCGTTTTGGCGCTGATCCATTGGCAAGCGATCAAGCTGTGGTGGAAAGGTGCGGGGTATCGCCCGCGCCCTGACCCCCCCTTGGATGAGGTATCTTAAATGAGCCTCAGCAGTGCCCTGTCCCAACGCTACCCCGCCTACACGGGGTTCGCGGCTGTGCTGTCAGGTGCTGGCCTGCCGATCTATATCTATGCGCCGAAATACTACGCCGATACCTACGGCGTCAGCCTCACTGCGCTGGGGGCGGTGTTGTTTGGGCTTCGATTGTTTGACGTGGTGCAGGACCCTGTTTTGGGTTGGGTGTCTGAACGGTTGCGCGACAGCAAAGCGATTGCAGTATCGCTCGGCGCGCTGTTGCTCGCGGCGTCGATGATTGCCTTGTTCGCCGTTGCCCCGCTGATTGATCCGATTTGGTGGTTTGGTCTGTCGATCACGGGTCTATTCACAGCGTTCAGTTTCCTGATGATCAATTTTTACGCCCAAGGCATTTCCAAGGTCGCGGACACAGAAAATGGCCATGTGCGGCTGGCAGCATGGCGTGAATCCGGTGCGTTGCTGGGGATTTGTTTGGCCGCCGCTGCGCCGACGTTGTTGATGGGTGTCGCGGCAGATCCGTTCGCCATGTTTGCCTACGGGTTTGCGGCAGCGACGCTGGTTGCGGCGATTTTTATGTGGCGGGAATGGGCCCCGACCTCAACGATGTCGGACCCCACACCGATCCGCGAGATAATAGCCGACCCGCTGGCACGCCGATTGCTTCTTCTGGCTTTGGTCAACGCAACACCCGTCGCCGTGTCTTCGACGCTGTTTTTGTTCTTCGTCGAAAGCCGTTTGGATGCGCCCGGTTTTGAAGGGCCATTGCTCGTCCTGTTCTTTTTTGCAGCCGCCGTATCTTCGCCGTTCTGGTCCGCATTGGCGCACAAATTTGGGGAAAAACCTGTCCTTCTTTTTGCGATGGTCATGGCAATTCTGGTTTACGGCTGGACGTTGACGCTGGGTGCGGGCGACGTCACAGCATTCGCGATCATCTGCGTTCTGTCGGGTGCGACAATTGGTGCCGATTTAACTTTGCTCCCGGCGATGTTCGCCAAACGTATGAGTATCATATCCCCCAACGGTGGACAGGGTTTTGGCCTGTGGTCGTTGGTGTCTAAATTCACATTGGCCTTCGCGGCTGTGCTGTTGCTGCCCCTGCTGGAATTGCAGGGATTTGTGGCGGGTACAGACAACACCGCGCAGGTTCTGACATTGTTGACGGTGCTTTATGCGCTTGTGCCGTCATTGCTGAAACTTCTGGCCATCGCGTTGTTGGTCATGACTAAACTGGAGGACTGACCTGATGACGTCCACGATCCTAATTCTACTGGGTGCCGCCATCGTGGTGGCCCTCATTCTCGTTAAGGCGCGTTTTGCGTCGTTCATGGCACAGGTCCCCGATGATTATTCCGATGGTCCGATGTTCAACATGCGCGAAGTGTTCAACGGCCCCATCGAATGCGAAGGCGTGATCTATGGCCCGACCGGGCGCGTTACATCGCGGTTTGAGGCCGATTTCATCGCAAGCTGGGATGGCAACATCGGCACAGTGCGCGAAGAGTTCCGCTATGACAGTGGCAATGTCCAGCACCGCGAATGGAAGTTCACGTTGGGCAATGACGGATCAATGAAGGCTGAAGCGCCCGATCTGGTTGGCGTTGGCACAGGCCAACAGCATGGCAGCGCGGTCCAGCTGAACTATAACATCAAGCTTACAGACGAAGCCGGAGGTCATGTTTTGGCGGTAAACGACTGGATGTATATGACACCTAACGGGAACGTCATGAACCGCAGCCAGTTCCGCAAATTCGGGATCAAAGTGGCGGAACTTGTGGCGACAATGCGCCCGAAGAACGCGGCAAACCTTCAAGCAGGAGAATAAGATGACGCGCGATTGGCAAGGAAAACGATACTGGCTGATCGGGGCAAGCGAAGGTCTGGGCAAAGCATTGGCTGAGATCATGAGCCGCCAAGGCGCCGAAGTGATCCTGTCCGCACGATCCGAGGATACCTTGGCCAGCGCTGTGAAAGACATGTACGGCAAGGCGTCCTATCAGACGATCGATATCAGCGATGATGACAGCGTAAGGGCCGCGGCAAAAGCCGTGGGCGATATGGATGGGGTCGTTTTGCTGGCTGGCGTTTACTGGCCGTTTGGCGCGGACGAATGGGACGCCGACAAAGCCACGGCCATGGTCGACATCAACTTTACAGGTTTCGTGCGTGTGCTTGGTCAGGTCGTGCCTGGAATGGTGGCGAAGGATGACGGGCATATTGTGATTACATCATCTCTCACTGGATTTCGCGGCTTGCCGGGGTCTATTGGCTATACCGCATCCAAGGCGGGAACGATGTCACTGGCAGAATGTATGTATGCGGATTTGCGCAAGACGGGGGTTGATGTGCAGGTCGCCAATCCGGGTTTCATCAAGACCCGCCTGACTGACAAAAACGATTTCAAAATGCCGTTTATCATGGAACCCCATGAAGCCGCACAAGTGATGTTCGATCACATGAATTCGGACCGTTTCAAGCGCAGTTTCCCAACCGCATTTTCGCTGGTGTTCCGCCTGTCGCAATTCTTGCCTGACTGGGCATACTACCGGATTTTTGGAAAGTAGCGGCTAAACGTGGTTGCGGAATGTCGCAACCGCACGACCCCAAACGCCCTTGGTCAGATCGTCTAGATCTAGAAGATGTGGCAGAAGCTGTGCTGCGAAATCTTGTGTGCTTTCCGCTGGAAGCAAGGATGGCAGGTTATCAATGGCCATGACATCCAAGGGCGGTTGATTGTGCGCGCGGACTGTCGGATTTTCCCAGGACGTCACAGCATCGTACACCTTGATCGGGGAATAGGCGCTGTCAGGATCGCAAGCGATATCGCCAATCACTGATAGCTTGCGATCAACCTCGCCCGCGTCTTTTTCAACAAACACCGGCGCGCCTTCATGCGCGAGGATGCAGTTCAGCAAGATGTCGTGTTCCAACACTTCGGGGAACGGACCGCCATGTGCGGTTTCTTCCATGTCCCAAAGCGTGGGTGTTGTACCTACGGCCTTGCACAAATCAGCCGCGCCGTTCCCGACGCGGCCTTTGGCACCGATGATTAACACGCCGGGTTTCGTTTCACCTGTTGCGGCCTTGATCATGTCTTCCGCTGATGGGAACGTCTCGACCTGTCCCAAAATTTTATCGTTTTGCTGCTGGGTCCATGCCATGACCGACAATGCAGCCCCCGCAAAGCCAGCCCAATATCCGAAGGCTGCGACCCGCCGCCCTGTGCCGTCCACAAGATATTCCAGATCAAGCAATGTGCCATCGCCTACCTTGAACCGATCCAAAAGCCCGCGCGCCGATCCCTGCCCCTTGAACGCATGGCCGAACATGATGTGACGATGGGAAAGGTGCGTGCCGTCGTCAGGCAATTCTTTCAGCCCGAGGATGATCGCATCCCGCGGCGCATCGATCCATGACCCGGCAGGTGCAATATCGCATCCGACGTCCGTGTAATCTTTAGTGTCGATACAGCGGTGATCATCGTCTTCCACCACGACACGCCAGCCCTTAGCGATCAATGCGGCGGCCCCGTCCGGTGTCAGGGGCGTGCGTGTTTCGTTATCGCGTGTTTCGCTTCGAAGCCAAATCAGCATGTGGGGACCCAATTAGTCTGAGGGAAATGTTTAGCCACACTGTAGGTGTCGCGCACGGTCGCACAAGCCTACTTCTGCGCATGGTCCGCTGCATATTCAGCGCGTAGTTCTTCCAGTCGCGCGTAGGCTTCTGCGCGGGTGTTGCGGATGTTGGGGCGGGTTGTTTTTGCCTCGTATCGCAAGCGTTTGTCGGCCTCAGTTTCTGACCCCAAAGCATAACGCACCGAGCCCATGGAATAATCCGCGTTGAACACCTCAGAGCGGAGGGAAAATTGCACCCAAGCGGGTGATTGAATGCGAGTGCCTTCATAATTGAACACCATCCACCATTTGTGGCGGGTCGCGCGGATCGCTTCTTCGGCCCAGTTATGGACGTCGTTGACGTCACGTGAATGTTCAAGGCTCATGCCCGACAGATCAATCTCAAGGATGGCTGTGTCGTGGTTAAATTTCATCCGGCGTAGAAATTCGGCCTTTTGAAAATTGGGATGATGGGCGGTGCGGGTGCGCCGCTTTGATGGCAGTGATTTCAGAAAGCCCAAGGCGTCCGCGCGCGTTGTAAACAGGTTCGGATTTTCGCGGTCCGTCCCTTTTTCACGCGCGATTTGTGCGACGGTCATCGGATCAGCATCATAGCGCACGATTTTCATCCCGTGGCCTTCGTTCAAATCCAGACCGCGGCGGGTAAAGGCGAACCACGCATCGCCATCCACGCGATAATCCTGCGTGTTCACCATGAAGAACCACAATGCTTCACCGGTTTCGCCAATCCGCGCTTCGACGCGGTCATAAAAGGCGTTCACATCCGCGCTGGTGTGAAAATAGAGACCGGTAAAATCGATCTCGATGATTTGTGGGCCTTCATGCACAGTTATGCGCGGATCGAGGATATCAGGCGAAAAGTCGTCGCTGTAGAGCATTGAAAGATCCGGTGTCTTGCGTGTGTTGTCAGAGATGGCGAAGATAGGCGGCAACCGCAATACCGCGAAACGACGCGGTGTTATTGCATAGCGGATCTAAGCGGACCCAGACTGCGTTAGATTCTAAATTGAAGGACACGATGATGCGCGCACTTTTGTTGACCACGGCCCTGATGTTGCCACGGCCTGTCTTTGCGCAGGATGTTGCCCTTGTGCTGGGGATGGAACGTTACGAGCAGCTGGATCGCGTCAACCGCGCGGATGACCTGCTGAATGCAACGGATCGTTTCGAAGCGCTTGGATTTGATGTGTTCAGCCGTGCCAACGGGCGCGTTTTGGCCGCCAAAGATCTGGCTGCGGCGTTTCAGGCGGGCGCGCAAGATGCGGATCGTTTGGTGGTCGCCCTGTCGGGGCATTTCGTGACGGACGGTGCGCGGACATGGCTTTTGACGTCCGAGGCGGCTGATCCTGATTTGTTTTCGGTTGATGATGCTGGCCTGTCTTTGGACAGTGTGTTGCAGGTTCTTGGAGCACGCCCCGGTCAGGCCGTTATGATGCTGGGGGCGGCTGATCCCGATGATCTTGATATGGAAGACAGCGGTCTGTCATCAGGTATTGGCGCTTTGGACATCCCCCAAGGCGTGACCTTGATCCGCACCACCCCGCAAGTGGCAGCAACCGTTTTGTCGAATGAACTGACAGAACCCGAGGCTTTGATTGGCCAACGTCTTCGGGCCAATCCGTCCTTGTTCGTTGACGGTTACCTGCCGGCGGATTGGGTTTTGATGCCAAGCGAAGTTATCGTCGAAACACCCGCCCCAACACCCGTTGGCCGCACGACCACAGATCTGAACGCCGAAGCCGCATTGTGGGATCGTACGACAGCCGCCGACACGGTTGTGGCGTACCGCAATTATGTGGCGCGCTACCCGTCGGGGCGGTTCGTGGATGACGCCGAACAGCAGATTGAGGCAATCCTTGCGGAGCCAAATCGTGCCGCGCGCCTGATCGAAGACGCCTTGGCGCTGACCCGCAATGATCGACGTGCGGTTCAATCCCAACTGACATTGCTGAATTATAACACACGCGGTGTAGATGGTATTTTTGGCCCCGGATCACGGGGTGCGATCACCAATTGGCAGCAATCCAACGGGTTCCCGCAGACGTCCTATTTGTCACGTGAACAAATCAATCTTCTGGATGCCCAAGCCGCCCGCCGCCAAGCCGAAGTCGAAGCCGAAGAAGCCCGCGCCCGCGCACAAGCTGACGCGCTTGATCGCAGCTATTGGGGCGAGACGGGTGGGGTCGGGGATGAGCCAGGCTTTCGCGCCTACCTCGCGCGGTATCCGGATGGTTTGTTTGCCAACATAGCCAAGGCTCGTTTGTCAGAGATTGACGATCAGCGTCGCGGTGCAGCCGAAGCCGCTGATCGCGCTGCATGGTCGATTGCGCAAAGCGAAGACATCGTGGCTGGCTATCAAGAATACCTCGCGGCGTATCCATCTGGTGTGTTTGCCCCGCAAGCCCGCGCGCGCATCGAAGAATTAAACGCGCCGCAGATTTCGGATGCTCAAGTCGCGCAATCCAGAGCCGAGGAAGCCGGTTTGCGTCTGTCCGGCGTGCGCGCGCAATTGCTTGAATTGCGCCTTCGGGATCTGGGGTACAATCCGGGTCGTCTGGACGGTGTGATTGACGGCAATACGCGCAACGCCATCGTGTCTTATCAAGAAGCCGAAGGTTTGATTGCAACAGGATATGTTGATCGGGCCACGGCTGTCGGGCTTATGACTGGGTCGATCACGATCACAGTGCCCGGTCGATAAGCCCAAAGAAAATCCCCGCCCCAACTGAATGTCGGGACGGGGTTGTTTCAAAATTGGCCAGACTTAGGGGCGGGCGGGAACATAGCGTTCCATCAGCATCCGAACAAAACCTGTCGTGTCATTGTCCAACTGGCGCACGGCCACAAGATAGGTGCCGGGTTGGACGCGAACGGTCAGTAATGAATCAAGGCCACCGTCATGATCATCGTTATATCCGACCTGGCGGCCCAGATCGTCATACATCACCAAAACCGGATCACCTTGGCCTTGGGCAATGGCTTCGACCAGAACAAGGCCACCTTCGTAAATTTCAAACGAATACCATGTCGCGTCACCGGTCGTATTAACGTCGAGGCGCAAACGCGTGGCCAATTCACCCAAGGCTTCGACAGGGTAGGTGCCATCCAAAGGCGGGCTTGCGTCACCGCGCGCATATAGGTTCTGCTGAACTTCTTCCGCGTCATAGGCCTTGGCTGTCACTGTGATCGGGATGTTTTCTTCACCGTAAAGGTCCAGCGCAATGCAGTATTCACCTGCGGGCAGGGGGTTCACCATATCGATGCGGCTGTTCAGCCCGTCAAAATCGTCGTTCTCAGCGATCCAGCTTCCGTCCGGATCAAACAGGGTCAGGATCGGATCAGCGTCTTGGTTTTCCGCCGTCAGGGAAATCGCGGTGGGCGCATCAAGTCGCAAGCTAAAGACGTTTTGTGCGGCCCAAGTGTTGGACACAGGTTCACCCAACACCAATGGTTGCGCTTCGCTTAGATCGCATTCCCCGTCACTGCCGCCACCGCCGGACGTTGCCGCAAACCCGGGCGTTAACGCCTCTTGGTCGATCCGCGCGGCGCGTACAAATGCCGTGAGGGGCGACCCGTCAAAGCTGCGCATGGACGCGCAATAGGTGCCAGTGGTCAGGTATACTTCGGCACGGCTCGCGGCATCGCCGCCACTGTCGTCATCCGACGCCACGATTTCACCTGCTGCATCGCGGATATCAAGCACAGTATCACCACCCCCGCGCCCTTGGGCTTCAATACGGTAATCCCCGTCTTGGGACACAGTGAACAGCCCGACATATTCATTGCGCAGTAAAAGCAGCGCCATTTGTTCAATGTAGCTGTCCGCTGTGGAAATATCAGAAGACGCCTCGTCCGCTCCAAGCCACTGCGCCGTCGTACCGATACCGCCACACAGATTGGCGTCTTGGGCAGTTGCAGGAAGCGCCGCGAGTGCGAAAATAGACGTGGCAAGTGCTGTTGAAAATTGTCGGGTCATGTCGAAAGCCTTTCAAGTGAACAGATTTCGAACAGCGTAAGGGGCGGATCGCGTCGCGGCTAGGGGTCAGATGGCGATCGGTGTCGAAGGTCTGGTAAACCTGACCCGAAAAATCAGATTGCTCGGGGCCGCGATTGCGCAGCCCCAAGCCTGTTTCAGGTTAAGTATCGGTTGAACCAGTCAATCGTGCGGTCCCACGCAAGGTCTGCGTTTGCGGCGTCATACCGCGGTGTGCTGTCGTTGTGAAACCCGTGGTTAGCGCCCTCATAGATATGGGCTTCATAGACCTTACTGTTGGCTTGTAATGCAGCTTCTGTTTCTGGCCACGTCGCATTGACGCGCTCGTCCAGTTCCCCGAATTGATACAGCAATGGCGTCTGGATTTTCGGAATATCATCGACTGAGGCTTGGCGGCCATAGAACGGCACACCTGCGGCCATTTCCGGATAGGCCACCGCAAGTGCATTGACGACGCCACCACCGTAACAGAACCCGACAGAGCCAACCGATCCGGTGCTGTCTTCACGTGCGCGCAGGTGTTCAAAGCCTGCGCAAAAGTCATTCATCAACTGTTCGCCGTCCACTGTGCGCTGCAAATCACGCCCGTCGGCATCATTGCCCGGATACCCGCCAACGGAGGTCAAACCATCGGGTGCCAACGCCATAAAGCCTGCCTTGGCAACGCGGCGCGCCACGTCTTCGATGTAGGGGTTCAGGCCGCGGTTTTCATGGATCACGAGAACCGCCGGAAGCGGAGTTTCCACCTCAGCGGGGCGCACTAGGTATCCGCGCGCATCGCCCGTGCCGTTTGGTGATGGATAGGTGATGTAATCTGCATGAATGTCAGGGTCGTTAAACGAAATCTGTTCTGCGTAGGCATAGTTCGGGCTTAACATCCCCAAAAGAGCGACGGCTGTGACACCGTCATCCGTGTCATGGTCGTCCTCCTTAGGGGTTACTCTCCTCTAAAGTTTAGACCGTATGTGAACCGGAGCAAAGCAAACGCGCGGCTTTTCGCGCACAAAAAAACCGCATCCCATTTCTGGTTGCGGTTTTTTAAGTCACTGTAGCGGGTAAAACCCGAGGTCTTAGCCCTGACGGGCTTTGAACCGGCGCTGGGTCTTGTTGATAACGTAGACCCGGCCTTTACGGCGCACGACGCGGCAATCGCGGTGGCGGTTTTTCAGCGACCGGAGGGAGTTGCGAACTTTCATGTGTTCTATCCTTTGTCTCGCGGCGCGTCTGATGCGCCTTTGTTTCGTTTATGCGTTGTTTCCAACGCGGCTAAATCTTTACCCGCACCGGCTGGTGCAAATTCGTGGTGGACGATACTGGGATCGAACCAGTGACCCCTTCGATGTCAACGAAGTGCTC
>JABBAI010000014.1 GCA_018608045.1 Octadecabacter sp. | reverse complement strand
ATCCTTGCGCGATGCAGGGCTGAAATCGGTCGGCCATGATGCGATGAATTTGATTGGCGAATATGCCCGCGAAATGGCGCCAGGTGATTTGCGCCAGACCATCGAAAAACTTGGGATTTATAAGATTGGCGACACGAAAGAAGTCTCGACCAGCGATATAGAGGCCTGCGCGCCGATGTCCAATGAGGCGGCTCAGGATGATCTGCTTAATATAGTCGCAGAGGTGAAGGCAAATGAGATCGGTCCCATCCTCAGCCGACTATATGCACAAGGGACGCAACCAGTCGCGCTTTGCATCGGCGCCATGCGCCATTTTCGGCAACTGCATGCAATCGCGTCAGATCCGGGCGGTCCAGCGTCCGGGATCGGGCGTTTGAAGCCACCCGTGTTCGGACCACGCCGTGACCGGATGGTGCGACAAGCGAGCAATTGGGGACGTGGTAATCTCGAGCAGGCTCTCGGCACGATCACCGAGACTGACCTGACACTCAGATCAGCGAACACTGCACCTGAACGCGCGCTGGTTGAACGCATGTTCATTAGGCTCGCTATGTTGGGCCGTCGGAGAGGTTAGAAGGCAAGTAAGGCAACCTGCCTTCCAAGGCTCGGTTAGGATCCACCAATTGAAAACGGCGCGCAGGCCTTTGTGGATTGGTACCGAGACTACTACGGCGTCTGAAGTCGGCGCGCGGCGGCAAGCCCCGCCCAACGTCCCGTCGCCAGACATGCGGAGATAAGGTAGCCGCCCGTCGGGGCCTCCCAATCGATCATTTCACCAGCGCAATAAACGCCGTCGCGGGATCGCAACATCAAATCGACGTCAAGCGCATCAAACCGCACCCCGCCAGATGTTGAAATCGCTTCATCCATTGGGCGCGGTGTCAGAACGGGCAAACGAAGCGCTTTGATCTTGGCCGCCAAGGGCTGGTCACTGTCGCGGTCAAATTCATTCAGCAGCGCACGTTTGAGGGGTTCGAGCTTTAACGCTTTGCGCAAGGTGTTTGCTATCGATTGTTTACCCGTAGGCACGGCAAGTCTTTCGGCAATGTCCGCCCTACTCATATCGGGGAGGAGATCGATCACAAGCTGGGCACCATCGCGCATCGCAGCGGACACAGCATAAATGCCACCGCCTTCAACCCCTTTGGCAGACACCACAAATTCGCCCCGCGATACGGTGTTGCCTGCACGCAATTCACATCCCTTTAGGGCCATTCCAAAATGCGTGGTCATATGGGTAGACCACGGCACAACAAAGCCCATGTTCATCGGCTGGAAAGGGGTCACGACATCAAGAAGGTGCCCCACCCATTGCCCGTCTGACCCAAGACGTTTCCAGCTTGCGCCGCCCATGGCCAGCACTGTTGTTTTGGCGTCCACGGCCATTCGCCCATCAGGTGTATCAAACGTAGCTGTAGCGTCGTTCCATCCGGTCCAGCGCCACCTTGTTTGAAAGATCACCCCTTGATCGGCCAGCCGCGCCAACCACGCGCGCAAAAGTGGCGATGCTTTCATCTTGGTGGGAAAAACGCGCCCGGTGGTTCCAGTAAAGACGTCCTGCCCAAGACCAATGGCCCAATCGCTTACGTCGTTGGGACCGAACGCGGATAAAATTGGTTTCAAAGGCGCGCGTGCCCCCCCAAAGGCTGATTGGAACGCTTGCGCGTCTTCTGCCTTCGTCAAATTCAAACCCGACTTACCCGCCATGAGAAACTTACGTCCAACGGTCGGCATTGCATCCGCAACAACGACGCTATGCCCTGCAACCGAAAGGACGTCTGCCGCCATCAACCCTGCCGGACCACCACCAATAATCAGGGCATCTGTCATTCTGACGTAGCGGTTACAGACCCGCCTCTGACATGCAGCACGCGCTGCGGGAACGGTATTTCAATGCCAAATTCTTTAAGCGCGTTCCACATTGCGAAACGCACTTGGCTGCGGTATTTGAAACCCCCGTCATCAATACCGTTGACCCAAAATTCGACAATGAAGTCGACACCACTGTCGCCGAAATTATCTAGCTCCACATCCAGTTTAGCAGGGTCAGACAGAACGAAATCCAGCGCGGACACGGCGGGTTCAATAATGTCAGGGATCCTGTTGATATCCGTGTAATAGCTCACGGAAAAAAGACCTCGTCGCGATTGGCAGACCCGCTGTCGGAATAGTTGATGACCCACGTTACGATGAAATCTTCGTTCGGAACAACGATCCACTTGCCATCAAAGGTTTCCAGAATCGCGGCGCGGGCCGTCATTTTTACAATCGTTCCCGCCTCACCACCGTCCAATTCGACATAGTCGCCAACCGTTGCCTGACCTTCCAGCAGAAGGATCACACCCGATACAAAATTCGATGCAATCTTCTGAAGGCCAAAACCAATACCGACGACATACGCCCCGACCAACAATGCAACCTGTACCCAATTGGCAGGATCGATGATCCACGCCAAAGCGACGTCATAAGCGGGCATAACGTAGCCCAACACAGTTTTCAAAAAATCATCCATATTGCCCCCCTATACCACGTTTACACATGAGGGAACTGTTCAACCAATCAATGTCTTTATCCCAGTAACTAGGGCAGGATTAGCCGCACGTGCAGGTTCGATTAATTTCTGAGTGTCGTCTTCGAGAGTGTTTGTGCTGATGACATCGACAAGTCCGATTGCGAAAGCTTCGTCTGCATTCAGTTTTGCACCCGCCAACAGAATCCTTTTCGCACGGGAGGGCCCGACAAGTGCCGCAAGACGTGCGGGATCAGAGGGTTGTGGCAACACGCCCATTTTGATCACTGGATAAAAGAATTTGGCCGACGCCACAGTAATGCGCAAATCACAGGCCAGCACCATTCCCAAAGCCCCACCCGCGCAAGACCCGTTCATGGATGCCAAGCTTAGGCCTTTGAAACGCGCCACCGCAGAGGACAGACGTTCCCATGCAGGTGACGTCGCCAATGTGCCATTTCGTACATCTTCAAGGTCCGCGCCCGCGCTGAACACCTTGCCTTCCCCCGTCAAAACCAACACGGATTGGTCTGCGTCTTCAACGGCGACAGCAAGATCGCTCAGCATGGCTTCGGTTAAGGCATTCGCCTTGTCAGGGCGATTGATCCGTAGTGTCAGACACCCATCCGTTTTGATAACGTCGATCAAGTCAGGCCCACCTTTTTGCGGATGGAATCTTCGCGCAAGGAAATATCTGTCCCCAAAAATTCATCGGCCTCGGCGCCACACATCCAGACAAGCGCCTTCGCAGGCCATTCTGGCGGGATGTGATCGGACCATGCCAGCTGGCTGACGGGGTTGATGCCAGATGCTTTGATGTCGCGCTGCATGTCTGTCGCAACCGTTCCTGGGGAAAGACCCAAAATGCGCAGGCCTTTGTCACGTGCTTCGTTATCCGCACATCGGGTCAGCATGTACGCCCCCGCCTTGGATGAACAATAGGACGACCACGCCTCAAGTGGACCATGGGCCGCGCCAGACGACACGCTGATGATTGTTCCATGTCCACGTTTAATCATATCGGGCATCACGGCGCGCATTCCATTGAACACCCCCTTGAGGTTCACATCAATCGTTGTGCCCCACGCCTCAGGGTCTGCATCGGACAGGTGGCTGATCGGACCCAACGTGCCCGCATTGCCGATAAACACATCAAGCGGCCCAAAGGTAGCTTCTGTTTTGGAAACCGCATCCTGTACGTCGCCGTAGATCGACACATCACAGGTCAGCGCGATCGCATTTTTACCAATTTCAGCTGCCAAGGCCTCAATCTCATCGCTCGACCTCGCCACAAGGGCGACCTTTGCACCCGCATCGGCAAAAGCCCGCCCAGTGGCGGCACCAATCCCACGACTGGCCCCCGTGATCAAAACAACCTTATTCGTCATATCCATGAAGTATCCTTTCGCGAAACTGCGCAACTTGGCACCGATCCCTGCACAAGGTCAGGTAATGTTGACCTTGACCCTCGTGCGCAGAGTTGAAAAGCTATTTCCAACATTTTTCAGCAGGATCGCCTTATTATGCAAAGCATTCGTCACACCAGCATCATCGTCGCCATTTTGTGTGCAACAACCGCCAGCGCGGACGTCACAGCACAGCAAGTTTGGGGCAAATGGAACAGCCAAATGGACGTTTACGGGCAAGGGTTCACGACAGGCGGTGAAACGATGTCTGGCGACACCCTGACCGTGTCAGACGTCACCATAAAAATGAGCGACGACGAGGCCAACATCACAGCGACGATTGGCGATATCAATCTGACAGAAAACGGCGATGGCACGGTCACAATCACGATGGCCGACAGCTATCCGATTGAAATGGATTTCACGCCAAACTTCGGCCAACCCTCTGCAATCAGTATGACAGTGTCGCAAGACAACATGAATTTGATCGTTTCTGGCGATCCCGATGCAATGGTCTTTGGAATCGAGGCCGATCGCTATGCGATACAGATCGACAGCATCACAGGCGGCGATTCACCCAATGTAGAGATCGAAGATGCAATGATCGCTATGATTGATCTGAATGGTAGGTATTCGGTAAGCGAAGATACCCTAACGCGCATCAACTACGATTTTAACATTGGGGCGTTAGACATCGATGTGCTGTTCAATGAAACTGACGCGGGCGGTATGGTTTCTGGAAACGCAGATATCGCGGATTTGGCGATGTTCGCCGATATTGCCCTACCGCTTGATATGGACATGGACGCAGACCGGCCGCCGTTCGCGGATGGCCTGGCAATTGGGGGCGGTTATACATTCGGCAATCTGTCCTATGCTTTCGATTTTGACGTTGAAGGCGACAAGGGCGCTGGGTTGGCGACAGTTGAAAGTGGCACGCTTGCCGTATCGTTCGACATGGACGGTGCGACTTATACAGGTGGATCAAATGGCATCGAAGTGAGCGTCGCGATCCCCAATGAAATCCCGTTCCCCCTGCAGGCGAGCATGGCGAAGTACGGGTTTGATTTCCAAATTCCCCTAAGCCAAGGCGAAGACGGCCCACGCGACGCACGCATGGCGTTCGATTTCACGGACCTTGAGGTCACGGACACTCTTTGGAACCTCTTTGATCCGCAGACCATCCTGCCACGCGACGCGGTCACTGTTGCTTTGGGTCTGAACGCCAAAGTCACACCGTTTTTCGACTTTCTTGACCCCGAACAACAAGAAGCCGCGATGATGACCGACGTCCCCGGAGAGCTGAACAGCGTTGTCATCACCGAGCTCGTTATCAAAGGGGCCGGCGCCGAAATCACGGGCGATGGTGCCTTCACGTTCGACAATTCCGACTTGCAATCTTTTGACGGCTTTCCACGTCCCGAAGGTCAGGTAAATTTTGTAATCAACGGTGTGAACGGCTTGGTCGATAACCTGATCCTGATGGGGCTAATCCCCGAAGACGAAGCCATGATGCCGCGTATGATGATGGGCATGTTCACCACGCCAGTGGGCGACGATATGTTGACCTCAACGATCGAAGTGAACAGCGAAGGTCATGTGCTCGCGAATGGTCAACGGCTGCGCTAGGGCTACAATTTTCGCTCGCGGAACCTATATGATAACCGAACTGCGCGGCGTCTGGTTCACCCGGGCGCCGCTTTTACTTTCAGGAGAGACCGTATGAAGATCCGTTTAGCCACCAGTTTTATTGCCCTGTCGACAGCGCTCGCAGCACCCGCGATGGCAGATGTCAACGCAGCAGATGTGTTGTCCAACCAGCAGGCGTTTTACGGTGCCATGGGCGTATCCCTCACCGGTGATCTATCGGGCGACACCCTGAGCAACCCGCAAATGAATGTGATCTTTCCCGACGGTGTTGCAAGCCTTCAAATCGCCACAACTGGCGATGTTACCATGTCAGACGTGGGTGATGGGTCTGTCCTGATTTCATACCCGTCACCGCTGCTGTTGTCCGTTTCAGGTGGCGCGCGCGGCGAAGGGGCGTTTTCGGTTGATCTATCCATGACGCATGATGGGTACACGATCCTCGCGACAGGCGATCCCGACGACATCACATATGTCGCTGACGCGCAAAACATCCTGTTTGACGTCATTGATGCCACGATGGACGGCCCAGACAGCGACAGCTTCGACATTGAAGGCACACTCTCCTTCGATTCGTGGGCGGGCACATCCAATGTGACCGAAGGCAACTTAATCAGCTACACGTCAAATTCTGAACTCGGCACCTCCGCCGCTGATTTTACGTTCTCGGCTGGTAGCGTGGTGTCCACAAGCGCGCAGACAACGCAGCCAGTGCAATCGGTCGTCGCTGTGACCCTGCCCGTCGGCGGATCAGATGTGATGAACTTATCAGCCGCAATGCGCAACGGGTTGAGCGTTATTCTCAACACCTCAGGTGCCGGATCAACGTCGTCGGCAGAAACAATTCTCGATGGTGAGGTTCTCAACCGTCAGATTACAAGCACGGGCCCACAGGTCGCCGATATAACCATTGGCGAAGACGGGATCGCGTTCAACGCGGATGCCTCAGACTTCGCCATGACGTTCAATGACCAATTGCTGTTCCCTAGTGACATTGACGTCGCTATCTCAAAAATTGGTATGAATCTTGATCTGCCTTTGAACGCATCTGAGGACCTACAAGATTTCCGAGTCGCAACAACGATGCAAGGTCTGACGGTGGGCGATACGGTCTGGAACCTCTTTGATCCTGCCGCCATCCTGCCGCGCGATCCTGCTGATGTGTCCTTTGACATCACGGGCAACGGGACGAACGGAACCGACCTTCTTGATTTCATCGCAATGGCCCAGATGTTTGGGCCCCCTAAGATCGAGGTCGATGATGTGACGATTGAAAACCTGCGCATTGCCGCTGCTGGCGCCGAAGCCACAGCAACAGGCGCGATGACGTTCGATTGGACAGATTTCACAACCATTCCAGGCATCGCGCGCCCCGAAGGCAAGGTCACGGTCAATCTGAATGGTGCAAATGCCTTGATGGACAACCTTGTGGCAATGGGCCTCATCCCCGAAGGGGACTTGATGATGCCGCGCATGATGATGGGGATGTTCGCAACACCTGTCGGTGACGACATGCTGGAAACTGTTCTTGAAGTGAATGATCAAGGGCACGTGTTGGCCAACGGTCAGCGGCTCCAGTAACGACAATTCGAGGTGGCCTACACTTGCGGGCCGCCTCGACACGGACTACCTCAATCCCAAGCAAAGGAAGTTCGAATGACACAGTCGCTTACCGATCTTACACACCGCCTGATTGATGCCGCCAAAGCTGCGGGTGCCGATAGCGCCGACGCTGTCGCGATCTCCGGCACCTCCGTCAATATCGATGTGCGCAATTCCGTTTTGGAAGAAGCGCAGCGGTCTGAATCCACAGACATCGGGTTGCGGGTTTTTGTCGGGCATAAGTCCGCAAATGTCAGCGCGTCCGACACATCTGATCGCACTGTTGAGGAAATGGCGCACCGCGCTGTTGCCATGGCCAACGAAGCCCCCGAAGACCCGCACGCCGGACTTGCCGATGCGACACAGCTGGCGACTGATATTGATGCCACGCGCCTTGATCTTATGGACGCGGGCGCCGAACCTGATCCTGCGTGGCTCGAAGAACAGGCCCGCGTTGCTGAAGCCGCTGCGCAATCCGTAGATGGTGTGGCACAAGTCCAATCCGCGTCCGCCGGCTATGGCCGCCGCCAAGTCCACCTTGCCGCATCAAACGGGTTTTCTGGTGGCTACGAAAGTACAGGCCATTCGCTGTCTGCCGTTGCCATTTCCGGTGAAGGCACAGGGATGGAACGGGATTATGATTACGACAGCCGTATCCATCTGTCCGACATGCGTGGTGCCGCCGAAATCGGACGCATCGCAGGGGAACGCGCCGTAGCCCGCCACGGCGCACGAAAGCCCAAAACGGGCACTTATCCGGTGCTATTTGATGAACGCATCGCGGGATCCTTGATCGGACATCTGGTATCGGCCAGCAACGGCGCGATGATTGCGCGCGGATCATCTTGGTTGCTAGGCAAAGACGGCCAGCGCGTGCTGCCCGAAGGCATGGATCTGATCGAAACGCCGCACCGCGCCCGCGTGTCTGGCAGCCGCCTGTTTGACGGCGAAGGCCTGCCCACATCCGATCGCAAGATCATCGATGATGGTGTTCTGACAGGCTGGACCCTTGACCTTGCGACGGCACGTAAACTGGGCCTCAGCAGCACAGGATCCGCGTCGCGTGGCACATCTGGCCCGCCATCCCCGTCTGTTGGACATCTCGCGCTGACCATGGGCGAACAATCCCGCGAAGACATGATCCGCGACATGGGCACCGGCCTTTTAATCACGTCGATGATCGGGTCAACCATCAACCCCAACACAGGTGATTATTCACGCGGTGCTTCGGGGTTCTGGGTCGAGAACGGTGAAATCGTTTATCCCGTTAACGAATGCACTGTGGCTGGCAATCTGCATGACATGCTCGCGCGGATCATTCCCGCAAACGATGCCCGCCCCCACATGAGCCGCGTTATCCCAAGCCTGATGATTGACGGGATGACACTCGCCGGTGCGTGACCTCGACCTTCTGATAAATGCGGCCCGCGCTGCGGGTGATATTGCGCGTAAGTACTTCAACGCCTCACCCGAAGTGTGGGAAAAATCCGGCGGCCAAGGCCCCGTGACCGAAGCGGACCTGCACGTGAACCGCCAGCTTGAGGCTGATCTACAAGCCGCGCGGCCAGACTACGGCTGGTTGTCCGAGGAGACGGAAGACGGGAGCGCACGCCTTAAGACAGATCGCCAGTTCATCATTGATCCCATTGATGGCACACGCGCCTTCATTGAAGGCAGCAAAGACTGGGCGCATTCCATCGCCATCACCGAAAACGGATTACCCGTAGCAGGCGTCATTTATCTGCCGATGCCCGATCTGTTGTACGCCGCTGAAATTGGCCAAGGCGCGACCTGCAATGGCGCGCGCCTTACTGCGAGCGAAGACAAACCTATCGATGCCGCGACGGTCTTGTCAGCAAAGCCAAACATGGATCCAAAATATTGGGCGGCCCTTGTTCCGCCATTCAAACGCACGTTCCGATCATCGCTCGCGTATCGCCTCGCTTTGGTTGGCGAAGGGCGGTTTGACGGCATGCTGACGCTTCGCCCGACGTGGGAATGGGACGTCGCCGCTGGCGCGTTGATCGTGACTGAGGCGGGTGGCATTGTGAGCGATCAAAAGGGGCAAGCGGCTGTGTTCAACAACCCGCATCCGCAAATCAACGGCATGGTTGCAGCCGGTGGAATTCACGCCGCACTTATCGATGCTCTCGCCTGATCTGCTTTACGCGCAGCGCCCTATCACATAGGGTCGCAGCAGCACAATTTGACCAATAGGTACCACATGACACAACGTCTGCACCTCGTCTTTGGTGGCGAACTCATCGATCCGACAAAGAACGCCTTTAAGGATGTTGATGACATCCATGTGGTTGGTATGTTTGCCGATTATGAAAGCGCGTTTAACGCGTGGAAATCCGAGGCGCAAAAGACTGTGGACAATGCACATATGCGCTATTTCATTGCGCACATTCATCGCCTTCGCGATGAGGCCGCAGAAACATCCCCGACAGAAGAGCTCGGCTAAGGGAAGGACGCAGGTCCAATGATTTGGGTTCATTGCGGTGACGAGAGTGAGGTCGCGACGACGCTGTCGCTTGTCACCCGCTTGATCGAACACAGCGATGCGACCAACGTTCTTGTGACATGCGGTTCAGCCTGTATCAGGGCGTTCGATATGCTGCCAACTGATGTGACCCGCATTGAAATTCCAAGTGACAGCCCAACAAAATGCCGCGCCTTTCTTGATGAATGGGAACCTCAGTCCTTGATATGGAACGGCGGGGCGCTGCGCCCGACGCTACTGCGCCAGGTCCACCGTTCATGTGTCTACGCCACGCTGATCAATGCACGAACTGCGGGGCTGGTGCAGAATGGATCGCGTTGGCTGCCCCGTGCGACCCGTGGGGCCGTCGCACCCTTTAATCGCATTCTGGCGGCCGATGGCGCGACCGCGACACGGCTTATCCGTGGCGGGGTACCGGCTGAAAAGATCGAAACAACGGGACCGATCCTTGAAGAACCGATTGCGCTGCCATACGACCAATATGAATTGACGGTGATGGCCGAAGCATTTGAAACGCGCCCCACGTGGTTTGCGGCGAACGTCACCAAAGCCGAGGTTGTGCATATGGCCGCTGCGCACCTAGCAGCGTCGCGCAAAAGCCATCGATTGTTGATGGTTCTCACGCCGCGGGATTTGGATGACGCTGAACAGGCCGCACAGGTGTTGCGCGAAGCGGGGTTCAAAGTGGGCGTGCGATCACAGGGCGATGATCCCGAAGCCGAACACCAAGCCTACATCGCGGACCTCCCCGATGAGTTGGGTTTGTGGTATCGTCTCATCCCGCTGACCTTCATGGGTGGCACGTTAAGCAGCGGTGGCGCGACCTCCCCATTTGAGCCTGTCATTCTAGGGTCAGCCGTCGTCCATGGGACACGCAAAGCACCACACGAGACACGTTTCGCACGTCTAGCAACCGTGCAGGCCTGTCGCGAAGTCCGCACCGCCGCAGAGCTCGGCATTGCCGTCAGCGTTTTAATATCGCCCGAACAAATCGCACGGATGGCGCTGGCGGGTTGGGATGAAATTACCCAAAATGCGGAAACCTTGAACCGTCTGGTGGAAACCGCCCTTCACGGCAGCGAACCTCATGGGGCCGCATCATGAAGCCACCCCTTTTCTGGTATCAGCCCAACAGTCTGATTGCGCTGCTGTTGTCACCACTTGGTGCGATTTATGCCGCGGCAACGGCGCGCCGTGTGAAACAGAAACCCACATTCAAAGCGTCAGTCCCCGTGATCTGCATCGGGAACATCAATGCGGGCGGGACGGGCAAAACCCCGACAGCGATTGCCCTTGCGCAACGACTGACGGACTTGGGGCATGCCCCGCACATTGTCAGTCGTGGTTATGGTGGATCGACCGTTGGCCCTGTGCAGGTGGATCGCGCATCACAAACCGCGCTCGACGTGGGAGATGAACCGTTGATGTTGTCCGCCTTCGCGCCAGCCTGGGTGTCAAAAGATCGCGCACGAGGCGTGCAATCGGCGCAAGCGGCTGGGGCGACGGTCATTTTACTTGATGACGGATTTCAAAACCCGAGCGTGCACAAAGACCTTCAAATCGTTGTTGTTGATGCCGTGAAAGGGTTTGGCAACGGACGCACCATGCCAGCGGGACCACTGCGTGAACCTGCCAGCGCGGGTTTGATGCGGGCCGACGCCCTTTTGGCCATTGGCCCTGAAGCCGCGCGAACAAAGTTCTCGCCGCCGCTTCCGCAGGGTTGCGCACGTCTGGACGGTCAGCTTGATCCGCTGCCAACCGGCATGCCGTGGGGCAATTTGCCTGTCCTTGCATTTGCTGGCATCGGCCATCCTGAAAAGTTCTTCGCGACCCTCAAATCCCTCGGCGCGGATGTGGTGCGCAGCGAAGCATTGGACGATCATCAACCATTCACCGATGCCCTTCTGGCGCGGCTTGAGGGAGAGGCAAAGGCACACGGCCTAAACCTTGTGACCACCGAAAAAGATGCCGTGCGCTTGCCCGATTATTTCCGCGCTAAAGTGATGGTGCTTCCGGTGCGTTTGTCGCTGATAGATTGGAGTCCGTTTGATGCCAAATTAGCGGCGATCGGAATCAATCAGAAATAATATCCTGATCTTGCCCCAACGCCGGCGCGGGTCTGTCCAACGCCAATTCGGAATCAGAAAACCGCATAGGTGGGCGTACGGACGGGGCACCGTCCAAATCCAGCCTTAAGCCTCGCGCGATAACTTGCGGGTCAGCAAAGACATCCTCAAACGTGTTGATCGGCCCCGACGGAACGCCATGCGTTTCGCACGCGGCCATGATGTCCGCTTTGGTCCAGTCTTTCATCTTGTCTACCAGCAACGGAACCAAAGTATCGCGATGTTCAAGCCGCGCGGGGTTCGTCGCAAACCGTGGATCAATGCCCAGCACGTCCACACCCAAAACCTCGCAAAACTTGCGATACTGTCCGTCATTGCCAACGGCGATAATCACATGGCCGTCTGCGCAATCAAACACTTGGTAAGGCACGATATTGGGGTGCGCATTGCCAAGCCGTTTGGGCGACACGTCCGTTGCCAGGTAATTCATCGCCTGATTTGCTGTCGTCGCGACAGCCACATCCAACAGTGCGAGGTCAATGTGCTGACCAGTGCCCGTTGCGTGACGCTGATGCACGGCTGCCAAAATCGCGTTGCTTGCATAAAGACCGGTGAAAATATCCGTCACGGCGACCCCAACTTTTTGGGGCTGCCCCTCTGGATCACCCGTCACGGACATCAGGCCAGACATACCTTGAATGATATAGTCGTATCCGGCGCGCCCTGCATAAGGCCCGTCTTGGCCAAAACCTGTGATCGAACAATAGATCAATCGCGGATGGGTGGCCTTCAGCGACGCATAATCCAACCCGTATTTCGCAAGCCCCCCGACTTTGAAATTCTCGATAATGACATCTGCATCCGACAACAGCCCAAGCAATGCAGCCTTCCCGTCGTCCGTGCGAAAATCGATCACAACGGATTTTTTACCGCGATTGCAGCCATGGAAATACGCGGCAGATTCTTCACCTGCCTGATCAATAAACGGCGGGCCCCAACGACGGGTGTCATCACCGTCAGGCGATTCCACCTTGATGACCTCAGCCCCCATATCGGCAAGCAGTTGCCCAGCCCAAGGGCCCGCCAGAATGCGGGCCAGTTCAACGACCTTAAGACCCGCAAGCGGTGTCATCAGTTTGTTTCAGCCAGCTTTTCGTCGAGCACTTCGACAAAGTCGGCATAGTTCATGTTCGAATACTTTTCGCCGTTGATGAAAAAGGTCGGCGTGCCCTGCACATCATCCGCATCTGCGTTTGAACGGTACCATGCCATCAATTCCTGTGCCTGATCCGCATCAGTCATACACACATCCAGTTCCGCGTCAGACAATCCTGCGACTTTGCCAATGTTGCGCAAAGCCTCTGAAATCGCGGCACCGTCACCAGCGCGCGCCCAGCCCTGCTGGTTTTCATACAGCAGGTTTGAAATGCCAAAAAAGCGCATTTCGCCGCCACAACGCGCAACCATGGACGCCCACAGGCCCGGTTGGTCAAAGTAGACCTCGCGGTAGGTGAACCCGATCAGGTTCGTATCGATATAATTTTCTTTGATCTGCTGGTACTGGTTGGCATGAAACGATGCGCAATGCGGACAGGTATAGGACGCATATTCAAGAACCTGCACAGATGCGTCAGGATTGCCTTGGATCATCTCAACCACATCGAACGTCGTTGCGATTTCCGCACTGCCAAGCGTCGTTGAACCACCCCCAGCATCGCGGTTCATAAACCACACGCCACCAGCAACGGCGACGATTGCAACAACAGCAACGGAGGACAGGATAGATTTGTTCATGAGATACTCTTTCAGGTCTTTGAGGGACGTTTGTTTATGACATTTGCGCCCAAAGCCACGAGGGCCGCGCGCAGGTCTTCGTTTTGAACGGGCTGCGCGAGGGTTTGAGCCGCAGCTTTTGCTTCTGGTTTTGGGCCGCGTGGTGTTTTGGGGCCATGGTCAAACGCCAGCTTGCCTTCAGCAAAACCCGTTCTGGCGGTTTGTGTGATCCTGATGCGCGCGATGGCATTGTAGCCGTAGCAGGCGTTTACCTTTTCGCGGATCTGTTCTTTTTGCATTTCAAGCATGGGCGCCTGCGCCCCAGACGTGAGCACCGTCAACGTCGCACCAAACCCGCCCTTCGCGTACCCCACATCAACGGGGTGTGCGATCTTGGCAGTTGCTTCGCCGACAATCTCTGCCCAATGGGTCAACACGCGGCTTTGCGAAAAGCCACGCGTCTCTGTAGCCCCTCGGATGCGTTTTTGCATCAGGGTCACAGCACGAGAGAATCCGCGCGTTGTTGATGAAGGACGTGGCTGTTTCATATTCACGCGCTACTCTAAACCGATGCTCCACTAACGCCAGAGAAACCACTATTAACGGATCATAAACATTGCGTGACATAACCGCCCCCCTACTGGACTGGTACGACATCCACGCCCGGGAAATGCCCTGGCGCGTGATGCCAAGCGATCGCAAGGCCGGTGTTCTGCCGGACCCTTATGGCGTTTGGTTGTCCGAGGTCATGTTGCAACAAACAACCGTGGCCGCAGTGCGCGAATACCATAAGCAATTCACGCGCATTTGGCCGACCGTCGGTGATCTCGCGGGGGCTGAGGACGCCGATGTCATGGCGGCATGGGCTGGCCTTGGATATTATGCACGTGCGCGCAATTTGTTGAAATGCGCGCGATCTGTCGTTGCAGATCATGGCGGGACGTTTCCCAAAACCTACGACATCTTGATCACGCTGCCCGGTATCGGCCCCTACACTGCCGCCGCGATTTCCGCGATTGCCTTTGACGAAGCGTCCACTGTGCTTGATGGAAATGTCGAACGCGTGATGGCGCGCCTGTACGATGATCACACGCCTCTACCCGCCGCCAAACCCATTTTGATGGACTACGCCCAGCGTCACACATCGACGTCCCGCCCCGGTGATTACGCGCAGGCCGTGATGGATTTGGGGGCCACAATCTGCACACCCAAATCCCCCGCCTGCGGAATTTGCCCCGTAAATGACCGCTGTGATGCGCGCACGGCTGGCACCCAGTCTGACCTGCCCAAGAAGACTCCAAAGAAACCCAAACCCACACGCCATGGCATTGCATATATCGCGCGGCGGGAAGACGGGGCGTGGTTGCTGGAAACACGACCCGACAAAGGGTTGCTCGGTGGAATGCTCGGCTGGCCGACAACCGAATGGGGGGATGATCCCGCAGACGCAGACCCGATTTCGGCCGATTGGATCGAATCGGATGCCGATGCGCGCCACACGTTCACCCATTTTCACCTGATCCTTAGGGTGCAAACCGCATGGTTACCCCATGACGCGTCGCCAAATCGTGGACATTTCATCCCTGCGGACAGTTTTAGCCCCGCCGATCTGCCCACTGTGATGCAAAAGGCCTACACACTGGCGGCTGCGACGCTACAGCGTGTTTGAGGACACTGCGCGACAGGCTATGTTGTCTACAAACAGGAGCCTTTGAATGACGTCCTTTCCGATCGTATCCCCAACCAACATGGCCCGCATCAGCCGCGCCGCGCCTTTTTGGTTGTCGGTCGCCCTCATTCCACTGGCTTGGATCGGTGCGGTTTTCGGCGGTTGGACGGTCATCATGATGCCAGTGGCAACATGGTATCTGTTTTCAGCAATTGATGCGCTTGCGGGCAGCTACGAAGAAAACGCCGACCTTGAAACATCAGAGGACGACTTGTTCTGGTATCGCGCCGTAACGATTATCTGGGCGCCTTTGCAATTCATAACCTTATTTGGAGTTATCTGGTACGTCACGGAAACGGCGCATTTGGGCACGTTGGAAAAGATTGGCCTGTTCTTCGGGATCGGCGTGATGTCGGGCACAATTGGCATCACCTATGCGCATGAACTCGCGCACCAAAAGCCGAAATTCGAACGGTGGTGCGCCGATATTCTGTTGTCGATGGTGCTCTATTCCCACTTTCGCAGCGAACATCTGTTGGTTCATCACCGCTATGTTGGAACCCCAAAGGACCCCGTAACCGCGCGCTACAATGAAGGGTTTCACCGTTATTTTCCGCGCGTGCTGCGCCAACAACCGGTGTCTGCATTTAAGGCAGAGGCCGCGATGCTGGCCCGCAAGAAATTGCCATGGCACCACAAATCCAATCCATTTTGGCGCTACGCCGCGCTGCAATTGGTCATGCTCGTGCTTGCCGTC
>JABBAI010000091.1:68268-72478 GCA_018608045.1 Octadecabacter sp. | reverse complement strand
AATCCGTCTGGGGTAAGGGGGAGTCCGGCCGAAGGAAGATTTGTGCAACAAAGCCCTGCCCAAACGCAAAAGGCCGCCCCTGTTCAAGGGCGGCCTTTCCAACTTCTAAAACCGTTTGGCTTACGCCATTGCAGCTCGTGCCTTTGTGACGATCGCACCGAATGCTTCGGGCTCATTCACGGCAAGATCGGCTAGGACTTTGCGGTCTACTTCGATACCGGCAAGGTTCAAACCGTTGATGAAACGGGAATATGTCAATGTCTCGTCGATGGAGCGAACAGCAGCGTTGATACGCTGGATCCACAAAGCGCGGAAGTTACGCTTACGATTGTGACGGTCACGTGTTGCGTATTGGTTCGCCTTATCGACGGCCTGACGCGCAACTTTGAATGTATTGGAACGACGGCCATAATAGCCTTTTGCCTGATCCGTTACTTTCTTGTGACGACGATGAGTGACTGTACCACCTTTAACTCGCATATCAGATCTCCTTAGCGCGCGTAGGGCATCATGGACTTGATGATTTTCTCATCAGCCGCACAAAGCGTTGTTGTACCGCGCGCGTTGCGCAGGAACTTGTTGGAGCGTTTGATCATGCCGTGGCGTTTGCCGGCTTGGCCAGCAAGTACGCGGCCAGTCGCCGTTACTTTGAACCGCTTTTTGCAGCTCGATTTTGTCTTCATCTTGGGCATTTCCATCTCCTCTTAGGGTCGGTTGAAAGCGCGACTCGGCATGCCACTTAAGCCGGACGCGCAGCTAGAATGGGCTGAGTAGCCCAGAGGTCGTTTTATGGCAAGAGATAAAGCAGTTAGTTAATGTACTGGCCAACCACTTTGACGAACACATCCGGAATATCCCCAAGGGCATATCCACCTGGTTGCTGCTGGATCGCCAGAACAATCAAACCACCCGCCAACATGATGGCAATCGCGGCAGCACGTGGCACGCGTCCATCCGCAAGCGCGCCCATTACGGACGGAATTGAAAACCCACCAACTACAAGGCCGATGACCAACATCAGATCAGGATCCATACTCATCACCCCAAAACGTTATGTTATGGAAATGTTACTCCGAAGAGCCCGCCAGAATCAAACTTTCGTCGCAGGGTGCCACACGCAAAATGTTTGTGCTGCCTGGTGTGTTGAACGGCACACCGGCTGTTACGACAACCATATCGCCCCTGGACGCAAGGCCAGAGCTTGTCGCGGCGCGAATGGCTTCGAGAACCGCTGTCTTGAAACGATCCACAACTCTGACAGTCATCACACAAGTTGTGCCCCAGCTCAGCGCGAGGCGACGCACGGTGTTGATGTCACTGGACAGCACGATGATTGGCACACGCGGACGTTCACGCGATGTCAAAAGCGCTGTAGTGCCAGACTGTGAATAACAACAAATTGCTTTAATATCAGCAGTTTCCGCGATTTCACGGGCAGCTGCAACAATACCGTCAGCCACTGTGCGGCCTGACGTTTTGCGGCTGGCTTCGATGATTTCCGTGTAGGTCGGGTCTGCTTCGACCTCGATCGCGACGTTGTTCATTGTCGTCACCGCCTCAATCGGGAACGATCCTGCGGCGGATTCAGCGGACAACATCACGCCATCGGCGCCTTCATAAATGGCGGTCGCCACGTCGGACACTTCGGCGCGGGTTGGCATCGGGCTGTCGATCATGGACTCAAGCATCTGTGTCGCAACGATCACAGGTTTGGCCGCCGCACGGCATTTGCGGACCAGCTGTTTCTGGATCGGCGGCACATTTTGCACGGGCAATTCAACACCCAGATCACCACGGGCAACCATGATGCCGTCAGATACAGCAAGGATATCATCAAAAGATGTCACTGCTGTCGGCTTTTCGATCTTGGACATCAACGCTGCGCGACCCTTTGCAAGCTTACGGGCTTCTTCCACGTCAGCGGGGCGCTGCACGAATGACAGCGCGAGCCAGTCAACGCCGAGTTCACACACGAATTCCAGATCTTTACGGTCTTTTTCGGACAAAGCAGCGAGAGGTAGAACCACATCAGGCACGTTCACGCCCTTGCGGTTGGAAATGGTTCCAGCAACCAAAACTTCGCAATCCGCAAAGTCGCGGCCGCAATCTTTAACGCGCAATTTGATTTTGCCATCGTTGACCAACAGGTGTGCACCTGGTTCCAGCGCGTCGAAAATTTCTTTGTGCGGCAGTTGAACACGGTCTTTGGTGCCCGGCGCATCATCAAGATCAAGGCGGAACGCCTGACCGACAACCAAATCTTCACCGTCGTCATTGGCAAACACACCCACGCGCAGCTTGGGACCCTGAAGGTCCGCAAGGATGCAAATCGGGCTATTCAGGTCTTGTTCGACCTGGCGGATGATTGCGTGGCGGACTTTGATTTCGGCGTGGTCACCATGGCTCATGTTCAGGCGGAACACGTCTGCACCCGCTTCGTGCAAGGCACGGATCATTTTATAATCGTCGGACGCTGGTCCGAGAGTGGCGACAATCTTAACGTTGCGATCGCGTTTCATGGTGATATTCCTCGTGTTCTGCGGCGGGCGTTATTTAACAGTTACCGCTAACGGTTTTCCGCCTTATAGCGGATTTCCAACCCACTACAACTGCCCACAACCGGATGATGCAAAGATGACAGATCAGCCCTACGTCCCGTTTCATGTCCATGGTAGTGAGAGGTCTTCGCGCTGGTTGGTCACGTGCGATCACGCGGCCAACACGGTCCCGCCATGTGTAGGGGGTGGATCGTTGGGCCTTCCGGACACTGACATGAACCGCCACATCGCCTACGATATCGGGGCTGCGGGTATGACGCTCGCATTGGCTGATGCGTTAAATGCGCCTGCGGTTCTTTCGAATTTTTCAAGAATGGTGATTGATCCCAATCGCGGGCTGAATGATCCGACACTTTTGATGAAGCTTTATGACGGGTCTGTCATTCCCGTAAACCGAACGGCGGATGCCGCGGAAAAAGCGCGCCGTGTGGATGCCTTTTATGCGCCCTACCACAACGCCTACGCAGACTTGGCCGCGCAGCAGGACGACACAGTGATCGTCGCACTGCATAGTTTTACGCCCCAATTAAAGGGGCGCCCGCATCGCCCTTGGCATATCGGGTTGCTGTATGCGTCAGACACGCGCCTTGCGATGCCGCTGCTTGATCTATTGCGCGATGAAAGCGACCTGTGCGTTGGCGACAATGAACCCTACGTCGGCCACCTGCCCGGGGATGCGGTTGATCGCCATGCCCTACAAACCGGACGCGCAAATGTGTTAATCGAAGTACGCAATGATCTGATCGAAACGCCTGCACAGCAACTTGCATGGGGACAACGACTCGCCCCGATCCTGACACACGCATTGGAGAAAATGGATGCCTGATATCGACGTACAGACCCAGATCGAGCTTGAGGCCGCAGCATTCCGCCGGTTGCAAAAACACCTCATGGAAGACCGCACAGACGTGCAAAACATCGACATGATGAACTTGGCTGGGTTCTGTCGCAATTGCCTGAGCCGATGGTATCAAGAGGCCGCAGCCGAGCGCGGGATCGAGATGACCAAAGACGAAGGCCGCGAAGCGTTCTACGGCATGACTATGGCGCAATGGAAATCAGACTATCAAACGGACGCGACGCCTGCGCAGGATGCCTCGTTTTCAAAAGCCTTTGACGCAAATGTAACCAAACGCGAAGACTGAAACGAAAATAGCCGCCGTGATGGTGTCACAGCGGCCATTCTTAAACTTTGCAAGACTTAGTAAACGTCGCCGCCATCCACGCGTTTGGAAAATGCGGTTTCCCCGCCAGCGGCCAGCAACTTGGCCTGCGCGACCCAGTCATCCCGTGTCACGCGCCCCTTGAACCCTTCAAGGTTGGCATCCACCCATGCGACTTCGTCGTCAGTCCAATTGGCGATCTGATCGAAATGCCAAAATCCGAGACGGTTGCAAAGGGCTTCCATTTTCGCGCCGATGCCTTTGATCTTCTTGAGGTCATCCGCCATGCCATCAAGCGGGGCATCCAATGTGCGGGGTTTGACGCCCTCATCCGTGCCCTCAACCACACCGTCGCCATCAAAATCAGTTGCCGGCGCGGCAACAGCGGCCGTAACGGGCGCTGGTGCAGCTGTATCGATATCTGCCTGCATTGCTGCGATACGCGCGTCTTTGTCGGCGTGTTTGGCCTGACATGCGTCAAGCTGTGCC
>JABBAI010000091.1:0-68168 GCA_018608045.1 Octadecabacter sp. | reverse complement strand
TGCGATACGCGCGTCTTTGTCGGCGTGTTTGGCCTGACATGCGTCAAGCTGTGCCCGAAGGCGGTCAGCCTCGCTTGTGTCGACCGTGACCTCTGCGCGACGGCCCCAGATAATCCAGCCTGCAATCAAACCGACCAATGCTGCCAGCGCCAGAAGCACCCAGATTTCGGTCAGAAGGAATCCCCACTCTTCAAACATAATACTTTTCCTTTTTCACATTTTGGCTGGCTTATTCAGACCAGATGATCTCGGTCCGGCGATTGGTTGCGCGGCCTTCTTCGGTTTCGTTACTGGCAAGCGGACGGGACTGGCCAAAGCCTGTCGCGGTCATAGCCGTTTCCGGAATGCCACGGGCGATCAGCGCATTGCGAACGCTGTTGGCGCGGTTTTCACTCAGAATCTGGTTGCTGATCTCGGATCCGGTGTCATCGGTGTGACCCCCTACCTCAAGCGTCAAACCACCCTCGTCCACGCAGCGCTGTGCGATAGCCGTTAGCGTGTTGATGGCGCGAATGGACTTGGCATCAAGACGGGCGGAACTAGACAGGAAATTCACACCATTGGTTTCAAGCGCGCGGGTGGTTTGATCTGTGCAAATCGTGGCCACAGGCGCAAATGTCAAAATCGGGAGCCAGTTGCCAAACTGGAACCGTTCGCGGTTCAACGTCGCCTGATTGGTCCGGATCGCTCCTGTTTCTGGCAAGTCTTCAAGGGGCGTAACCGAAAACGCAATGTCCCCTGGAAGCCGCGCCGCGAGGTCGGCCGCGACAAGATCGGCGTCCACACCGGGTGACAGAACCATATCAAGCGTCGATTGTTCGCCATTGGTGGCGAACGACAGCTTTTCGGTTTCGGGCAGGTATTCGGACGCGAGCGTCAGGAACGACACATCAGACGGACCATCAGCAGCGCCCAGCGCGACCGTTGGATCACCGTCAATTTTAGAAAGGCCCATGGCGCCTGCGACAAGGTCAGCTGTCAGATCACTGGGCAATTTGCCCGCCACAGCGCCACCTATTGCGGCGTCATATGAAACGGACCAATCTGCGGGCGTACCATCATCAAGGTAGGTGAAGGTTTGTTCAACCTCAACGCCGGATGCGGCGGACAATGCGTCTTCGATCGCGGCGTCAACATCAGGTGTGCTGGCGATCCCCGTCAGGATGATCTTGTCTGCTGTGACCTGCAAAGACCCCTGTTCCAACAAACCAAGGGCCGCGACACCTGCCGCAGCATTGGTTGCAAAGGCGCCAGTGTCATCACCAATAAAAGCGGCCTCCCCTGTTTGGGTCAACGTCGCACCATCAGGCGCGGCCACTGTGAAATCCGCAGGGTATTTGCCTGTCGCGGTGGCCGCCGCGCCATCATAGTCCATTGTCATCATGAACGGCGTGCCATCGTCATAGATCGAAATGTCTGTTGAGCCTGTAAAGCCCGCAGGCAACGCAGCCATCAAGGCTTCGGCCTGCGCGCGACCGTCAGGGGACGCAGACCCCGTTAGCGTCACGTCCGTATCAATGATCGTCAATTCACCCTCAACCAATTCATCGAGGGCATCCATTCCCGTTACGGCAACAGCTGGCCAGCCATCCACGCCAGCAATCGTCGCCTCAACAATGTCGGAGGTGTCGACGCCGTCATAGCGGTCAGACACCAATGATGCGGCCATGCCTGACGGGAACTTACCTGTCGCGGTGGCGCCCGCATCATCATTTGTGAGGGTCAGACGCAGCGGCGTGCCGTCATCCTCGACCTCAATCATATCTGCTAGCGTATAGCCCTCTGGCAGGTCCGCAAGGGATGCTAGAACTGCGTCAAGGTCGCGCGGGTTGGCGGCAAGGCCAGTGATGGTCAGATCGCGGCCCGAAAGGGTCATTTCGCCCGTCTTGAGTGTGCCAATCGCGGTGTAGGCCTGCGCCGCAACGCTCGTCCATTCGTCGTCAGGCGAGCCTGTGGACAGGTCCAAACCAGCCGCAAGATCACCTGCCACTACGGCAAGATCAGCGCGTGCTGCCTCGCTCGGAATGGCGCCAGTCAGGGTTGCATCACCACTTTGTGTGCGGGTTGCAGCCACGGCAAATGGGTCAGCGACAGGCAGGATTTCCACAGCGTCCATATTGACGACGCGGCGGCCTTGCACGTCTTCGAGCGCGGCCTGAAGACTGTCGAATTCGGCTTGGTCCTGAACGATGCCCGACGCCGTAATGTCGCGGCCCGATACGGAGGTTTCGATTGCATGGATCGCGGTGCCTGCCACCGTCTGCGCGCGGGTCGTGACCTCTGCTTGCATCCGTTCAGCCTGATTGCCCGAGCCATACCAGCCAAGACCACCCACACCCGCCGCCAGAACGACACCACCTAACAATTTACGCACACCCAAATCCCCGCTTAACTACTATTTCCACAAATAGAGGCTAAAATCAGGTGGTTTTGCAAGTTGATTGTCTGTGTTGGGGGTCAGACGGCGACTTTGCGGCTTTCATCAAGGTAGATTTCACGCAGCCGTCCGGCGACCGAACCGGGGGTCCCAGTGCCCACCGCTGTGCCATCAATTTCAACCACGGGCATGACGAACATGGATGCAGACGTGATAAACGCCTCATCCGCGTCCTGCGCTTCCTCGATCGTGAAACTGCGTTCTTCGACCTTCATCTGTGCCTCACGCGCGAACCGCAGAACTGCGGCGCGTGTAATCCCATGGAGGATTTCTGTGCCCAGATGACGGGTGACAATCGTGTCACCCTTTACGATGTAGGCGTTGTTTGATGTGCCTTCGGTAACGGCACCGTCTTCGACCATCCACGCATCATCACAGCCCGCAGCTTTCGCCATCATCTTACCCATGGACGGATAGAGAAGTTGAACAGTTTTGATATCGCGACGGCCCCAGCGTTGATCCTCAATCGAAATGATCTTGAGGCCCTTTTGCGCCATCGGGCTATCAGCCATGCCTGGTTTGTTCTGGGTGAACAGCACCAGCGTCGGCTTAACGTCCGCCGAAGGATAGGCAAAATCGCGATCCCCCGCGCTGCCACGGCTGACCTGAAGATAGATCATGCCATCGGTGATATCATTGGCGCGGACCAGTTCACGGTGGATTTCCAGAAGATCATCGAACGCGTCCGGCTTTTGCATATCCAATTCGTTCAACGACCGTTCCAGACGTTTGGCATGACCTGCAAAATCGATCAGCTTACCGCCTAGCACAGACGTAACCTCATAAACGCCATCGGCCATCAGAAAGCTGCGATCAAAAATAGAAATCTTGGCGTCTTCTTCAGGCAGATAGTCGCCATTTACGTAAACTGTGCGGCTCATGTCATTATCCCCAGAGGCTTGCGACGGGTGGGTGTACGCCGTCTTCGTCAAAAATAAGTGGTTGGTCGCGGTCTTCGGCCAGAAGAAGCGGGCCGTCAAGGTCTACGACCTGCGCACCTTGGGCCACAATCGTCGCAGGTGCCATCGCAAGGGATGATCCGACCATGCAGCCAACCATCACGGCGTACCCTTGCGCACGCGCGGCGTCATTCAATTTCAACGCCTCGGTCAGACCGCCAGTTTTATCGAGCTTAATGTTCACCATATCGTATTTGCCCTTAAGCCCCGCAAGTGTTGCAGTGTCATGGCAAGATTCATCGGCGCATACGGGCAGCGGGCGTGCGATTTCACCTAGCATATCGTCGTGGCCAGCAGGCATTGGCTGTTCGACCATCGTCACACCAAGACGGATCAGATGCGGCGCGAGGTCCGAATACACATCAGCCGTCCAGCCCTCATTCGCGTCAACGATGATTTCGGATTTTGGCGCACCAGCGCGCACAGCCTCGAGGCGGGCCATGTCATCGGGTGTCCCCAGCTTGATTTTAAGCAGCGGTCGATGCGCGTGTTTCGCCGCAGAGGCACGCATGTTTTCAGGAGTATCGAGAGACAGCGTAAACGCGGTGATGCAGGGTTTGGGGGCGGGAACGCCGATCAAATCCCAGACGCGTTTGCCCGCGGTCTTTGCCTCGTGATCCCACAACGCACAATCAACAGCGTTACAGGCCGCACCCGCCGTCAGCAGATCATACAGATCATCGCGCGTCACATCCGCAGGCAGACCCGCGATCTGATCGGCCACAGAGTCCATCGTTTCATCGTAGCGCGCATAGGGAACGCATTCGCCCCAACCGACAACACCGTCCCGTTCGATTTTCACCGTCAGAACTTTGGCCTCGGTCCGCGACCCGCGAGAGATGGTGAACACCTCCGCGAGCTGGAACACATCTTGAGTGACAGTAGTGGTCATAGTGCAGCGAGGGCATCAACCAAGCGACCCGCGCCGTGGCGGAACGGATCAACCGCCGGAAGACCCATGCGGTCTTCGACTTCCTTTAGGTAGGCGTTCGCGTCACCTTCGGACAAATGCTGCGTGTTTACCGAAATGCCGATCACCTGAACATCAGGGTTCACAACGCGCGCAACCTGCAAAGACAGTTCGCGCAACGCTTCTAGCGATGGCAGATCGTATGTTGGCAAACCGCGCATGTGCGTGCGTGTCGGTTCGTGCGCCAACACCAAAGCGTCGGGTTGTCCGCCATGGATCAGCGCCATAGTCACACCGGAATATGACGCGTGGAACAGACTGCCCTGCCCCTCAATGTGATCCCAGTGGTCCTCATCATTGTCGGGTGTCAAATATTCAATCGCACCTGCCATAAAGTCCGCAACAACCGCGTCCAACGGCACACCGCCACCTGTAATCAGGATACCCGTCTGACCCGTTGGGCGGAACGTCGATTTCATGCCACGCTTTGCCATTTCGGCATCCATCGCGAGGCCCGTATACATCTTGCCAACGGAACAATCAGTGCCAACCGCAAGGCAACGCTTGCCCGTACGCTTAAGCCCGTTTGCAATCGGATAGGCTGTGGATGGGACACGCACATCATGCAACGTGCGGCCAGCGACACGCGCCGCAGACACAAGATCGTCTTCGTCACGCAGCAAGTTGTGCAATCCGGAGGCGAGGTCGTATCCCATCTGCAAGGCTTTGATCAGGACGTCCTTCCAAGCTTGGGAAATGATGCCGCCACGGTTGGCCACACCAATTACCAACGTCCGCGCGCCAGCATCCCATGCTTCTTGCAGTGTCAGATCATCGATCCCAACAGTTGTGCCACAAGCAGGCAGACGAAATTGGCCGACGGCGTTATCAGGACGCCAGTCTTTGATGCCTTGGGCAACTTTCGCAGCAAGAGCATCAGGCGCGTCACCGAGGAACAAAAGATATGGGGTGGGAATCATGGCAGCCTCCTATGGATTTTGGTCAATGTGCGAGAGGACAGTCGGGAATGTATGCCAAATTCGCCGCCTGATGTCGTTTTTTAAGTAAAATCGTGCACCTTTTATGACATAAGTGCAATATTTTCCCGCGCATTGTAGTTCTGCACCTGCGCATTCGCACTTGCAGCATGTTGCGCAATATTCTACCCCTCACGCCAACACATACGCAATTTCATTACGCACAGGATCGCTCATGTCATTCCGCATTCAACCCACGCCCGTCGCACGCCCAAACCGCTGCCAATTGTTTGGGCCGGGGTCCAACACCAAGCTCCATCCTAAAATGGCGGCAAGTGCGGCGGATGTAATTAACCTTGATCTGGAAGACAGCGTATCCCCGTCAGACAAAGACACCGCGCGCGCCAATGTGATTGAGGCGATCAACACGCTGGATTGGGGGACAAAGACGTTGTCGGTGCGGATCAACGGGCTGGATACGCCGTATTGGTACCGCGATGTGGTCGATGTGCTGGAACTGGCGGGGGATCGGCTGGACCAAATCATGATCCCCAAGGTTGGATGTGCCGCTGATATTTATGCGGTGGATGCTTTGGTCACAGCGATTGAACGCGCCAAAGGGCGCACCAAACCCATCGGGTTTGAGGTCATTATCGAATCCGCAGCAGGCATCGCCCACGTTGAGGAAATCGCCGCGGCGTCGCCCCGCATGCAAGCGATGAGCCTTGGTGCCGCCGATTTCGCGGCCTCAATGGGGATGCAGACAACAGGCATCGGTGGAACGCAGGAAAACTACTACATGCTGCACGGTGAGGCGCGGCATTATTCCGACCCATGGCACTGGGCGCAAACGGCGATTGTTGCGGCCTGTCGCACCCATGGCGTTTTGCCAGTGGATGGTCCGTTCGGAGATTTTAGCGATGATGAAGGGTACCGCGCGCAGGCCCGTCGGTCTGCGACATTGGGTATGGTTGGTAAATGGGCCATCCACCCCAAGCAGATCGCACTGGCAAATGAGGTGTTCACACCGTCCGAGGAGGCCGTTGCCGAGGCGCGCGAAATCTTGGCCGCTATGAAAGAAGCGACCGACCGCGGCGAAGGGGCTACCGTCTACAAAGGCCGTTTGGTGGACATTGCATCCATCAAGCAAGCCGAGGTGATCGTGAAGCAGTCCGAAATGATTGCCGGATAACCGCCTGTTTCGGGGCAAGACCGACGTCACGTCATTGCAAAGCCCGCCCCGCCGACATTATATCGGTTCCAATAGCTATTGGAGCCGACCGACATGACCAACTACCTCGACTTTGAAAAGCCGCTGGCCGAAATCGAAGGCAAAGCCGCCGAACTACGCGCGCTGGCCCGCCAGAACGAGGAAATGGACGTTGAGGCAGAGGCCCAGGCTCTCGATAAAAAGGCCGCTAATTTGTTGGAGACGCTTTATGCTGATCTGACGCCTTGGCGCAAATGCCAGATTGCGCGCCATGCAGACCGTCCGCACTGCAAAGATTATATCGAAGCCCTGTTCACAGAATACACGCCGCTGGCCGGGGATCGAAATTTTGCGGACGACCATGCGGTGATGGGCGGTTTGGCCCGTTTTGAGGGCAAGCCTGTGATGGTCATCGGCCATGAAAAGGGCAATGACACAAAATCGCGGATTGAACGCAATTTCGGAATGGCCCGCCCAGAAGGCTACCGTAAAGCGATCCGCTTGATGGACATGGCCGACCGGTTTGGCCTTCCTGTCGTGACACTTGTGGACACGCCCGGTGCCTACCCCGGCAAAGGCGCCGAAGAACGCGGCCAATCCGAAGCGATTGCGCGATCCACACAGAAATGCCTACAAATTGGCGTGCCTTTGGTCAGCGTCATTATTGGCGAAGGCGGATCGGGCGGGGCTGTGGCATTCGCAACGGCCAATCGCGTCGCGATGCTGCAACATTCTGTCTATTCCGTGATCTCACCCGAGGGCTGTGCATCAATCCTGTGGAAAGACGCCGAGAAGATGCGCGAAGCGGCTGAGGCGTTGCGCCTGACAGCGCAGAACCTCAAGGAACTGGGCGTGTGTGATCGCATCATCGACGAACCGACCGGCGGCGCGCATCGCCACAAAAAGGCGGCCATCGATGGCGTGGGCAAAGCAATTTCCGGCATGATCGCTGAACTCAGCGGTAAATCCCCCGAGGCATTGCGCAATACACGGCGTCAAAAATACCTCGACCTTGGCAGCAAGGGTCTCGCGGCTTGATCCGAACCGGCATCGCTTTGTTGTTGTCCGCGCACGCGGCGGCGGCGGGCGGGCTGATGGAACGCACGGTGACCTTTGGCGCGCTGGCCTATGATGACGTAGAGGCCCCGATCTATGTGGGCGAACGTCACCCCGCGGTCGTGTCGAACAATATCGAATACGGGCTAGGCCCTGAGGGTGTGCAGAATGGCTGGGATATCGTGCCTGCCATCGTCGACATCCGCGACGCGCAAGTGATTGTGACCTACCCCGAAACTGTCAGTGGCACGTTTCCTGTGGCGGGGTTCAACGGATATGTGTTGGATTTTCTGACCGACTGCGTGTTGTTTAATGGCGCGGCGCAAGATTTGGAAAATTCCACAGCCGTGCTGCGCGACGGGGCGGTGTTTGTTGAAGGGTCGAAGCTGTACGTCGATCTGTCCGGGCAGGATTTCGGACCGCAGACGTTTATCGTGGTGGACGTAGATGTGGCCGACTGCCCGCTGAGTTAATCGGGTAAATCGGCGACAACAGTCACGCTGGCGACAAGCGATCCAACCATAGCCATAACAACGCGGTTGCCTTTATCCTGCGTTTTGTCTGCCTCGAACCATCCAACAACATGAAAGTCACTGCCTTCTTCAACGCCGCCGTGTGAACGCGCCGCATCCGTGCCCATATCACCAAGCGGCGCAAGGAGCGGGGTGATCCTGTCAGCAAAACCGTCTAGTTCGACCGAAAAATGCCCGGCTGCAGTGCTACGGCCCTCAAGCGTGCAAACACGCAGCGATAATTCTGAAATTTCGCCCCAAGTTGCGGTAAAGCGATCGTCAAATACGATAGCTGCGCCGCCCTCAGTGACGCGCGCATCGCGTTCAACATTGTCATAAACGCCTACGTCGCGGCCAATACCTTCAAACGGCGTAGCACCTGCCGAAGCATAAGGAATGCAATGATCGCGAAGCGCTGTCGCCAGCAAATCTTCATCGCTGACATAACGCCAATCATTAAAAACCCAAACGGCTACCGAAGCGACCAATGAGCCTGTTGCCAGCCCTAAAACCTTCGCTACCACATCCGTTCCTTCGCATGTTCCGCATAGCCGTCATCATAGGTTCGCGCGTCAAATTCAGCGACTTGTTCCTTGATGAGGTCACCCGCGCTCGGCAGGCCTTCGGTTGCGTCACTGGTCCACAATTCTGATCGCATGATCGCCTTGGCGCATTGAAAATATGCCTCACCTACGGTGATAACGATCACAGATTTGGGGTGTTTTCCGTTTTGTTCAAAAGTACCCGTGACCGTCGGATCATCGGACAATACGGCCGTGCCATTCACGCGGATGACGTTGGATGATCCAGGTACCATGAACATCAGGCTGACACGCCCGTCGCGCACGATGTTGCGCAGGCTGTCGATGCGGTTGTTGCCACGCCAATCGGGCAGGTGCAGCGTCGTATCATCTATCAGGCGCACCACAGGTCCGACATCGCCGCGCGGGGAACCATCAGTGCTCTCGGGCCCGACGGTTGTCAGCACGCAAAAGCGCGCCGTCTTGATCCATTTGGCGTAATGCGGGGTCAGACGCTGCACGACCTTGCGCAGGGAATTGGGCACGGCGGCGTCATAAAGCGCCTCAAGCGCGTCGATATTATCGATTGTTTTCATGTTTCAATCGCGGTGAACCCCGCCTCGCGCATCAGGTCGTTGGATTTGGTTTCGACGGATGTTTCCAGCTGTTTCATAAATTCGTTCAGCTCAAGACCCGCCGGAATGCGCGGCAGAAACTCAATCACCGCGACGCCCGGTTTGCGGTAAATGCCCCGCTTGGGCCAGAACACCCCGACGTTGGCAGCCACTGGCACGCAATCTTGGCCGAGTTCTTTATACAAAACGCCCGTGCCAATTTTGAAGGGCGCTTTGACACCCGGCGCGATGCGCGTGCCTTGGGGGTAGATAATCAGCTGACCGGGGAACAAACGCCCTGCCGCGACATCTGCAACCATCTTCTTGATGGCATTGCCGCGCTTGCCGCGTTTGACGGGGATACATCCCACGCGCAGACCCATTTGGCCCACGACAGGCGCATATTTCAGTATATCCTTCATGATGAAACGGCCTGCTGGAATTTGGCTGTAGACCATCAGCACGTCTAGAAAAGATTGGTGTTTGGCGGCGATCAAAACCTCATCCTGCGGGGGGATGCCGCGCACTTCGCAATTTAGCCCGATCATCCAGCGCGCGAACCACATCACGAACCACGTATAGGACCGGCAACAAAAGATCGCCGCTTTGCGCGATATGATGGCGGGGATCGCAAACACGATGCCCCACACGAAGATCATGGCATACATCACTATGATAAAGATCAGGGATCGCACCCATTGAATGGCGTAGGTCATGATTGCTCCTGTAACGTGCGTAGCGCGGCTTGCCGTGTGGCGACAAAAGCCACAAGTGCGGCAAGGATCGGAATGGTCAGCGGCCAAAGCCAATGCCAACCCTGAAACCCCAGCCCCGTAAGAAACCCGCCCGCCGCATCTGCACTTGGCAGAAGCAACACCGCGAGGGTGCCGATCAGGGTGCCAATCGCCGCACCAAGAAGTGCGCGAAGGGTAAATCGGCGCACAAAGGCGCGGGCAATATAGATGTCGCGCGCACCGACCAATCGCATCACGCGGATCAATTGCGCATTCGCTGCAAGGGCTGCGTTCGCTGCCAATGTAATCATCGCGCCCGTGGCACCTGCGATCAGCACAATCGACACAAACCCAAGAAGGCGTAGACGCGACGCAGCCTCAACCAGTGGCTCACGCCAGCGGGTGTGATCATCAAGAACCGCACCGGGTACTTCGGCCGCCAAACGCGCCCGCAGGCCTGCTGTGTCGTAACCGTCCCCGTCGGCAATGACTTCGATCAACTGCGGGATGGGCAATGTTTCAACGGGCAAGTCTGGGCCAAACCAAGGGGCCAACAACGCGCGTTGTTCATCTTCATCAAGGGCACGGGCATCGGCCACGCCGGGCGTCGTGCGCAACACCTCAAGTGCGGCCAAAGTCTGGGCGTCCATCTGGCCTTGGGGCGCGGAAATACGCAAAGTCGACGTCTGCGCCAACTCTGACGCCCAACGCCCCGTCGCCAAAGAGAGCGCCAAGGCGAACACGGCCAATAATGCCATCGCGCCTGATGTCAGCAATGTCAGACGGGCGGTATATCCTGTGGGTGGCACGGCACGATCAGCCTGCGCATCCCCCGCCAGAAGTTCAAAGACACGGGTAAAAAACGCCTTCACAGATCTGCCCCAGCAAGCTGAAGACGACGGTCTTGCAGACGTAAAACCCGCGCGCTGACCTGTGCTTTGGCCGCGCGAATAAGGCTGATGTCATGGGTGGCGATCAAAACAGTTTTACCCATTTTGTTCAGCTCAACCAGCAGGGTCAAAAGACGCTGGGACATTTCCCAATCGACGTTTCCTGTGGGTTCGTCCGCTAAAATAACCTCGGGTGACATGATGACAGCACGGGCGAGAGCGGCGCGTTGGCGTTCCCCACCCGACAGCTGCGGCGGCAATTGTTCCATCTGACGAGTCAGCCCGACCCAGCCAAGCAAATCTGTCAGATCAGACGCATGGGTGGTCTGGCCAGATACCGTCAGCGGCAGCGCGATATTTTCAGCCACGCTCAGGTGATCGAGGAACTGACAATCCTGATGCATAACCCCGACACGGCGGCGCGTTTCGGCCACGCCATCACGATCCAGATTGCGTGCATCTTGCCCGAACAGGCGCACTTGTCCGCAGGTTGCGATCAATTCGCCGTAGCACAATTTCAAAAGCGTTGTTTTTCCCGCGCCAGACGGCCCTGTCAGAAAGTGGAAAGACCCTGGCGCAAGTTGCAGGTTCAGCGCAGAGAAAAGCTCTGCTCCGCCATAACTATAGGCCACATTGTCGAGTTCAATCACGCCTGCCCCCGTTCTTTGAACTTGGGTTTGGCGCAAACGGACGCCACATGCAATCTGCGTGCGCGCGTCGCTGCTGGTAAAACCTTTGCGCTTAGGGCGCAGGATCGGTAAGATTTAGCTAAAGACAGCGGACAGAATGTTCGTTTGAGGCAAGGGAACGAAATAATGCGGCTGATTTGCCCGAATTGCGGTGCGCAATATGAGGTTGCCGACGATGTGATCCCAGAGGCGGGGCGCGACGTTCAGTGTTCCAATTGCGGACACACATGGTTTGAAAATCGCGGTGCATCCGAAGCCGCAGAGCTTGGTGCGCCTGTGCCAACGCCTGATCCACAACCTGAACCGGAAGTTACACAGCCCGAACCGCGCCAACGCGAATTATCGCCTGACGTCGCAGATATCCTGCGCCAAGAGGCTGATTTTGAACAAGCGGCCCGACAAGCGGATGACAACACAATAGAAACGCAGCCCGATCTTGATCTTTCCCACGATCCGGAACCGCACGTCGAAATAGATCCAGACGAAGACCGCCGCGGCCGAGAGGCCCGCGATCGTCTGGCAAAATTGCGCGGTGAGCCCGAGATTGCCGCCGCCGTCGGTGCAACGATGGCACAGGACCGCGATGCACCGCGCCGTGAACTGCTGCCCGATATCGAAGAAATCAATTCATCATTGCGACCCGACGCGGCTCAAACTGCTGAACAGATTGATGATGACCTGCCCCAGAAACGCGGTGGGTTTCGTCGCGGGTTTATGATCATCGTTATTTTGGCGCTGATCGCGTTGGCCGCTTATATTTTCGCGCCGCAAATCAGCGCTGCTGTTCCACAGCTTGAACCCGTGCTGACGTCTTATGTGAATTGGGTCAATGAAATGAGGATCTGGCTGGATCAACAACTGCAAGGTTTGATCGCGTCAGAAACGGCTGGGACGCCCGAAAACTAGAAGCGGTCCAGCAGGCGGCGCAGGTAATCAAGTTCCAGCTGCGGGCGTTCCTGATCGGCTGATCGGTTGCGCAATTCCTGCAACAATTCTTCGGCGCGACGGTTAATTTCATCCTGCAACATGGATTCTTCAGTGCCGAACTGCCCTGAATTTCCGATCTGACGACCGAGGGGATCGCGGCGTTCGGGTTCGGGGCGGCCTTCGGCATTGCCAGTCTGGGTGCCCTGACCTTCCTCAAGCTCATCCATCTGGTTTTCAGCCAGCGCCTGACCAAGATTGCGCAAACCGTCCCGCAAGGCGTCCATCGCTTCGGCCTGTTGATCAATGGCTTCGGCCAGATCGCCATCGCGCAGGGCATCTTCGGCACCGTCCATCGCACCCTCAGCACGCTCAAGCGATTGTTCAGCATTGTCAGCCGCATCGCCCGACAGTCCAGGCAAACCATTGCGCAGCTGGTTCAACCCGTCGCGCAGGGCTTGCTGACGTTCGGCAAGGCTTTGCGCGCCGCCACCACCTTCGCCGCCTTGTCCGCTTTCATCCGTTAGACCGCCTTGGGTGTTGTCGCCTTGACCTTGGCCCTGCCCCTGTTGCTGACCGGGCTGCTGCCCACCTTGACCGTCCTGACCATCTTGGCCTTGTTCACCCGGTTGCTGGCCGCCTTGCTCACCCGGTTGTTGTCCGGGCTGCTGACCGCTTTGATCGCCTGGGTCTTGGCCCTGTTCCTGACCTTGATTGAATTGTTCTTGAAGGTCGCGGAACGCTTCATCTGTTAAATCTTGTTGATCACGCAGCGTTTCTGCCAGATCTTCCATGGATTGCTGGCCCGGGGTGCGCGGCCCGCCTTCGCCACCCTCCCCGCCTTCCGTCATTTGCAGGTTCTCCATCAACTCGTTGAGCTGTTCCATCAGCTCCATCGCTTCGGCCATCCGGCCTTCTTCCATCAGTTCTTGGATGCGGTCCATCAGGGCCTGTAATTCATCCTGCGTGATGGTTTCGCCGTTTTGCTGCTGATCGGGCTGGTCGGTGCCATCATTGTCTGACGGCTCCATTTCATTAGCGAGCTGCTGCATATAATCGCTCATGGCTTCGCGCAGCTCTTGCATCAATTCGGCAATTTCTTCGTCAGACGCCCCGTTGCGCATCGCTTCCTCAAGCCGTTCTTGTGCGCGCTCCAATCGGGCGCGCGCATCGGCCAAAGACCCTTCCTCAAGCTGCACAGCAAGCTCCCACAGCGCGAGTGACAGTTCGTCTTGCACCTCATCACTCAGGCCGGATGTTTCCATCGCCTCAAGGCGGCGAATGATCGCGCGCAGGCGTAGGTATGTGGTTTCATCAGGGAACAATTCATCGGGGCGGTTGGACACGGCGCGCAGAACTTGGGCGGCACTGGGCGCATTCGCCTTTGACCACAAAATATCACGGCGCTGTTCAATGACGGCGCGCGCGATGGGTTGGAAAAACCGCCGCCCGGGAAGGATGATGTTTTCAGGATCACTGGCACCTGTCTGGCCCAAGCCGTCTTCGACCTGAAGCGTCAGAACAACGGGCAGGTTCGCCCACGGATGTTCGCTAAAATCATCAATGAGGAATTCTTCGAAATCGGCACGATCACCGGAAAACGGCATCGGCAGATCAATCACGATCACGGTGCGTAAGTCGGGTTCAATCGTGAGGCCGTGGCGGCGATCAACGCCCTCCAGATTAAGTTCAATCGTCGCGACACCCGCCAGAACGCCATAATCATCCATCGCGGAAAAAGGCTGGGACATTTCGCCCTGCGCGTCAGCCTCAATCGGCCCGGTAAGTTCAACTGTCGGCGCTTCGTCCTCAAGCAGCAGGATTTGCCACGTGGCACCGCCCTCGCCCTCAATCTCAAGACGGCCCGCTTGCGTGACCTCAAACCCTTGCTGTTGATCGGTGGCAGCACCCAAATCGTCAGTGCGGCCAGACACAGTTTCATTCACCGCCAGATCGCCCTCTTGACCATAAAGGCGCAGGGTGATGAACGACCCTTGCGGGACTTGAACACGGTTGGCGATGATATCGGCCAGATATAGCGTTGGTTTGCCAGTGTAGGCGGGCGGTTCGATCCAACCTTCCCACACAGGCCCTGTCGCGAGGAGTTCGGTGCCAGTCCCGGCCTCTGCCACGGAACCGACGGGCCAAATAGACCCGAACAGCAACGCCACCACCATGAACAGCACTGCGATATAGCGCAGGCCATACGGATCGTTCGAGGACACGCGAAGATCAGGTTCAACCGCGCGGGCGTCACGGGTTTTTTCCTGCATGCGGACAAGGTGCGCATCCCAAATGGCCTGCGACCCGACATCATCAGCGCCAATCGCCTGCAGATCATTCAACGCGGCAATCGGTCGGCCCACAAGACGTGCATCAACGCGGGCAACGGCCTCAGCCTCGCTTGGCCAATTCAGGCGGCGGATACCGCGATAGAGCGTCCCCAACAGGGCCAGAATGGCGACAACGCCGTATCCCCAAACGACCTCAAGCGGGAGGAAATCCTGCCTGCCAAGGATCAGCGGCGCGAGCGCGAAAAACAGAACGGTCCAGAACGGCCAGAAACATTTGGTCACACGTTCAGCGATCAGCCCGAATCGGGTCAGCAGAACGGGCATTTTCAGATGCCGTGGCGTTGGACCTATGGCGTTCAGTGGGTCTCTCCCGATGCTTCGGCTGTTATAGCCACTCCGGTAAGGTATCTCGATTGAGCATCTCGTCAAAGGTCGGACGTCGGCGGATAACCGCAAATTGATCCCCGTGGACCAGAACCTCCGGAATAAGGGGGCGGGAATTGTATTCGGACGACATAACGGCCCCGTAGGCCCCCGCAGAGCGGAACGCGACAAGTTCACCCGCGTTCAACGTCGGCATATTGCGCCCCTTGGCAAATGTATCGCCAGATTCGCAAATGGGGCCAACGATGTCATATTCAGATTGTTCAGCCCCCGCGACGGGTTCTTGGACAGGAATGATGTCGTGGTAAGCCTCATACATGGCGGGGCGGATCAGGTCATTCATCGCCGCATCAAGGATCAGGAATGTGCGCCCTTCCCCTTCTTTGACGTAAATCACATCGGCCACAAGGATACCGGCATTGCCCGAAATCAGACGGCCCGGTTCAATCTCAATCTCGCAGCCCAGATGTCCGACTTCTTCTTTGATCATCGCGCCGTATTCCAGCGGCAACGGCGGCGCGTTGTTGTCGCGCGCATACGGAATGCCAAGGCCACCACCGAGGTCGAGGCGGGTAATTTCATGGCCATCGCTGCGCAATTGTTCAGTCAGTTCAGCTACCTTGCGATACGCGAGGCGGAACGGTTCAAGTTCAGTCAGCTGGCTACCGATGTGCACGTCAATCCCAATAACCTTAAGGCCGGGGAGCGTGGCCGCCGTCGCATAAACCTCACGCGCGCGGCTAATCGGGATACCGAATTTGTCTTCTTTCTTGCCGGTGGAAATTTTGGCGTGTGTCTTGGCGTCCACATCCGGATTCACGCGCACGGTGATGGGGGCAACTTTGCCCAAAGACATGGCGACGTCGGACAGGACCTGCATTTCAGGTTCGGATTCGACGTTGAACTGGCGAATGCCGCCTTCCAGTGCGACTCGCATTTCGTCTGCCGTTTTACCGATACCGGAAAACACGATTTTGTCGCCCGACACGCCCGCCGCCTTGGCGCGCAGATATTCCCCGATGGACACAACGTCCATGCCAGCGCCCGCATCCCCAAGCAGTTTCAGCACCGCAAGGTTTGAACAGGATTTCATCGCAAAACAGATCAGATGATCCATCCCCTCAAGCGCATCATCAAACAGTTTGAAATGGCGCAGCAAAGTGGCGGATGAATAGACGTAGAACGGCGTGCCGACTTGCGCTGCGATGTCGGCAATGGCGACATCTTCGGCCATCAGTTGGCCGTCGCGATACAGGAAATGATCCATTAAGATTTACTCATGCGGATAAAAATATAAAGCGGCAGGCCGCAGCTGACACCAATGCAAAAGGTCGCGGGTATGGCGATGAGACGGATGAATTGGCGGGTTTGCAGGGTTTCGTAAATAACCCAGACCGTCAGCGCGATCGCGGCAATCGTGAGGTCCCATACAAGGCCACTGGACGCGGCATTTGCGTGCCACGCATCGACCATCGCCATGATGTCATAGCCGTTGGCCTGAAACCATTGAACGAAATAATACATCGGATGGATCGCGCCCCAAACGGCAAGCGCTGCAAATAACCAGCGCATTCTAAAGGCTCAGCCCGATGGAAACCGTGCCGTTGGTCGCGCCGACATTGGCGGTCGTGCTGATGCCATTTGTGCCGATGGTAACACCACCAGATGCAGTTGGACGAAACGGTTCACCGTCCGCGCCACAGGCGGCCAAAACAACAAGCGCGCACAGCGCTAAAACAGATCGTGTCATGACAAAGCATCCTTCCAACGGGCGATTTGCGCGCGCACATTTACCGGCGCGGTGCCCCCATAAGATGTGCGGCTGGCAACGGAATTGTCCACGCCCAGAACGTCAAATACTGCATCTGTGATGTCCGCGTGGACAGATTGCATCTGCGCCAACGTCAATTCCGGCAAATCGCAGCCCTGATCTTCGGCCATCGCCACCAGTGATCCGGTGATATGATGGGCGTCGCGGAATGGCAGGCCGAGTTCACGCACCAGCCAATCGGCGAGGTCCGTAGCGGTGGAAAAGCCCATGGCCGCGGCCACGCGCAGATCGTCAGGGCGCGCTTTCATGTCCGCGACCATGCCTGTCATCGCGGCAAGGCCAAGCATCAGACTGTCGGCGGCATCAAACGTCTGTTCTTTGTCTTCCTGCATGTCCTTGGAATAGGTCAGCGGCAGGCCTTTCATGATGGTCATCAGCGCGACATTGGCCCCGAAGATGCGCCCGATCTTGGCGCGCAGAAGCTCTGCGGCGTCAGGATTGCGTTTTTGCGGCATGATGCTGGACCCCGTGGACCAGCGGTCCGACATGGCGACAAACCGGAATTGTGCGGATGACCAAATAACGAGTTCTTCCGCGAGGCGGGACAAGTGCATTGCACAAATAGACGCCGCCCCAAGGAATTCGAGCGCAAAGTCGCGCGCAGCAACCGCATCCAGTGAATTGGCCATGGGGCGATCAAAGCCGAGGGCATCAGCGGTCATCTGACGATCAAGTGGAAACGACGTGCCCGCCAAGGCCGCAGCGCCCAACGGGGATTCGTTCATGCGTTTGCGCGCATCGGCAAACCGGGCGCGATCACGGGCAAACATTTCAACATAGGCCATCATGTGATGACCCCATGTGACGGGCTGGGCGACCTGAAGATGGGTGAAACCGGGCATAACCCAATCCGCACCGTCGGTCGCTTGGCCGATCAGGGACTTCATTAACGCAACCAGTGCCGCGTCGGCCTGATCGCATTGATCGCGCACCCACAGGCGGAAATCGACCGCCACCTGATCGTTGCGCGACCGACCTGTGTGCAAACGTCCTGCGGGTTCGCCGACGATTTCTTTCAGACGCGCTTCGACGTTCATGTGGATGTCTTCGAGTTCAACGCGGTACGGGAACGTCCCGCCCTCAATTTCTGACAACACCGTGAGGAGCCCTTCACGGATCGCATCCGCATCGCTATCCGTGATGATACCTTGTGCGGCCAACATGGCTGCATGCGCGCGGGAGCCCTCAATGTCTTGTTTCGCCAATCGACGATCAAATCCGATAGATGCGTTGATCGCTTCCATGATTGCATCAGGACCCGCGGCAAAACGCCCGCCCCACATTGCATTCGACGATGATTTGTCCGACATGAGATTCATCCTTACGCACAGGTTTACCCGATGAAGAAGCAACTGATTTTCGCAGCCGCCACCGTGATCGGTGTTGCAGGTGGGCTATACTTGGCATCCTCGGGCGGGGAAACCCCCACGGTTCCCGTGATCGACTTTACGCAGGTTGAAGACATGCGCGAGGGTGACATGCTCAAGCTACAGCTGGGCGCGGATCGCGGGTCTGATGTGGTGTTTACGCATGAGGACGGAACGGCCCTGACCCTAGCCGCGTTTGAAGGCAAATTCGTAGTGCTGAATTTCTGGGCCACATGGTGCGCGCCGTGCCGCAAGGAAATGCCGCACCTGTCCGAACTGCAAACCGAGATGGGTGGCGCAGATTTTGAAGTCGTAACCATCGCAACAGGATTGAACCAACGCCCCGCCATGGAACGGTTCTTGGAGGAAATCGGCGTCGACAACCTGCCACTTCATACCGACAACAATTCAGCACTGGCGCGGGATATGGGTGTAGTGGGCGTACCCGTGACGCTGATCCTAAACCCCGACGGGTTTGAAATTGCACGTCTGATTGGCGATGCCGACTGGGCGAGCGACAATGCCAAGGACATCATCATCGCGCTGACAGAACTGACTGCCGAATAAGTCTGTTGATTAGCCCGCGTTCTGATTGCGTTCGATATAGGTGCGCATTTCTTCGGCTTCTTGGCGCGCATCGCGCAGGCCGTCCATGGCGGCGCGCAATTCGGCCTCTGTCTGGGACAACTGATTGGTAATCTCGGCTTCGCGTTGCTGGAGATACGTGATCGCCTGATCGCGGGTTTCTTCGGCTTCGTGCAATGCCTGCGCCATACGATCAAGCTCACCAACCTCGGCTTTGGACACGCGGGTGAAGCGGTTGATCAGCCAGCTGGCGAACCAGCCCAAACAGAACGCGACAAAAAGGATGATCGCAGTGGCGACGATGAATTCTGTTCTGTTCATTCTGTAGCTTTCTCTGCGGCGGCGTCTGCTGCTTCTTGTTCGATCTGTTCAAGCGCAGTCGGTTCTTCGGTCGATTCCGGCGTGGTCAACGTGAATTCAATCCGACGATTTGCTTCGCGGCCATCGGCGGTTTCGTTGTCCGCAATCGGGTTTGCTTCGCCGTAGCCAATGGAACGGAAATTAGAAACTGGGACGCGGCGCACGCGCAAACCATCAAGCACTGCATCGGCGCGCTGCTGGCTTAGGCGTTGATTGCCATCCTCAGACCCCTGACTGTCGGTGTAACCTGCAATTTCAATCCGCAAGTTCGAACAGCGCTGAAGGATTTCCGCGATATCATCCAGAATTGCAGCACCTGCACCTGCAATCATAGCAGAGCTCGGCTCAAACGTAATTTTGCGCGCTTCGGTGACCGCCATGATTCCGGCGAGGCATTCTTCCTCGGTGGGAAGCGATGCAATGGGATCGAGTTCTTCGACGTAAGTAACACTGACTTCAAAATCTGAACTGCTGCCCAGCTTGTCGATCAAAAGGCGCGTAATCTCGCCTCCCGCGTCCTGCGCGCCTGTGTTGCCGCGTACAATCACGTTGTTTGGTTCAACAACAACGGACCCGTTGGACAGTTTGGACAATGCTTCGATTCCCGCCAGAACTCGAATGGGCCAGCTGTTGGGCAATCCTTCGACAACACGCGTCGCCATAGAAATATCCGCAGACCCGAACTTGGCCCTCGCAAAGTTTTCGGCCGTGGAATTAAGTAAATCGTCAGACACACGCCCGCGCAATTGGACCAATCCTTCGGGGCTAAGGGTCGCGATGAATTGGGGTGGGCCTTCGTTACCGGGGGTCGGCGCGGCGGGCAAAACCGCCTCAAGCGCGAAGACCTCGGGGAGGTTATTTTCAAGCTCACCGGCGATGCGATCAAAATTTCCCTCAACCGAACCAGCACGGGCGACAAGCGTGATATCCACATCCGAAATCGTGACAGTGCCGCCACCAAGTTCTTCGACCGCGTTGATAGACATGACAACAGCATCAGCCCAGCGCGTTGTCGGCGTTCCAAGTGCGACGGAACATCCAACGCGTCCTTCAATACCAGCCGCCGTTGCAGCCGCCACAATCCGACGCTCTGCAGCGGGCGTGTCTGCGACGCAGCTGTCAAACTGCGCGCCATTTTCATCGATGATAAACCGCGTCACGAAGGGCGACACAACAGGGCGCGGGGCGCTGATATTGATGGTGGTAAACAAGCCTGTCGGGATTGAACGGCGCAAACTCGCCTCAAGCTCAGCCTTTTGTTCGGGGGAATCTGATATGGCTTCGACAGACACGCGGCCCGACCGCACTGAGATTTTTGAGCTCGGCAGTTGGCGCAAGGCCAGCAGCGCATATTCAACCGCAGAATCCCATCCCGCGGGGACGTCGTAATCAGCGCTTTCCAAAAGGTCGGCAAAATTACTGTCAACGCCTGCGATTCGTTCCAATGTCGCGGTCAGATCACCCCGATCCGACGACGCAGGGATTAATCCGATGATCGAAATTCCGCTGTCGTTGCGCAATATTTCCATCGCGAATTCGGGCGCATCCGGGATCGCACTGTTTGTAACGGTCATGTTGTCGATAACACGGCTTGCGTTGACGACGGACCCTGCGGCTGAAATTGCGCGTTGCCCCATAACTTCGGATGGGGCTTCGCCTTCTAGGATGACCTGAAGCCCGTCGCCCAAAACGCTTGCAAAACTGTGGCCGCGTTCGTCCAACATTTGGCGCACGCCTTCGACCGAGCGGGTTTCGACCGTGGCCACGGCAGCGCCTGCTGCGAATGCGCACACGATCGCGGCCAAAAAGAACATGCCGAGTCGAACAAAGAGGGCTGAAAGGCGCATGGGGCGTCCCGATTGGTATCAATATATTGGTCTTAGGCGGTTGTGGCCCAAGGTTCAATCAAGGTTCCATCACACAAACAGTGCGACGGCGAAAAACGGCAAGGGAATGAGGCCGGCATCACGGTTGGACCGAAACAGGTGCAGCAATTTGGGCCCGTCCTCTGGATCAAACCCGCGTTGTTGCCATGCAAGGTGCCAACCCATCGCCCAAGGCCCCCCAAGGGCAACCACCAACGCGAGCATATTTCCATCAATCGCCGACAGAATAACAGCCACCCCAAGAAGGCACACAGTGCTGGCCATAAAAAGGCGCAACCATTTCGGGGTAGCATCCCCAAACAGGCGTGCCGTGGATTTTACGCCAATCAGCGCATCATCTTCGGCGTCTTGATGGGCATAGATGGTGTCATAAAACAGCGTCCACGCAATCCCGGCCACATATAAAACGACAGCGGGCCAACCCAAGGTTCCGGTGTGGGCTGTCCATACCAGCAATGCGCCCCAGTTAAACGCAAGGCCAAGGAACAGCTGCGGCCACCATGTGAACCGCTTGGCGAACGGATAAATCGCAACGGGAATGATCGCCGCAAAACCAAGAAGCACGGCCATAGGCGGGAACGTCAGCAAAATCAGCAGGGCGAGGAAGGATTGCATGCACATCCAGATCAGCGCGGCCCGCACGCCGACTTGCTCCGATGGAATGGGGCGGTTCGCCGTGCGTTCGACCGATCCATCAATGTCGCGGTCGGTAATGTCGTTCCACGTGCAACCCGCACCGCGCATCAAAAACGCCCCAATCGCACAGCCCAGCGCAATCCATAGGTCCACAAAACCGGGTCTGCCCGTATGGATCATCGCCAACATCAGGCCCCACCAACACGGCAGCAACAAAAGCCAAGTTCCAATGGGACGATCCGCGCGCGACAGGCGCAAAAATGGCCGCATTCGCACGGGTGCAAAGCGATCGACCCAGTTGCCTGTCACGGCATCGGCAATTTCAACCTCTGGCGTCCGGTTGGTGTCGGTCATATGTTCATCCCATGGCCAGAAGTTCATCACGTATTCGACTGCATATAGACCACCCTTTGGGGGCTGGTGAAAGGGTCACTCTGTCACGCGAACAGGCGCATTACCTGTTTGGCGTTATGCGCCTTGGTGCGGGTGATGATGTGTCCCTGTTTAACAGCAAAGACGGCGAATGGCGGGCGGGTGTGTTCGAAAGCTTCAAGCGCGGTGGCGTTCTTGAATGCGTTGAACAAACCAAGCCCCTGCAAATGCCGCCCGACGTTTGGCTGGTGTTTGCGCCCATCAAGAAGGACCGCACATCGTTCATCGTCGAAAAGGCGACCGAATTGGGCGCGGCCAAGATTATTCCCGTGCAAACCGAATTCACCCAATCCGCCAACCGTGTGCGCCAAGATAAATTGCAGGCCCACGCGCTTGAGGCCACGGAGCAATGCGGCGGCACATACGTCCCCAAGGTGCGTGATGTCGTGAAGTTCGATCGATTGCTGTCCGACTGGGATCCAACCCGCCGCATCCTGTTTTGCGACGAAGCGATGGTCGGTCAGGATCTGAACCTGCCGACTGACAAAGGGCCATGGGCGATCTTTATCGGGCCCGAGGGTGGGTTTTCGGACCGCGAACGCGCGATATTGCGCGGGCTGGATCACGCCCATCCCATCAGCCTCGGTCCGCGGATATTGCGTGCGGATACCGCCGCCGTCGCCGCACTGACGCTGTGGCAACAAACATTGGGTGACTGGGTATGATCAGGCCAGAAATCAAAGACGGGCTTTGGCGATGGCGCGAAGTGCTGGCCGCGCTGGGTTTTGCGGCCGTGGGCCTTTGGTGGGGCACAGTGTCGTTCGGGATTGTACAATGGATCGGCTGGGGCATGGCGAGCTTGGGCGTGACATTGGCCATCACCGCCGCACAAAAGGTGCGGTTCAAATCCGATGGCGACGGCCCCGGTGTGGTGACACTGGATGAACGGCGTGTGACATACCTTGGGCCTTTGGATGGTGGCGTCGCTGATCTGGACCTCATGGTGCAGCTTGATCTTACACCTGTATCACCGACGGCCCCCGTCCCCGCATGGCGGTTGATCAACGGGGACGGCAACCACCTTGATATCCCAACCAATGCCATGGGCGTTGAGGCGCTGTTTGACGTGTTCCTTGCCCTGCCAGGCATTAAGACCGAATACATGTTGTCGGTGCTACAGCGCACACGCCCTGCGCAAATGACGGTCTGGATGGCGCCTGACCATAAGCCCTACACGCGATTGCATTGACACTGGCGACCCCGTCAGCCACGTCTAGAATCCAAAGCCAGAAACGGAGCCTTCCAATGTCCATTCCACAAACCGGCGGTGGCCCGATCGAACATCACGATCAGCTGGCTGAATACCTCGCATCAGGGTGCAAACCGAAGGCCGATTGGCGCATCGGGACCGAGCATGAAAAATTCGGGTATTGTAAGGATACACACAAGCCACTCCCCTACACCGGGGAACGGTCTATTGAGGCTGTGTTAAGCGGATTACGTGACCGTTTTGGCTGGAGCCCCGTCACCGAGGGCGGTTTCTTGATCGGGCTGGAAAAGGACGGCGCGAATGTGTCACTTGAACCGGGCGGCGCGCTAGAATTATCCGGTGGCATGTTGGAAACGATCCACCAGACCTGTGACGAAGTAAACGTCCATCTCGCCGAAGTAAAATCCGTCGCGGATGAAATCGGCGTCGGTTTTATCGGCTTGGGCGCAGCACCCGAATGGTCCCATGACGATGTCGGCTTGATGCCAAAGGGCCGTTACAAACTGATGGACGCCTACGTGGATAAGGTCGGCACATCAGGAAAAATGATGATGCGCCGGACCTGCACCGTGCAAGTGAACCTCGATTTCTCGACCGAGGCTGACATGATCCAAAAGATGCGTGTGGCGATTGCGTTGCAGCCTGTTGCGACGGCATTGTTCGCCAACTCGCCGTTCTTTGATGGCAAACCAAATGGCCACAAAAGCTGGCGCGCACGGATTTGGCGTCACTTGGATGATGCACGCACGGGCATGTTGCCGTTTGTATTTGATGAAGGGTTCGGTTTCGAACGCTACGTTGAATACATGCTCGACGTGCCGATGTATTTTGTTTACCGCGACGGGAAATACATTGATGCCCTCGGCCAGTCGTTCCGTGATTTTCTGGTGGGCAAACTACCTGCCCTACCCGGTGAAACGCCGACAATGTCCGATTGGGCAGACCACCTTACAACCGCCTTTCCCGAGGCGCGGTTGAAGAAATTCATCGAAATGCGCGGCGCAGATGGTGGCCCATGGCGTCGCCTGTGCGCGATGCCCGCATTCTGGGTTGGTCTGACATACGATCAAGAAGCCCTCGATGCGGCGTGGGATCTTTGCAAAGACTGGGATGAAGACACGCGCAACCAATGGCGGGTTGAGGCATCAATTCACGGCTTGCAGGCGAAGGTAAACGGGCAATCCATGCACGACATCGCGCGGGAGGCCGTGAACATCGCTGAAATCGGCCTGCGCAATCGTGCCATGCCCGGTGCTGGTGGCATGGTTCCTGACGAAACCCATTTCCTCAATGCGCTGAAGGAATCCATTGAGACGGGCAAAACACCCGCAGATGAATTGCTTGAAGATTATCACGGCAAATGGAACGGCGATCTGTCGCGAATTTACGGTGATTACAGCTACTAGAATACGATCCGCCGCAATCGCGCCGAAATTTCGCCAAACCCCCAAGGTACACGTCGCGCGACCCATGTCAGGAGCGCGCGATGAAACCCTTTTTGATTCTAACCGCACTCTTCATTGTGGGAATACTTATTGTTTCCATCACAATGGCAGGGCGCGATCCGACGGGGATCAGCCTCGTGATTAGCTGGGCCTATATGATTGTCGCCTATCTAGTAAGCCTCGTCGGTATCGGGTTTTGGCGTGCCTACCTGCGGTTTCAAGGCAGTCGTAAAGACATCCAAAAAATGGATCATCCGGGGCATCGCGCATCGCTTGTTCGCACCAGCCAACTCCCCGACTGGACGCGCAACGATCCACCGATGACCTAAGGTCTATTTGCCGATCTTGCTTTCGGTGCCCGCAAACAAGCGGCGGATGTTGCCCGCATGACGCCAGAAAATCAGCGCATTAAGGAAGATGCACAGCATGTAAATTGTCGGCACGCCTGAGACGTGGCACCAAACGATTGCTGACGCCGCCGCCACCAAAGCCGCGAGCGACGAGAACCGGAAAATCGCCGCTGTCGCAAGCCACGTAAGGCACGCCGCGATCCCGACAGGCCAAGCGAGCGCATACAACACGCCCAGAAACGTTGCGACGCCCTTACCGCCCCGAAATTTAAGCCAAACCGGAAAGCAGTGGCCGACCATCACGAAGAATGCCGCCAATTGTACGGCGTCCGGTGCGGTATTTGCTTTTGCAATCAGCACAACAGCCGCACCCTTTCCGCCGTCAAACAGCAGGGTCAACGCGGCGGCCTTTTTGGACCCCGTGCGCAAAACATTGGTCGCACCAATGTTACCAGACCCGATGTCGCGCAAATTGCCAAGGCCCATGACGCGCGCCAAAATCAAACCGAACGGGATCGATCCGACGAAATAGGCCACGGCGGCCCAGAACAGATAGGTTGGTGCGTAACTTACGATATCAGGCATCGGCCAGCACCTGCGTCTGATTCACGCCGCCAACGTAGGTCGCAATGACTTTGCCCTGCAAAATCGCACCATCGAAGGGTGTGTTCTTGGATTTGGATTTAAGGCTGAACCGATCAAGCTTTTGACTTGCGTCGGGGTCAAACAACACCAGATCGGCGGGGGCGCCGACGGTCAAACGCCCGCACGCGAGACCAAGGCGCTTGGCAGGGTTAAATGACAAGGCGCGAAACAGCGCAGGAAGGTCCATATGGCCCGCATGCACCAGACGCAGCGCGGCCGGCAGCAGCGTTTCCAAGGCGACGGCGCCAGATGCGGCTTCTTCATAGGGAAGGCGTTTGGATTCTTCGTCCTGCGGGGTGTGCATGGAACAGATAACGTCGATCACGCCGGACGCGACGGCCTCAACCACCGCAAGTCGATCATCCTCAGAGCGCAGGGGCGGTTTGAGCTTAAAGAACGTGCGGTAATCCGCGACATCCATTTCGTTGAGCGTCAGGTGGTGGACGCCAACGCCCGCCGTAATGTCGACGCCATTTGCCTTGGCACGTTCCAATGCAGGCAATGCGCGCGCCGTAGTGATCTGGTCGACGTGATAGGCAGCTCCCGTCATTTCCAAAAGCGCGATATCGCGATCCAACCCCATACGTTCGGCCATGGGCGATATGCCCGCCAACCCACGCAGGGCCGCGAACTTACCCGCATTCACAGATCCGCCCGCCGACAAACCCGGTTCTTGCACGTGGCCAATGACCAACGCTCCGCAGGATTTCGCATAGGTTAGCGCACGGCTGAACACTTTGGTGTCGGTGATGACGCGGTCACAATCGGTAAACGCAACCGCACCCGCATCCATCAAGAACCCGATTTCGGTCATCTCACAGCCCAAGCGCCCTTTGGTCAGGGCGGCCATTGGCAACACGTTGACGGCGGCATCAATCGCCGCCCGGCGTTCCACGAATTCCAGCACTTCGGGGGTATCAATCGCGGGGTCGGTATCGGGGCGCGTGACGATTGTTGTAATACCACCCGCAACCGCGGCGCGCCCGGCTGATGCAAAGCTTTCCTTATGACGTTCGCCGGGTTCAGACACTTTCACGCCGATGTCAACGATCCCGGGCGCAAGGCATTTGCCACCACAATCGATGACATCATCAGGGGTGCAGCTGTCAACAATCAGACCGTCAGCGATGAACAAATCGCCAATCGTGTCTGTCCCCGTTTCGGGATCAATCAGGCGAGCGTTCTTAAAGTGCGTCTTCATACTATCCCTTTTGGCCCTGCTGGCCGTATCCGTAAACCGTTTTAACCCGCGATCTCGATCATCACCCAGACAAGCGCCGCCATAACCAACAGCGCAATCGTCGCGACACGCCCCCCCATGGCCGCGTCGGATGGTTTTTTCTTTCGGGGTGCGCCTTCAACCGGACCTTTCGTCCCACCGCTTGGTAGGTTTTCAAACGATACGGGGGCTTTCTGTTCGTAAAAGGTGGCAACCAGTGTTGCATCGCCAGTCGTAGTAAGCGTCACAGGCCGATCCATAAACGCACTGCTGCGCACGACAAAAACAATACCGGTCAGCGCATCAAGAGTGTCTTTCAAAAGATCAAAGGTCGCGCGGTCCGGATCATATCCGGCGATCAGAAAATCGGACAGGGCCATGTCACCCAGATCCGCAAGATCGACACGTTGGACGTTCTCAGCGTTCATCTGTGTGGCATTGATGGCGCGCTGGAATGAGAACATTGGACCATCAGCGCCGTCAGTCTCATCCATGCTGAACACACGGACCCGTCCGTTTTCGCGTTCGCCTACGATATTGTGATCGGTCATAAATTTGCGTCCTTTGCGGTTTCAATCGCGTCTGCCAACGCCGCCCCGTCAGCCGCGTAATACAACGGCTGCATGGCGCGGTCCGCCCCGTAGCGCACGCCAACAACGACAGAGCGCGCTTTGACATCCGTCACGTCTGCCAAATCAATGGACGTACCATCCTGAATAATGATGCGCTGATTGGTAATCCAAGCGCGGTGACGGCCCAGTTTGAACCGTTCTTGCACCAACAAGATACAGGCCAAAAACAATGGCAAAGTGATCCAAAGTGTATCAGGAAAAACGACAGCGAAGATAATCGTCGGTAGCAGACTGATCAGGAGGAGGAAAAGTGCTGCCCGCCGGAACGTGGCTTGGCTTGGCACGTGGTCGAACACGACAACTTCGCCGTTTTGCAGGGGGGGGCCGTCGCTCACACCATGACCCCTGCGGCTTGCGCCCCGCGCGCGGCGCGCAGGTTTCGCGCCAAAAGATCCATTGCCGCCATGCGCACAGCGACGCCCATTTCGACCTGTTCCTGGATCACGCTTCGGTTGATGTCGTCTGCGATTGTGCCGTCTATTTCCACGCCACGGTTCATCGGGCCGGGGTGCATCACGATGGCGTCGGGTTTGGCATGGCTCAGCTTTTCGGCGTCCAGCCCGTAGCGGTGGAAATATTCACGTTCGGACGGGATGAACCCGCCATCCATGCGTTCCTTTTGAAGGCGCAGCATCATCACGACGTCAACGTCTTCAAGACCCTCGCGCATGTCATGAAACACTTCAACGCCGAGGTCCTCGACACCTGATGGCAACAACGTCGGGGGCCCGACAAGGCGCACGCGGTTCTCCATTTTACCCAGCAGCATAATGTTGGAACGCGCAACGCGGCTGTGCGCGACGTCCCCGCAAATCGCGATGGACAGACGATGCAAACGCCCCTTGGCACGCCGGATCGTCAAAGCATCCAGCAGGGCTTGAGTCGGGTGTTCATGACGTCCGTCGCCCGCATTCAGCACGGCGCAATTTACCTTTTGGGCCAAAAGATCGACCGCGCCCGAATGGGGATGACGCACAACAAGCAAATCGGGGCGCATCGCGTTCAGCGTCAGCGCGGTATCAATCAGGGTTTCACCCTTTTTGATGCTGCTCGCCTGCATCGCCATGTTCATCACATCCGCGCCAAGGCGTTTGCCCGCAATCTCGAAACTCGCCTGTGTGCGGGTCGAATTTTCAAAAAACATGTTGATCTGGGTCAGCCCCTCAAGGACACCGCGGTGCGCGCGGCCCTTGCGATTGTCCTCGGCGTATTTATCCGCGAGGTCCAGCAATGTAGTGATTTCAGACGGGTGGAGGTGCTCTATCCCAAGCAGGTGTTGTGCACGAAATGTCATGGGACCTCCGGTTTGACTAACGCGGCTTATATGGAGGCATGGGGGCCCGCGCAAGATCAGCGCGTGAACTCCGCATCTGGGCGCGTTAGGATAGGGTATGGAATCGGCATCTGAATTCTGGAACGCTAAAGCCGCCCTCGACTGGCAAGTCGAAATGGGTGCGGATGAAGCTATCTGTGACGCCCCGATTGATCGCTACGCGCTTGAGGTGAAAAAGCCTGTGGCAAAGGCGGTTGCGACGACCGATGCGCCCCCGCCTGTGCCCGAAGCTGAAAAAATCGATCCTGTCGCGGTGGCCAACAGTGCCGCCAATGCCGCGCAAGACCTTGATGGGTTGCGCGCGGCGATGACGGCATTTGAACACTGCGCACTGAAGGCTGGCGCGCGTAATATGGTGTTTGCGGATGGCGTGGCCGGTTCGCCTGTTATGATCATCACCGATGCACCTGACCGCGAAGAAGACCGCGCGGGCGCGATGTTTGTTGGCCGCTCTGGTGTGCTGTTGGACAAGATGCTTGGCGCAATCGGGTTGACCCGCAGTGGTGACGCCCCCGTCTATATTGTGCCCGCGTGTCCTTGGAATCCACCACAAAACCGCGAACCTAACCCAGACGAATTCGCAATGATGCGCCCGTTTCTGGAACGCCACATCGCGTTGGCCGCCCCTAAGCTGTTGGTCTTGATGGGCAATGGTGCGTGTCAGGCATTGCTGGGTAAAAATGGAATGACGCGGATGCGTGGCGACTGGGTTGAGGCCGCGTCCCTGCCCGCGATCCCGATGTTCGCACCCTCATATCTTTTGCAAAACCCATCCGCGAAACGCGATGCTTGGGCGGATTTGCTATCGCTGAAATCCCGCATGAAAGATCCGTCATGACCCTTGATGAAACACGCGATTTCATCCCCGTGCGGATCGCCATCCTCAGCGTGAGCGATACCCGCGGACTAGCGGAAGACAGGTCAGGGCAAACGCTGGTGGATCGCCTTACGGAGGCGGGCCATATCCTTGCGGATCGCAAAATCCTGCGCGACGAGAGGGGCGAGATCGCCGATCAGCTGCGCGCGTGGTGCGCCAACCCCGACATTGACGTCATTGTGACAACGGGCGGCACGGGGCTGACGGGGCGCGATGTTACTGTTGAAGCGCACCGCGACGTTTATGAAAAAGAAATCGATGCCTTCGGAACGATCTTCACAATCGTGTCGATGAAAAAGATCGGCACGAGCGCAGTTCAAAGCCGTGCGACGGGCGGTGTGGCGAATGGTACATATCTGTTTGCGCTGCCGGGAAGCACGGGCGCGTGCAAGGATGCGTGGGATGAAATTCTGTGCAAGCAGCTCGATTATCGGCACCGTCCTTGCAACTTTGTCGAAATTCTTCCGCGATTGGATGAACATCAACGACGGAAATAGCGCGCCCGCGCGTATGCTTAAGACTTGGCATGTCCAAGCAATGCACTATTTTAGTTACATAAGTTATTAAGGGTCTGAACCATGCAGTTTCTTCGACGCAGTCTTGTTGGAATTTTCCTTCTCGCTTTGACGCTGTCCCTGTTCGCATGGGCGGGCTTCACCGTAAGCTCGGCTGTGCAAGAACGCATGAACGCGGAACCGCGCAGTTTCCCACAGCGCGAACGCGTTTTGTCGGTCAATGTCGTAGCGGTGACGCCTGAAAGAATTGAACCCCAACTGACGGCGTTCGGGGAACTTAACAGCACAAACACATTTGCTTTGCGCGCGCTGACCAGCGGGACGGTTTTGGAACTTTCCCCCAATTTCGTAGACGGTGGTCGCGTCCAAACTGGTGAACTGTTGGTGAAAATCGATCCGCGCGATGCACAATCTTCACGCGACCGCATTGATGCAGACCTGCGCGACGCCGAAGCGGAACTCCGCGATGCGGACCGTGCCTTGATCCTGGAACGCGATGAGCTGACGGCAGCCGCCGAACAAGCCACATTGCGCCAACAAGCGCTCACCCGTCAGCGTGATTTGGCAGCGCGCGGTGTCGGCACAGCCGCTGCTGTTGAAAACGCTGAACTGGCTTTGTCGGGCGCAAATCAGGCGGTTCTGTCGCGTCGTCAAGCTGAGGCGCAAGCGCAGGCGCGGCTCGATCAGGCGGCCACTCGTCTTGATCGCGCACGGCTGAACCTCGCGGATGCGGACCGCGCGTTGAATGACACTGAAATCACCGCGCCCTTTAGCGGGACCCTTAGCGACGTGACGATTTCCCAAGGGCTGCGCGTTACTGCCAACGAACGGCTGGGTGAATTGATCGACAAAGACAACCTTGAAGTCGCCTTCCGCCTGTCCACGGCACAATATGCGCGCCTGACGGGTGATGATGGAAACCTGATGTCCGCGCCTGTCGTGGTCGAGCTTGAGGCGCAGGGCCTGTCCCTCACCGCGCAAGGCCAAATCACCCGCGAAAGCGCAAGCGTCGGAGAAGGCCAAACAGGACGATTGTTGTTCGCGCGCCTTGAAAACGCATCAGGTTTGCGCGCCGGTGATTTTGTCACCATTCGCGTCACTGAACCCGCGTTGCGCGGCGTCGCACTTGTCCCCGCCACCGCGATTGGCGCCAATGACAGCGCCTTAATGCTGGATGCTGAAAACCGCCTGTCCGAGGTTCCCGTCGACGTTCTGCGCCGCCAAGGCAATGACGTGATTATCCGCGCGCCTGCGTTGTATGGCCAATCGATTGTTGCTGAACGCTCGCCTCTCCTCGGGGCGGGTATCGCGGTGCAACCGATTGATCCCAACGCCCAAGCCGTCGTGCCTGAACCCGTTGAAATGGTCACCCTCGATGCAGATCGTCGCGCACGGTTGATTACATTCGTTGAGGAATCCCAAATGCCACCGCCCGTCAAAACACGCATTCTGGACCAGTTGGCACAAGACGAAGTTCCGTCTGATGTTGTGACCCGTCTTGAAGACCGGATGGGGACCTAAACCATGATACCAAGCGGCATCCTGTCCTACCTCACACGGCATCGCACGGCGGCAAACCTGTTGATGGTTATTATGTTGACCGCTGGTTTGTTCTCCTATCCCAAAATGCGCGCCCAGTTCTTTCCTGATGTCATAATCGACAACGTATCGGTGTCTATCCAATGGTCCGGCGCGGGCGCGGCTGACGTTGATGATGCGATCGTTCAGGTGCTTCAACCTGCTTTGTTGGCAGTTGAAGGGGTCACTAATACGACATCCATATCGTCTGAAGGATCTGCGCGCATCAGCATGGAATTCGAACCAGGTTGGGACATGGCAAAGGCGACAGAAGATGTGCAACTCGCGGTCGATGCCACATCAAACCTGCCTGAGGATGCCGAAGATCCAAGTGTGCGGCGCGGACAGTGGTCTGATCGTGTCACAGACGTTGTGATTTCCGGCCCCGTTGCGCCCGAACAATTGGGCAGGTTTGCCGACGAATTCAGCGTGCGACTGTTTGCACAAGGCGTCACCCGCACCACCATTCGCGGCGTCGCAGCACCATCGACCATCATCGAAGTGCCGTCCCTCGCCCTGATCCAATACGACATCACAATGGCCGAAATTTCGGACGCCATCGCCCAAGAGGTCAACGCAGATCCCGCAGGTGACGTGTCCGGATCGGCCCGCGTTCGCACAGGCGTTGAAAAACGCACAGCGGATGAGATTGAGGCGATCGTTCTGCGCACCGAAGCCAACGGCGCCGCCTTGACCATCGGGGATGTCGCGCGGGTGTTCACCGAAGGCGTTGATCGCGAACGCGCCTATTTTGTCGGTGATGATCCCGCGATTACAATCCGTGTGGACCGTGCTGCCACAGGCGATGCCATTAAGGTGCAGGCGACCGTTGAACAGGTCGCGCAGGCCTATGCCGCGACGCTTCCAGCCGGAAGTAATATCGAATTGATCCGCGGACGGGCCGAACTGATCACAGGCCGCTTGAACATCCTGTATGAAAACGCACTGCTGGGATTGGCCCTCGTGGTCGCCCTGTTGTTTTTGTTTTTGAACGCGCGCACGGCGTTTTGGGTCGCGGCGGGTATTCCCGTGGCAATGGGCGGTGCGATTGCGCTGATGTATGCGGCTGGCCTGACGATCAATATGATTTCGCTGTTCGGATTGATTATCACGCTCGGCATTGTGGTGGATGATGCGATTGTTGTGGGCGAACACGCCGATTACCGACATCGCAAATTGGGCGAAAGCCCTGCAGAGGCCGCTGAAAACGCCGCCAAGAAGATGTTCAGCCCTGTGTTTTCGGCGACTCTGACGACGATCATCGCGTTCTTTGGATTGGTGCTGGTCGGCGGGCGGTTTGGTGATTTAATCGCCGATATTCCGTTTACCGTCATTGTTGTACTGATCGCGTCCTTGATCGAATGTTTCTTGATCCTGCCCCACCACATGTACAAAGCCCTGTCGGGCAGCAGTGGCGACAAGTGGTATGATGCGCCGTCGCGGTTCGTGAACCGTGGATTTGATTGGGTCAAAGAAACATTGTTTCGCCCGTTTATGGCGGGTGTGATCTGGGCACGTTATCCCGTGATGGCGTTGGCATTTGTATTGCTGGCCGTTCAGGTCGGATCGCTAATCCGTGGCGATGTGCAATGGCGGTTCTTTAATGCGCCCGAACAGGGCAGCGTTACGGGCAATTTCGCGATGTTGCCCGGTGCGACACGCGAAGACACGCTTGAAATGATGCAGTCCCTTCAGGACGTGACCGAAGCCCTAGGGCTGGAATATCAGGAACGCTATGGGGCCAATCCGGTCGATTATGCCATCGCAGAGGTTGGTGGAAATTCCGGCCGCGGGATTGCGGGTGCGGACACCAAAGATGCCGATCAACTTGGCGCTATCGCGATTGAATTGATTGATGCTGACAGCCGCCCCTATTCCAGCTTTGCCTTCGTGGCTGAATTGCAGGAACGCGTGATCCGCCACCCGATGGTCGAAACCGTGTCGTTTCGCAGCTGGGCCAGCGGACCGGGCGGGGACGACATTGATGTGCAATTGTTCGGTGCCAATTCGACCATCCTAAAGGCGGCGGCCGAGGCTTTGAAAACTGAGCTTGACCAATTTGGGGAAGTATCTGCAGTTGAAGATTCACTGTCCTACGACAAAGAAGAACTGATCCTGGAACTGACCCCGCAGGGCCAAGCGCTCGGGTTTACGATTGATGGGTTGGGCCGCGTGTTGCGCAACCGTCTGGGCGGCATCGAAGCGGCCACCTACCCCGAAGGGCCACGATCCGCGACCATCCGTGTTGAACTGCCGGCGGGGGAACTGACGGCTGATTTCATCGACCGCACCCAAATGCGCGCCGCGTCCGGTGTTTATGTGCCACTGGCCGATATCGTGACCGTGCAATCACAGACAGGGTTTTCAACGGTGCGGCGTGAAAACGGCGTTCAGCTTATTTCGGTCACGGGGGATTTGACGGATGATGATGCGGATCGCGCGGCAGAAATCCAGACCTTGATCCAAGACGACATCCTCCCCCGTATTGAGGCAGCGTTCAGCGTGTCCACGTCCTTGTCGGGGCTAAGCGAACAAGAAGATGCATTCCTTAATGATGCGCGGATCGGATTGATCTTTTGCCTGACGGGTATTTTCCTTGTGCTGGCGTGGATTTTCCAAAGCTGGTCGCGCCCGCTGGTGGTTATGGCAATCATCCCTTTCGGTTTGATTGGTACGATCTATGGGCACGCCGTTTGGGAAATTCCGATGTCTATCTTCACGGTTGTCGGGTTGTTGGGGATGACGGGCATCATCATCAACGATTCAATCGTACTGGTGAAAACCATTGATGAATACGCCGAAACACGTGCGCTGATCCCTGCGATTATTGATGGCGTCAGCGACCGTTTGCGCCCTGTCCTTCTGACCACGCTGACGACGGTTTTGGGGCTGGCCCCGCTTCTTTATGAAGGGTCGTCACAGGCGGAATTCCTTAAGCCAACGGTTGTTACACTGGTTTATGGGTTGGGCTTCGGGATGGTACTTGTGCTCTTTATCGTGCCATCCTTGCTGGCGATGCAAGGCGACGTTGGCGTGCAAATCGGATCCGCCAAGCGCGGCTTTACAAGTTCGACACGCGGCATCGCGATCCCGACACGAGCGGCGGTCTTCGGGACCGCCGCGCTGTTCGCACTGTCCGTCGCACCGATGATGTTGACGGGTGCACCGTTGCCAATACTGGCTGGCGTTCTGCCAATGCTGAACGCAGGTATCATGGCCGCGATCGGGCTGTTTTTGATCGCGACTTTGGTGTGGTTGGTCCTCGTCTATATCGCGACAGGATTGCTGAGCATGCGCGGCAAAGCGTCTGCCTAACCCGCGTCGCATCCGCGGATATCAGTCGCCTGCCCGCCAGCGAGAACCGTTATGCGGACTTCGGACCGGTTGATGGCAAAGCCACCGCCGCTCACGTGGATCATATCTGATCGTGCGAACAAGGCATTGCCATCTCGCCATGTGTGCGGCTGCGACACCCACACCTGCTGATCCCCCGATTCAATAACGACATCTTCAGACGGACCCATCGGGGCCATATCGACCCGCGCAGTGACCCGAAGGCCGCCGTCCATCGGTTCAATATAACAGGTCACATCGCCCACATTAGCCTCGGCGGCGGTGCGCGGGCGATCCAAAAGGGCAGCTACGATTGCAGGATCACGCGGCGCGCCACTGGCAGGCAGCACCATGTCAAAATCGAGCAGGACAGGCACACAAATTTCTTCGCACACACCAATTTGGACTTGGCCGCGCATCGTTGCAGGCGCACCAGCCTCTATCACGCTGACCTCAACGGGAATGACGACCGATGTGGAATACCCAACCGACCGCATGCCGTTGTCTTCAAACACCTCAGGCACCGGCCAATGAAACGCCGCTGCATCGAGGTTTTGCGACCCCTGCCAGCCAAAGCGCGGCGGGATGCCACCATCACCCGGAGAGCGCCAATAGGTTTTCCAACCCGATGCCAGCCGCAGCTGAAGGCCCGCCATATGCGTGCCGTTGTCCGTGCGCCACCCCGGTAGAATTTCAAGCTCAACAACGCCATCGGCAGGCCCAGCCCAAACGGGGGCGGCCACGCAAAGCGCCAAAAGCGATGTGAGAATCTTTTGTGTCATGCGACCTTCCTGTTCGAAACCTCTTGCAAATGAAAGTCACGTTTGGGTCAAGGATATGTCAAAGCCCCAGCGCCCTTGTACCTTTTCCCCACCACCCCCATCATAAAGACATGACCGAAACCACAAATCTGACCGGTAAGCTTTTGATTGCCATGCCCGATATGGGTGATCCGCGGTTTGACCGCGCGGTGATCTATATGTGCGCCCATTCAAGCGATGGCGCGATGGGGTTGATCATCAACAAACCAACCCCAGAAGTCCGTTTGGCCGATTTGCTTGAACAACTTTCTATCGATGAAGGCGATGTTGCCGTGGATGTTCGTATTCACTTCGGCGGGCCTGTCGAAACGGGGCGCGGTTTTGTGCTGCACACGTCCGATTACACATCAGGCGCAGGCACAATGGAGGTCGGGGGCTGCATCGCAATGACAGCCACTTTGGACATCTTGGAAGACATCGCCACAGGCCAAGGCCCGAAGCGGTCAATGCTGGGGCTTGGCTATGCGGGTTGGGGCCCTCTCCAGCTAGAGGGGGAATTGGTCAACAACGGCTGGCTGATTTGTGACGCCAATGAAGACATTTTATTCGGGCGCGCGGCAGAACATAAATGGACCGCAGCGCTTAAAACGCTCGGCATTGATCCGCTGATGTTGTCCGCATCAGGTGGATCAGCCTAACGGGGTGCTGCGGCACGGCGCAGACGATCATTGATGGCGCGGCCAAGCCCGTGATCGGGAATGGGCGATACAGCAATTTTGTCGGCGCCAAGTGCATTCAAACGGTGCAAGGCATCAAATAAATTCGCTGCCGCCTCGATCAGATTAGCGGATGGCGACAGGTTTACGGGCGCATCAACCGCGCCAAACCCCAGCATCATTTCGCCCGCCTCAACCGATTGCGCATTCAATCGAACACAGCCCTTTGGCGCATAGTGCGACACCAGTTGACCGGGCGACGTCGGGGCCGCCGCGTCCCCTGCTTGGGCAAGATCACAGCCAAGCATGGCCTCAATCGCTTCGGTCGGGATTCCCCCTGCGCGCAAAAGCGTTGGCACAGGCTGCGTCGAAAGAATTGTCGATTCGACGCCAACAGCACACTCGCCACCGTCCACGATTGCGTCGATAAGACCTGTCATATGATCCGCCACATGGGAAAACTTGGTCGGGCTGACCTGACCTGATGGGTTCGCAGACGGGGCCGCGATTGGCCCGTCGAATGCAGCCAAGACACCCTGCGCAAGGACGTGATCAGGAACCCGCACGGCAAGCGTATCCAAGCCTGCAGTAACCAGCGGTGAAATGCCCGCATCCGTCCGCAACGGAAGAACCAGCGTCAACGCACCGGGCCAGAACGCCTGTGCCAATGCACGCGACATATCATCAAATTCCACGTATTTTTCTGCCTGCCCGATTGTGGCGACATGCACAATCAACGGATTGAAGCTCGGGCGGCCTTTGGCGGCGTACAAACGGGCGACAGCGTCGCTGTTACGCGCATCCACGCCCAACCCGTACACCGTTTCGGTGGGAACAGCGACAAGCCCGCCATCCGACAAAACGCGCGCAGCCGCGGCCAGTCCAGCGGTATCGGCGGGCAAAGTGCGTGTGGTCACTTCATTCATGACGTCGCGTTTTGGTTGCGGGTCTGGCCCATGGGTTTAGCCTCTGAGATATATTTTCTACCTCACCCAATATGCTAAGGATCATCCGGATGCCATATCGCTCACCTGTTGCTGACTTTCGGTTCCTGATGGATCACGTCGTCGGGTTCGACCAAGTTGCGGCGACGCAGCGGTATATAGATGCCACGCCAGACACCTGCACAGCGATCCTATCCGAGGCCGCGAAGATGTGTGACGAAGTCATTGCCCCCCTTCAACGTGCCGGCGACCAGCACCCCGCAGTCTTGGAAAACGGGATCGTGCGCACGCCGCCAGGATACGCCGACGGGTATAAGGCCATCGCTGAGGGCGGTTGGATTGGTATTTCTGCGCCCGCAGATCACGGCGGCATGGAGCTGCCGATCACCTTGGCAACTGTCGTGAATGACATGATGGCGGGCGCGTGTTTGTCGTTACAGCTGAACCCGCTGATGACCCAAGGACAGATCGAGGCCCTCGAACATCACGCGAGTGACGCCATCAAAGACCTCTATCTGCCGAAGTTAATTTCGGGCGAATGGAACGGAACGATGAACCTGACCGAACCACAGGCGGGATCAGACGTCGGCGCGCTGCGATCCAAGGCGGATCCGATGGACGATGGCAGCTATGCGGTGTCCGGGCAGAAAATCTACATTTCTTGGGCGGACAATGATTTTACGGAAAACGTATGCCACCTTGTGCTGGCGCGCCTGCCCGATGCGCCAGCGGGCGTCAAAGGGATCAGCCTGTTTATGGTCCCCAAGTTAATCCCGAATGAAGATGGAAGTTTGGGCGAGCGCAATTCGCTACGCGTCATCAGCTTGGAACATAAAATGGGTCTGCACGGATCCCCGACAGCCGTTATGGAATATGACAATGCCAAGGGTTGGCTTGTGGGTGAGCCCCATGCCGGATTGGCGGCCATGTTTACAATGATGAATAACGCGCGTTTGGGTGTCGCGACCCAAGGCATCGGCGTGGCCGAAGCCGCATATCAACACGCGCTGGCCTATGCGATGGATCGCAAACAGGGGCGGGCTGGTGGCACAGGGGCCATTGTGGAACATGCAGATGTGCGCCGCATGTTGGCGTCGATGAAGGCGGATGTGTTTGCCGCGCGCGCCATTTCCATGGCCAATGCTGTGGCAATCGATATGGCGACAGCAACGGGTGATGCCGCTTGGACTGCACGCGCCGCCCTCCTCACTCCGATCTCCAAGGCCTTTGGCACTGACATCGGTGTTGAAGTCGCGGCGACAGGCATTCAAACCCATGGCGGCATGGGTTTCATTGAAGAAACAGGTGCGGCCCAATACGCCCGCGACGTGCGCGTTACCACGATCTATGAAGGCACCAATGGCATTCAGGCGATGGACCTTGTCGCGCGTAAGATGGCCGACAACGGTGAGGCCGCGTTTGCGCTTCTGGACGAAATAGAATCAGCCGCGGAAGCAGCCAAAGCCACGATGCCCGACCTTGCTGGTCCTATTTGGGACGCCGCTGAAACGTTACGCGAAGCGACAGAATGGCTCGTGGCACAGGACATGGCCGATCGTTTTGCTGGGGCAGTCCCGTATTTGCGCGCTTTTGCCCGTGTTCTTGGCGGCCATTATCATCTGAGCGCTGCGATGCAGGGTGATGCGACCCGCGCGCGATTAGCGACGTTTTACATCAAACGGATTTTGCCCGAACACGCGGCGCTTCTGGCGCATGTCCGCGAAGGTGGCGATGATTTGATGGCAATCACGATCGACGATCTGGTGGCATGATCGCAAACGGGGTAGGCAGACCGCATGACTGATCTGATCCGCTACCCTTGGCCGGACCCGCCCGAACACGGCGATGCAATTGAAATCGCAGATGGCGTGCTTTGGATGCGTTTGCCGCTGCCGATGGCACTGGATCATGTGAATGTCTACGCGCTGGATGACGGGGACGGCTGGACCATCATCGACACCGGGTTTGACTCAAAAAAAACCCGCGCGATCTGGGAAGATTTGCTTGCCGGACCATTGGCGGGAAAATCTGTCACGCGGGTGATTGGAACGCACCACCACCCCGATCACATCGGGCTTGCAGGTTGGTTTCAGGACGCAGGTGCCGAATTGGCGATGCCACGGACTGCATGGCTTATGGCCCGGATGCTGACACTGGATGAACAGCCCGCCTACCCGACCCGCTCCATCGAATTTTACGAACGTGCTGGAATGGACGCCGCAATTTTGGCCAAACGCCGCAACGACCGCCCGTTTAATTTTGCCGACTGCGTGCATCCTATGCCGCTGGGCTTCACCCGCCTGCAGGAGGGCGGCACGATCCAAATGGGCGGGCGCACGTGGGATATTCGCATGGGCAACGGCCATGCACCCGAACACGCGACGTTCTGGTCACAAGACGACAATCTGGTGATTGGGGGCGATCAGCTGCTTCCATCCATCAGCCCCAATATTGGCGTTTACCCGACAGAACCGGACGCCGATCCGTTAGCAGAATGGATTGAGGCGTGCGAACGTCTGGCGCCATATGCGCGCGCCGATCAACTGGTGCTGGGCGGCCATAAATTGCCTTTCACGGGGCTGCCCAAGCGGTTGCAGCAACTTATCGAAAATCATCATGGCGCGCTTAAACGCCTCCTTACCCATATTGAAACGCCGCAACGGGCGGGGGATTGTTTCAAGGTTTTGTTCAAGCGTGACATCGGTGAGGGTGAATATGGATTGGCGCTTGTAGAAGCGCTGGCGCACTTAAATCACCTCGACCAAACGGGGCAAGCAACGCGGATTTTGGGCGATGGGGCCTATTGGTTTCAGGCTGTCTGAAGGCTGCTTAGGATATGGATTTGGTTTACGGGTACGGCATCCCATGCGCCTCCATCCAAGGGTTCTGACGCAAACGCCTTACCGCCATTGTCCAGCACACCCGACGCATACAAAGTGGGCGCTGTCCCGCGCGACGCATAGCGATATCCATACAGCGTCTGCCCATCCGTAAACACGCAGGTGATCTTAACTGGATCAGGACCTGTTCCAATTTTGTCCAATGTCGTGGCCATCGCACGCGCTGGGTCATCATCCAACCCGTTTGCCAAAAGCGTCAAAAACAGAAGTTCACTGTCCGTTGATCCCCCGCGCGCAGCATAAAGATGGTCTGGCAAATCAGCCTCAAGACGCCTTTCAATACTGGCGAAATGCGGGACCTGACCGTTATGACAAAACGACCACCGCCCGTAACTGAACGGATGGCAATTCTGCCGCATGGTTTCGCCGACTGTGCTTGCGCGGACATGGGCAATGAAAAGGCGCGAGCGCACCATGCGGCACAGGCTGGTCAGATTACCGTCTGCCCACGCCGGCAACACATCCCGGTAAACCCCCGGTTCCGCATCGCGATCATACCAAGCGATACCAAACCCGTCCCCATTCACAGCGAGCTTCGCCTGCGTTGCGTGTTGGCTTTGCTCAAGTAACGAATGGGTCGGGCGCACGATGATGTTTTCCAAAGGGATGGATGGCCCGATGTAGGCGGCAATGCGGCACATATCAGTGACGCGCGTCCATGCGCGCGACCAATTTACGCAAAATCCGGCTGGCTGTGGTTTCACACATCGCGGGAAAGACCGCATGAACAAGCGCTGCAATCCCAGCCGCAATGAGCCAGAACGCAAAGCCCAGCGCGAAACGCATGTGTTGGACATAAGTCTCATCCACCGACGACGGGTGCGCCAGAAACCAGCGATCCAAAAGGCTTTGACGTGTGGGTTGGCTTTGATCGGTCATGATGTTCCCCTGTTATGTCATGTCCGCAAACAATAACCCCGCGGGCATGATATTTCGTCCCAAAGACACTAGGCACTTGAGGATATAGCGGGATATAGTCCCAATATGTTGGATAAATTAGATACAATCGACCACCGTATCCTGACGATTTTGCAACAAGACGCCACTCGGTCTGTCGATGCAATCTCGGACGCCGTGTCGTTGTCGCGTAATGCCTGCTGGCGGCGCATCAAAGCGATGGAAGGCAGTGGCATCATCCGCGCCCGGGTCGCATTGCTCGATCCCATCAAGATCGGCTGCCCGCTTAGCGCGCTGGTCCTGATCCGCACGGACCACCACTCGGATACATGGCGGCGTGATTTTGCATCCGCTGTCGCCGCCCTGCCTGAAATCACATCCGCGCAGCGCATGACGGGCGATCTGGATTATGTGCTGATGGTACGTCTGGCCGACGTCGCCGCCTATGATGTTTTCTACAAACGGCTGACGTCACGGATTTCTGTATCGGATATTTCGGCAAGTTTCGTTATGGAGAATATCAAAGACACCACAGCCTTGCCGTTGTAACAGTAAGGACGCCCCATGGACGACAAAATCGCCACTTCTGCCGAAGCGTTTGAAGCATCCGCATTGCCGCGTATGCACGAAGTCCATGTTGACCCGAACACGGCCACCCCTGATGAGATCAAACAACCGAGCGGCCCCAAAAGCCCAGCGCGTTGGGCGTATGAGCGGTTGATCATATATATCCAGAATTTTGAAAAGACGTTGGATAACACCCAAGAGTTCGCGGGGGACAGTTCCGGTGTCATCAAGATCGAAGGCATGGGGTATTATGACCCTGATATCGTGACGTTTTACGGATTGGACCCGTCGGGCACAAAAACCCAACTGGTCCAGCACGTCACCCAATTGTCCGTGATGCTGCGCGCCTTGCCCAAAGACGTGGAGGCAGAAGAACCCAATCGCATCGGGTTTCGCCTTGCTCAGGATCTGGACGAAGAAGACACCAAAGGCGATGCGACGACCTGACAGGGCTGACAAGGCGTCATGAATCGGCTAGAGCCATCACAAATCGAACCAAAGGGAACACACAATGGCTGATCACAAGCATGGCGAAATGAACACCGACGTTCAGGAAAAGACATTTAATGGCTTCATGAGCATGGTCACGAAGGCATCTATCGCAATCATCATCGCGCTCATCCTTCTCGCGATTATCAACGGTTAAATCATGATGAAACGTCGCGCCTTTGTTCTTTCGGCCCCTCTCGCTCTGGCAGCCTGTACTGCTGGCCGCGACGAAGTTCTCGCGCCGCAAGCGGACATTGACCGCGTGGCGTATGTCCACCCCGGCCCAAAGCGCCTGACGTTGATGACAATGAAGAACACAGGGTCCGGCAATGGTGCGCACACAGGGCTGCTGATCAACGCAAGTCAGCGGGTTCTTTGGGACCCCGCGGGCAGCTTTGGCCATTCTTCTATTCCCGAACGCAACGACGTGCACTTCGGGATAACGCCGCGGATTGAACAGTTCTATCTGTCTTTCCATTCGCGCGTCACGTTCTACACGCTTATCCAAGAAATCGATGTGTCCCCGCAGGTTGCAGAACAGGCGATGCGTTTGGCCATCGCCAATGGTCCGACACCGCAGGCGGCATGCACAACGCATACGTCACGGATGTTGGCCCAACTGCCCGGATTTGAATCGATCAGGCAAACATTTTTCCCGAACAATCTGTCCGACGTGTTCGCAAAACTTCCTGGTGTGCGCGAACGTGAATACCGCGAAAACGACGCCGACGACAAATCAATCGCCGCAGCTGAAATCGACGCCGCGCTTACCGCGGATCAGTAAGCGCCCAACACCCAGATCATCCCGAACAATGTCGCGCCTCCGCACAGGATGGCGGCGATAACGTTGCTCGTGAGCAACCCTATGCCAAACGTCACAAGGGCCGCACTCAGACGTGCAGGATCGACGTCGCCCCCTGTCGCGGCGGGCCACAACACCAGCGGCGCGATCAATCCGGGCAAGACAGCAACAGCCGTGTAACGCAGGTGTCGCAACACCCATTCGGGCAAATCCTTACCCCCGATCAGGCCGAGGAACGAAAACCGGATCAGATAGGTGCCAACACCCAGCACCAAAATGACCGTCCAGATGTAGTGTTCGTTCATGACGCTGCCCGCCCTGCTTTGCGGGTCATCCAGACTTCGATTTGGGCACCTATCATCATGGCGATCAGGGCGGCGATCAAAAGCCCCAGATTATAAGGCAGCCCCGCGAACAGCAGCGCCAGAACAATCGACGTAACCGCCGACAACATATGTGCCAGCGTCCGCATCATCGGTGCGATAATGGCCAGAAAACAAATCGGCACCGCAAAATCGAGGGCCATCCAATCAGGAATAGCATCGCCAACCCAAATCCCTAACGCCGTTGCCACGACCCACATCGGGCAAACCGGCGACACCGCCCCGAAGAAAAACGCAATCCGCTGGGAAAGCGTCAAGTGGGGTTCATCCTCAAACCGGTTGATAGACACTGCATAGCTTTGGTCAACGTTGACGTATGCAATCAAGGCGCGTTTCCACAGCGGTGCTTCGCCCAACCACACAGCGAGGGAGGCTGAATACATCGCCATGCGTAAATTCACAGCCAACGCGGTCACGATCACAATCAAAATCGGCGCGTCTTCGACCATCAATTGCAGCGCCGCGAACTGCGATGCGCCAGCAAATACAACGGACGAAAATGCCATGGTTTGAAAACTGGTGAACCCTGCCTCCGTGGCGACCACGCCGAACAGCATTCCAAACGGAATGACAACCAACAAGAATGGCATCCCCATACGGAAGCCCGCCCAGTAGTAGGATTTTTCGCTGCCCGCTGACATCATATCGCCTTACATTATCGTTTCATCCGCCATAGCCTTGGTGCATCGTTTTGACAACGAGAGACGGAGTATGAACGCGCCGGACCAGCGACCTTAAGGAGCAGACCAACAATGCGTGAACCTATTGGCTTGATCCTTGCGGGTGGGCGCGGGGCGCGGATGGGCGACGTAGCCAAGGCGGATTTGCAACTTGGCGGGCGGCGCTTACTTGATCTTTGCGCAGACCGCCTTGAACCGCAGGTCAGTGCAATGGCCGTCAATTCAAACAATCCGATCAACACGGGTTTGCAAATCATTGAAGACACAATGTCGGGTCACCTCGGCCCGCTTGCCGGGGTTCTTGCGGGGCTGGAATGGGCGCAGTCTATTGGTGAAACCCATATTGTGACCGCCGCGGTCGACACGCCGTTTTTTCCCTGTGATCTTGTGCCCAATCTTTTAATGGCTGGCGAAGGGGGCCTTGCCATAGCAGCCACATCCGACGGCGACCATGGCACGTTTGGCATCTGGCCCGTGACGCTGCATACTGCTTTGGCGACGTTTCTGGAAGACGGCGGGCGAAAGGTCCGCGCCTTTACAACAAGCCACGGCGCAGCAATCGCGATGTTCCCAGACACAACGCCGCCATCGTTTTTCAACATCAACACACCGGACGATCTGGCGCAGGCAGCGATGTGGATGTGACCTTTGATACCGTTGTGACTGTGGATTGGTCCGGCGGCGTACAAAAGTCCGTCAAACCCTGCGCTGATGCGATTTGGGTTAGTGTCAAGCGATACGGGCAGCAGTTCGCGCCCCTGTATTTTCACAGTCGTCAAGCCGTTGAACCATGGCTGGCTGATCTGATCGAAACCGAACTTTCCGCGGGGCGGCGTCTGTTCTTAGGCTTCGATTTCGCGTTCGGCTATCCCGCTGGTTTCGGCCAAGCTTTAACAGGGTCCGACGACCCATTGGCGGTATGGTCTTGGTTTGCAGAACGAATTGAGGATCACCCAAAGTCCAACAATCGCTACGACATCGCGAGCGAGATTAACCGCAACATGGGCGGGTGTGGTCCGTTCTGGGGATGCCCGAAATCCGCCGCGACCGAATTCCTGTCGACGCACAAATCGGACCGTGACACGACCCCCTTTGCGGAACGGCGCACAGTCGAAGACATGGCATCAGGGGCGTTTACGCTGTGGCAGCTTGCCTACCCGGGTGCAGTGGGAAGCCAGGTTATGATGGGGATGCCCGTGTTGCACCGCTTGCGTCAAATGTTCAAAGATCGCATCGCCGTTTGGCCGTTCGAGCCCCTCGACCGCCCCGTCGCATTTGTTGAGGTCTGGCCATCCCTTTACAACCACCACATCACCCCGCGCCTTAATGAACACCCCATCAAGGACGCAGTTCAGATGCATGTCTTGACCGAACTGATCGCCGACATGCCAGCCGCTGAATTGACCGCGACCCTTAACGTATCGCCCACATCAGAAGGCTGGATTTTCGGAGTATCGCCATGAAAACCTCTCTAGGGTTTTCCGACGATGAACGCGGTAAAATTGCGGTTCTGTATTGGGAGGCCTTTGGCCTTAAGCTTAACATAGTCATGGGGCCAGACCATCGCGGTATCGCTTTTGTGAATGATGTTCTGGATCCCACCGATGCGCTGTGTGCGCGCGATGATGATGGCCATTTGCTGGGCGTTGCGGGATTCAAAACCCACGACGGCGCGCTGGTGGGCGGCAAGGCGCGGGACATGGCAAAGCACTATGGTTGGGTTGCAAGCCTGTGGCGGATCGGGCTGATATCCTTGCTGGAACGCGACACCAAAAATGCACGCTTTTTGATGGACGGGATATTTATCAGTAATCGCGCGCGGGGCAAAGGTGTTGGCACGGCACTGCTGGACGCGGTGTGCGCAGAGGCAAAAGCGCGCGGCTACGGCGAGGTGCGCCTCGATGTGATCGACACCAACCCGCGCGCCCGTGCCTTATATGAACGCCAAGGATTTGTGGCGACTGACACGCAGCACCTTGGCCTGTTGCGCCATGTGTTCGGCTTCAAAAGTTCGGAAACGATGGTGTGGCCGGTTTAGTCAAACGCGCCTGTTACACGGCCCAGCAACATAAACGCGCGGCTGGTGCGGGTTTCGGCCAATGCTGCAATATCTTCGTCGCTGGCTTGGGCTTCGAACGCGACGAGCATCTGATCGTATTTGCGCAAAAAGTGGTGCGCCGCATCACGGAAAATCGCGTCTTCTCGCATCCGTCCAGACGTCAGCGCAAGCGATGATCGGTCCCTAATCCCACCAAGTGCGGCGACGGCTTTGCCGCGTTCACCGTAAGCAAAGCGGCGCCAGATGTCGGGGCGCACGCGGTCAGGGCGCAGGTCATCCATGTAAATGCCATCCTGGCTCATCAATGTCAGGACGTCTTGGCTGGCTTGGATCAATTGCTTGGCGGTACGGTCTTTGAGGGCACGGCGCAGCGCGGCAAACCCGACTTCATCAGTGTCGGTGTCGGGAAAGTTCAACGCGCGCACAAGGTCCGGCTTGGAAATCGGCGGCGTGATATCCTCAGCGATGGTGCCCAGCGCGAGGCTTGGTTGATCGTCACCCTTCGCCGCAGGTGTAGGCGTTACAGCCGTCTTAGCGGCGGGCCGTGATGTCGCAAAGGTCGCCAGTGTTGTTTCCGTCGTTTGCGTGGCCCGTGCAATTTCGTTCAACTTACGTTCAACAGTCGGTTCCATCCCCGTTCCACGGGATTGACGGTCGGCCACATAGGTCTGACGCATTGCATCAATTGCGGCCTGCAACCGCTGGCTTTCGGTCCGCACAATCTTAGCGGATCGGGCCGCCATCGCCGCAATCCAGACCATCGCGATCGGCAGGAAAATTGCCATCAGCGTCATAACAAAACGCAATGAATAGACAGTTGCGGCCCCGTCGCCTTCGCTTGGCAGAACAAGAAAAAATAGCGCAACGCCGACCAGCCAAATCAGGCTGATCACGATGGCAATCACCTCAATCGCGGTGACGCGAACGCCCTCGTCCCGCGCCCCGGACCGGAGCGGCACATCTGCTTTGTTTGAACGATCCGCCATTTGAATGGAACTTATTTAAAGACGATTGTCAGGATCTCGTAGGACTTAACACCACCGGGCGTGCGTACTTCTACGCTGTCGCCTTCTTCTTTACCAATAAGCGCACGCGCAATAGGAGATTTCAGGTTCAAGCGCCCGTTTTCGATATCCGCCTCGTATTCGCCAACGATCTGATAGGACGTTTCTTTGTCCGTATCCTCGTCCACCATCGTGACGTGCGCGCCAAATTTAATTGTACCACTAAGCTTGCTAGGGTCGATCACATCGGCCAGCGAAATCACGCCCTCAAGTTCCTTCACGCGCCCTTCAATGAACGACTGCTTTTCCTTGGCAGAATGGTATTCCGCGTTTTCGGACAAATCGCCATGTTCGCGTGCCTCGGAAATGGCGCGGATAATCAACGGACGTTCGACAGATTTCAGATGCTTCAATTCAGCATCCAATTTGTCAAATCCAGCACGTGTAAGCGGTATCTTGTCCATTACGGCAATCCCTGATGGGTCAATATTTCAAGTGCATATGCATAACCCGCGCATGCCTGCGTTCTCAAGGGGCATCGCACGTCGCTGGGCGCTTATTTGCGGACGTAACGTTTGCGACGTTTTGCACGTAATTTTGTGTCGCGGTGAGATTGCCGACGCGCGGCGTTCCCTATATCGAAACTAAGACACTTATTTACCTAGCCCGAGGGAGGTCCGTCATGGCCGAAATTGAACGCGAATCCATGGAGTATGACGTTGTTATCGTCGGCGCCGGCCCTGCGGGTCTGTCCGCGGCGATCCGTCTGAAGCAACTTGATGCGGACCTGAATGTTGTGGTTCTTGAAAAAGGATCAGAAGTGGGCGCGCATATTCTGTCTGGCGCGGTTCTTGATCCTGTTGGCCTTGATGCCCTGATCCCCGATTGGAAAGCCAAAGGCGCGCCGTTGAACACGCCTGTGACTAAGGACAATTTCTATGTCTTGGGCGAAGCGGGAAAAATCCGCATTCCAAACACGCCGATGCCGCCCTTGATGCACAACCACGGCAACTACATCGTGTCCATGGGCAACGTCTGCCGTTGGATGGCAGAACAGGCCGAAGAACTCGGCGTTGAAATCTTCCCCGGCATGTCTTGTTCAGAACTGATCTTTGGCGACAAGGGCGAAATCAAAGGCGTCGTCGCAGGTGTGTTCGGGCTTGAGGCGGATGGCAGTGTCGGCCCCAACACTGAAATCGGAATGGAGCTGCACGGCAAATACGTGTTCCTGTCCGAGGGTGTGCGCGGATCACTGTCCAAAGAAGTCATCGCTAAGTACGACCTCGCCAAAGAGTCCGACGTACAGAAGTACGGCCTCGGAATGAAAGAAATCTGGGAAATCGACCCCGCAAAGCACCGCGAAGGGACCGTAACACACACCAGCGGCTGGCCCCTTGGCAAGAACGCGGGCGGTGGCTCGTTCATATATCACCTTGAAAACAATCAGGTTTACGTCGGCTTCGTGGTTCATTTGAACTACAAAAACCCGCACATGTTCCCCTACATGGAATTCCAACGCTTTAAGCATCACCCGATGGTCGCTGACCTTCTTGAGGGCGGCAAACGCGTGGCCTACGGCGCGCGCGCGATCACTGAGGGCGGCTATCAGAGCATGCCTAAAATGGTCGCTCCTGGCGTGGCTTTGCTTGGCTGCTCTGTCGGTATGGTCAATGTGCCGCGCATCAAGGGCAATCATAACGCCATGCTGTCCGGTATCGCCGCCGCTGAGGCTGCGCATGCCGCAATCGGCGCGGGACGTGCATCAGACGAACTGACCGCATACGAAGAAGAAGTCCGCACAGGCGCAATCGGCCAAGACCTCAAGAAGGTGCGCAACGTGAAGCCGCTTTGGTCTAAGTACGGTATGGTGGCATCCATGCTGGGCGGCGCGTTTGACATGTGGACAAACACATTTGGGTTCTCCCTGTTTGGCACGATCAAGCACGGCAAGTCCGACGCGGCATCTACAGAAAAGGCGTCCAAGCATAAGCCGATTGAATATCCAAAGCCGGATGGCAAACTTAGCTTTGACCGCCTGACCAATGTCGCGTTTTCATTTACCAACCACGAAGAAAGCCAGCCAGCACACCTGAAGCTGACCGATCCTTCTATTCCGGTGAATGTGAACTATCCCGATTTCGCAGGTCCATCCGCGCGCTACTGCCCCGCGGGTGTCTATGAATTCGTCGGGGACGGTGCAGATCGCAAGTTCCAGATCAATTTCCAGAACTGCGTGCATTGCAAAACCTGTGACATCAAAGATCCAAGCCAGAACATCACTTGGACTGTCCCACAGGGAGGCGACGGGCCCAATTACCCGAACATGTAAATCGGCATAAAATCAAAGGGGGGCCTCGTGGTGCGGGGCCCTTTTTTGTTCGAAATCGCCGCAACAAACCGCGCACCTGTGCAAATGTTATTTGCACGGGCGAATCCCGCCCCCTAGGCTGGCGTAACCGAAATTGAACCGGAGCCCGCATGCCCTCACGTTTGTCCCTCGCCCTCACGACTGCTGCGTTGTGTTTTACAACGCCTGTCGTTGCAGACGTTAATTCGGGGGCCTACCTCGCGGCGCGCCAAGCGGGCATTCAGGGGGATTACACCGCAGCGGCGCAGTATTTCCGCAGCGCATTGCTCAGCGACGCCAACAATCTCAACCTGATGGAACAGACGATCACGGCGTTTGTGGGAACAGGGCAAATGCAATCCGCCGCTGGCATTGCGCGCCCGTTTATCGACGCGGGCGGCGACAGCCAGATCGCCAGTATTGCCCTGATGGCCCAAGCCACCCGAACACAAGATTGGGATGCCATTTTCACCAACCTCGAAGCAGGTCATGAAGTCGGGCCGCTGATTGATGGTCTGGCACAAGCGTGGGCCTACGTCGGCAAAGGCCAAATGGCCCGCGCATTGATGAGCTTTGATGAAGTGATCGACACCCCGGGTCTGCGCGCGTTTGGTCAGCATCACAAAGCCCTCGCGCTGGCGATGAATGGCGATCTCGCTGAGGCCTCTGCGATCTATGATCTCGCCCCGAATATCGGCGTGCCCCCGACACGCGCTACAGTCATCGCCCACTTGCAAATCTTGTGCCAGCTGGGCGAATTCGAACGCGCGGGCGACCTGATCATCCGCGCCTTTGGCACCGACAACACCCCCGAAATCGCGGCCTTTCGAAATGCGATCGAAGCTGGTGAAATTCCGCCGTTGGATGGCGTTATTTCAACACCTGCGCAGGGTATTTCTTATGCGTTCAAAGGGCTGTCCGATATTCTTCAAGGCGAAGCCAACGAAAGCTACCTGCTGCTCTATGCGCAAGCCGCGCGCTACACCTCTCCTCAGGATGCAGAGGCGCAAATCGCAACGGCGCGCCTGTTGAATGCGCTGGGGCAATACGACGAAGCCGCGCAAACATTTGCACAAGTCGCCACGACGGACCCCGCGTTTCACAGCGCTGAAATTGGCCGTGCTGAGGCTTTGCGGCTTGCGGGACGATTTGAGCAGGCAATTGAAGTTTTGAACCAGCTGACACGCAGCCATCCAGAGCTTCCCCAATCCCTCGCCGTGCTGGGTGACATCCACCGCGAACAAGGCAATTTTGAAGACGCCCGCACGGCATATGATGCGGCGCTAACAGGTTACGGAGAGGTCGCGCCGATCCGTTGGTGGTTGTTGTATTCGCGCGGCATGGTCAACGAACGGCTGGATGCGTGGCCAGAGGCAGAGGCCGATTTTCGCGCTGCTTTGGAATTGAACCCAGACAACCCATCCGTGCTGAATTACCTCGGCTATTCGATGGTAGATCGCGGGATAACTGAAAACTACGACGAAGCCCTCGGTATGATCGAAACCGCCGTTGCCGAACGCCCCGACAGCGGTGCAATCGTGGACAGCCTTGCATGGGTTTACTACAAACTGGGCCGCTATCAGGACGCCGTTGGCCCGATGGAACGTGCTGCTGAACTGGAACCAAACGACCCGATTATTTCGGACCATTTGGGCGATGTCTATTGGATGGTCGGGCGTGAAACCGAAGCCCGTTTTCAATGGCGTCGCGCGCAGTCGTTCGACCCAGACGAAGAAACAGCCGCCCGTATTCGCCGCAAGCTTGAGGTCGGGTTAGACGTGGTTTACGCGCAAGACGGGACGCCACCAGCCCCCGCCGTTGAGGTCGCAAATGACGGCGACTGACGCGGTCATAACCCAAAAAGCCCCCGCCAAAATTAACCTGACCCTGCATGTCACGGGGCAGCGGGCCGACGGGTATCACCTGCTCGATTCTCTGGTGATGTTCACTGAGTTGAGCGACGTGATTGAGGTGCGCGACGCTGACGATCTGACCCTTGCGATCGTTGGCCCCTACGGTGCGGGTCTTCCCACGGGCGAAAATAACCTCGTTTTGCGCGCTGCCAGATTGATGACCAAGGGGCGCGGGGCACATATAACGCTGACTAAAAACTTGCCCGTTGCATCGGGAATTGGGGGCGGTTCCGCTGATGCGGCGGCGACCCTGTTCGCCCTGCAGAACCTGTGGTCCGAACCCCTTCCCGATTGGTCTGATATCGTGGCACTTGGCGCAGATGTGCCAGTGTGTTTGTCCCATGAATTGACCCGCATGACGGGAATCGGCGATACGTTGGACTTGATCACACCGATGCCGCCCTTGCCGATGCTGTTGGTGAACCCGAATGTCGGTGTTTCGACGCCAGCGGTATTCGCGGCCCTAACGTCCAAGACCAATGCGGCAATGCCGGACACCATGCCTGAGCCGTTTGACACTGCTGATTGGATCACTTGGCTTCGGGATCAACGCAATGACCTCGAAGCACCTGCCATCCTTAGTGCCCCTGTGATTGCAACAGTCTTGTCATCCCTGAACAGTCAAAATGGCTGCCAGATTGCGCGTATGTCCGGATCGGGCGCGACGTGTTTCGCAATTTTCGAAACCGATCTAGCGCGTGACGCGGCGGCGCAATCTTTGCGCGTCAAACATCCAGATTGGTGGGTCGCACCGACATCCGCCCTAAGCTGACGCCTATTTGACCCGCGCGACCACGTAATCCGCAAGATCAATCAGCATGTCTTTGATCGGATGATCTGGCAGCGGGGCCAAGGACGCCTTTGCTTTCTCTGTCCATTCCACGGCTTCAATGCGCGTCGCATCCAATGTCCCGTGCTTGGCCAAAATCGCCAAAGCCGTGTCTAGGTCGCCATCTTCTTGGCGTCCCTTTTCAATGGTACGCACCCAAAACGCGCGTTCATCGGTGTCGGCCAATGCAACCGCCTTGATCACAGGAAGCGTCAGTTTGCGTTCGCGGAAATCATCACCGATGTTTTTACCTGTGGCGTCCGTACCAGCATAATCCAGCAAGTCATCTACGATCTGAAACCCAATACCCAACGCATCGCCATATTCATAAAGCGCGCGCACCATCGCAGCGTCGCGCCCCGCAATGACGCCACCAACTTCCATGGCCGCTGAAAAAAGGGCAGCAGTTTTGCCGCGCACGACTTGCAGATAGATCGCCTCGGTCGTCGCCAAGTCCTGCGCTGCGGTTAACTGCAACACTTCGCCCTCGGCAATCGTGGCCGCCGCGTTCGACAAAATGCGCAATACATCCAAGCTGCCCGTTTCGGTCATCAACTGGAACGAGCGCGCGAACAAATAGTCACCGACCAACACTGACGACGTGTTGTCCCACAACAAATTCGCCGTGGGTCGGCCGCGCCGCTGTTCACTTTCATCGACAACATCATCGTGCAGCAATGTCGCCGTGTGAATAAACTCAACCGTCGCAGCAAGATGCACATGATACGGACCGTCGTAGCCACACATCTTGGCCGCCGCCAACGTCATCATCGGGCGCAAGCGTTTGCCGCCTGCTTCCACCAAATGGGCCGTCACTTCGGGAATGCGTGGCGCGTGTTCTGATGCCATCCGTTCGCGGATCAGCACATTTACGGCCGCCATTTCATCGGCCAAGCTTTCGGCCAATCGATCGTGGGGTTTTTGTGCTGCGTGGTCCAAGCTCATCACATTGTCCTTACTCGACAAAGGCGTCTAAAGCGCCTTACATCAGGGGCATGAAAGAACTCCTGCGCACCAACGACATCACCATCATCGCCTTCGTCAAAGCCCTTCTTCAAGGAGAGGATATAGAGGTGTTCGAGTTGGACGTAAATATGAGCATCCTTGATGGCTCATTAGGCATATTGCCACGCCGTTTGATGGTGCGTCGCGAAGATCACTTCATCGCAACCTCAGTGATGAAGGCCAACGACATCGACCTTGGTCAGTAATGACGACGATTGAGACGACATTCGATGCCTTTCTTGGTGGGCGGATCACACTAGAACAACCCACCAAAGGATATCGGGCAGGTGTTGATCCCGTTCTACTTGCGGCGTCGGTTCCAGCGCGCGCGGGGCAGTCTGTTCTGGAATTGGGCTGCGGAACTGGGGCCGCTTTGTTGTGTCTGGCGTCGCGGGTTGAAGATCTTGATCTCCGTGGAATTGAAATGCAGCCGCACTACGCCGATCTGTGCCGCGCAAATGTGGATGCCAACGGGTTTGGCGCGACGATTTATACCGCTGACCTGCGCGCGTTGCCTGCTGATCTGACCGCCTTGTCGTTTGATCAAATTCTGGCAAACCCCCCATATTTTCAACGCAATGCAGGACATTCAAGCCCACACGAAGATCGTGACATTGCGTTTGGTGGGGCCACGAAAACACAAGATTGGTTGGATGTTGCCTATCGCCGGTTGAAACCCAAAGGCTGGCTGACATTGATCCAAAAGGCGGACCGCCTGCCCGAAATTCTGCGCGCGCTGGATGCTCGATTTGGATCCATCACTGTGACGCCAATCGTGGGTCGACACGGGCGCAATGCGGATCGGTTTATCCTTCGGGTGCGCAAACACGGAATGACGCCGTTTGCCCTCAACGCGCCGGTCGTTTTGCATCAAGGCGACACGCATCTACGCGACGGCGAAGATTACCACCCAAACATCAAAGCCGTTTTACGCGATGGCGCACAATTCCCCTTCCCCGATTAATAATTTCGCAATGTTTTGAAGGTGTCCTGTATTCACTGCCAGATTGCTGCTCTGCAGCGTGACACGCGGAAAAAAATATGGTCAGATTCAAAGACCATCACACAGTAACGGAGGAACACCATGAGCTTGACGTCCCACCTGCAGACACTGAAGAAAAAACACGAAAACCTGTCTAATGCTGTCGAAGTCGCCCAACGCAGTCCGGGGTCCGACGATCTTGAAGTCTCGCGGCTCAAGAAAGAAAAACTCTACCTGAAAGAAGAAATCACGCGCCTGTCGGCCAACTGATTTCACAACAGGTGCTGGCGGATTTCGCCAGCGCCTACGCCTGTGGCGATATAAGCGTCCGCCCGGCTTCAAATATCTCAGACGCTTGAATTTCCTTCAAAATCCACGACCTGAACGCCGCGACATGTGGTCGATTTTCTGTGCCTTGGGGGCAGATGAACCTGAACTGTGCCTCCGTCAAAAGCCCCATCTGGAACGGTGCCACCAAGCGACCCTGTTCCAGCGCGCGGGTCGCCAACGATACGCGCCCGAGTACCACCCCCGCCCCCGATATTGCCGCATCCAATGCGTGATCTACCTGACTAAACCGCAATCCAGACGTCGTATCAAAGGCAAGACCAGCTGCGCGGCACCACGCAGCCCAATCCGTCGGTTGTTTAAAAAACGAAATAGATTCGTCGTGAATGAGGGGAGCTTGGGACAGATTTTCTAACGTCCCAAACTTTTCTGCCAGTTCGGGCGTCATCATCGGCGTCATCCATTCACGGATCAGCGGTTCGGAATGTACATCTTTGTCGTGCCCCAAACCAAACCGGATCGCGACATCCACAGCGTCACGATCAAAATCGATCAACCGCAGCGATGCCGAAAACCGTAGTTCAATTTCGGGGTGGGCTTGCGCAAATTCATACAGGCGCGGGGCCAGCCATTTGGATGTAAACGCCGGCCCAGCGGTTACTGTCAATGTACTGTTATCACTTAACCTTTGCGTGTTCCGCCACGCTGACGACAAGGCTGAAAATCCGTCTGTCACACCAGGGGCGAGCATCCGCCCCGCTTCTGTCAATTCAACGGCGCGGTTCAAACGGCGAAACACCGGTTCACCCAGATGGGTTTCAAGCGACTTGATTTGAAAGGAAAGCGCGGCGGGCGTCACGTTCAAGTCAGCCGCAGCTTGGGCAAATGACAGGTGGCGTGCGGCCGCTTCGAATGCGCGCAACGCCGTGAGAGGAGGAAGACGATCAGCCATGTCACACAAGTATTACTTAACTGAAGCTATGAAAAGTCTCGTTTGTGCGAAGGATCACAAAAGTTCATCTTGAAGACAGAAAATGAAACACCGCTTGAAAGGAACTGACATGTTCGAAGCAACCACAAACGCCCGAACCCGCGACGCCATCCGCAATGCACACGCCCAGCGCGGCGCGGTTTTGCGCGGATTGTTCCGCCGCAAATAGGTAGTTTGGGTCATTTTCGAAAACGCCCATTGCGCTGAACGCAGGGCGGGTTTGCACAATGATCGGTTTTGGACCGGCGCCCGACATCTTATGTCTGGGGCGTAGGAGGAAACCACACTGATCTTGGATACAACCATGTACAAACAACTGACCCAAAAAGAAATTGACCTGATTGTTGCCAAAGCCCGCGCCGAACGCGCCGGTGCATTTGGTCGCTGGGTATCTGGCATATTTGGCCGCTAAGCCAATCCAGAAATGCAAAAAGGGCGGGGATCATCCCCGCCCTTTTGTCGTTCTAAGATGTTCGATTTAGACGACGAACTGCGCACCGTTCGCAGAGATCGTGGACCCGTTGATGAAACCACTGTCATCCGACGCAAGGAATGCCACACAACGTGCGATTTCCTCTGGTTCACCCAAACGACCCGCTGGAATCTGCGGGATGATCACATCATTCAAAACCTTTTCAGGGATCGCGCGGACCATTTCAGTTCCGATGTAGCCCGGGCAAACAGCGTTGGCTGTGATACCTGCGCGCGCACCTTCAAGCGCCAAGGATTTCACGATTCCAAGGTCGCCAGATTTCGTCGCGGCGTAGTTCACTTGTGCGAACTGGCCCTTTTGACCGTTGATCGAAGAAATCACGATCACACGGCCGAATTTGCGTTCGCGCATGCCGGGCCAGATTGGGTGGATCGTGTTGAACACGCCCGTAAGGTTCGTGTCGATCACTTCGTGCCACTGCTCTGGCGTCATTTTATGGAATGGCGCGTCGCGTGTAATGCCCGCATTGGCGACGACAACTTCGATCGGGCCAAGGTCTGCTTCGACCTGCGCGATGCCTGCTTTGGACGATTCATAGTCCGCTACATTCCACTTATAGGTTTTGATACCCGTTGCTTCAGTAAACTTGGCGGCGGCTTCGTCGTTGCCCGCATATGTCGCAGCAACGGTGTAACCGTCTTCTTTCAGCTTCTTAGAAATGGCTTCGCCGATACCGCGCGAACCGCCTGTGACGAGTGCAACACGTCCCATAAGTCGTCTCCTTCAAGAATTTTATTCAGTAATAATGCTATTCAAACAAATCAGTCAGCGTAACTTTATTGCGCTGACTGATTTGCGATATTATGGACGTTCAACACACAACGCGACGCCCATACCGCCACCGATGCACAAGGTCGCAAGACCCTTCTTGGCACCGCGGCGCTTCATTTCGAACAACAGGGTGTTCAGAACACGACAGCCGGATGCGCCAATCGGGTGGCCGATGGCAATCGCGCCGCCATTTACGTTAACGATCGCGGGATCCCAGCCCATGTCTTTGTTCACAGCGCAGGCTTGTGCGGCGAAGGCTTCGTTGGCCTCAACGAGGTCAAGATCACCGACAGACCAACCCGCCTTATCCAAGGCTTTGCGCGATGCATAGATCGGGCCAACGCCCATGATGGACGGGTCAAGACCGGCGGTTGCATAAGATGCAATTCGTGCCAGCGGTTCGATGCCGCGCTTTTCAGCCTCGTCCGCAGACATCAGCAAAGTCGCCGCTGCGCCATCGTTCAGGCCGGATGCGTTGGCGGCTGTGACTGTGCCGTCTTTGGTGAAGGCGGGGCGCATTTTTGCCATGGCTTCGATTGTGGCGCCGTGGCGGATGTATTCATCGGCGTCGGTGATGATGTCACCTTTGCGCGTGGACACGGTGAACGGCACGATTTCATCCACGAACTTGCCAGCCTTCTGTGCGGCTTCGGCTTTGTTCTGTGATGCGACCGCGAATTCGTCCTGCATGTCGCGCGAAATTTCCCACTTCGCCGCCACGTTTTCAGCGGTTTGACCCATATGGTACTGATTGAAAGCATCCCACAGGCCATCTTTGATCATCGTATCGATCAGTTTCATGTCACCCATTTTCTGGCCGGCACGCATATTTTGCGCGTGGGGGGACAAAGTCATGTTTTCTTGTCCGCCTGCCGCAATGATAGACGCATCACCCAGCATGATGTGCTGCGCGCCCAGCGCCACGGCGCGAAGGCCGGATCCGCAAACCTGATTCAGTGACCATGCAGCCGCTTCTTTCGCCAAACCTGCATTGATGTGCGCCTGACGGGCAGGGTTTTGGCCCTGTGCCGCTGTCAGAACCTGACCAAGAATTGTTTCGGACACTTCGGATGGATCAATACCAGCGCGCGCCACGACTTCGGCAAGAACCGCAGCACCAAGATCATGGGCTGGGGTGTTGGCGAATGCGCCGCCAAAACTTCCGACGGCTGTACGGGCTGCAGATGCAATTACTACGTTGGTCATTGGGTGAGTCCTCTCATTGTTCCGACCTTTCGGCGAATACAGAGAGCCCCAAAAGACATACAAACGCAACAGGACCCTCAGCCGCCGTTGCGCATTGTCTTATGACGTCGGGGCAACAACCGCAATGCTGCACTGCCGCACGACTTACCCGCTTAAGGCTTTGCTGTGATGCCGTTAGCGCTTAAACATTGAATTTTGGGACCCCAAAATGGTAGCCCTGCACGCAGTCCGCCCCGATTGAAATTAGAAAATCAGCCTCCTCTTGGGACTCGATTCCTTCGGCGACAGCAAACATTTCAAATTGATGCGCGACGGTTATCAACGCTTCGGCGAGCACTTGGTTGTCAGGGTTGTTGTGGGTGTTTCTGGTAAAGTGGCTGTCGACCTTCACCAGATCAAAGAAGAAACCCTTGAGGTGGCGAAAGGCGGTCATCCCTGCCCCGAAATCATCGAGAGCAAATGAAAGGCCATAGGGCTGCATTTCTTCCATAAACCGGATCACAACTTCGGGCAGTTGCATCGCACTGTTTTCCCCAATTTCAAGGATCAGGCGATCCACATTCATGGATGTATTGGCGAGTTCACCGTCCAGCACACGACGCCATGCGACATCCCCCAACGATCGCGCAGATACGTTCACTGACAGGCGTAGATCACGGTGCTGTTCAAGTAGCCTAAACGCCAGTCTTAAACTGGCCGCATCAATATCACGCCCCAATCCTGTTTCTGCGATCTCACCGACAAACTGGCGGGCGGGGATGATGCGGCCTGTTTCATCCATCACGCGGATCAAACATTCATGAAACGCAATCGGGTATCCATTCTGTGCGGCACACACAGGCTGCATCGCCAGTTTGCAATTGTCGGTGGCCAACGCGGTGCGCACCATCGACAACACGTCCTTGTCACGCATGCTGACCGCATATTCCAACGGGTCACGCGGCGTCTGGTCATCCCAGGCGTCTGTCGGCTTCATCAATGTCATTCCCACGTCCCTTCGCCAGCGATCTTGCACGGACACCTTTAAGGGGTGGTAAAGACGCTGGATTTGAACTCAATTGGAACGACATTATACGGACACCCCGATGTCAGAGCGCTGCGGCTGGACCGGCCTTGAACCCATTTATATTGACTACCACGACACGGAATGGGGCGTGCCAGAATGGGACAGCCGCGCGCTGTGGGAAAAGTTGATATTGGACGGATTTCAGGCAGGGCTGTCATGGATCACAATCCTCAAAAAACGCGAGAATTTCCGCGCTGCTTTTGAGGGGTTCGATCCAGCCGTAATCGCGACATGGGGCGAAGATGACGTCATCCGCTTGTTGCAAAACGGAGGTATCATTCGTCACCGTGGAAAAATTCAAGCCACCATCGGCAACGCACAGGCCTATCTTCAGATTGAGGATTTTTCGTCGTATTGCTGGGGTTGGGTCGGCGGCGCGCCTATGCAGACAAATTTCAAGACGTTGGATGATGTGCCCCCATCAACAGAACTGTCTTTGGCATTTTCCAAAGACCTCAAGAAACGCGGATTCAAATTTTGCGGCCCGACGATTGTCTATGCTTGGATGGAGGCCTGCGGGTTGGTCAACGATCACCTGACAACGTGCCCCCAACACAGCACCTGCGCCGCCCTTACCACCGCTTCAGCGCGTCCTCGTCCTCAGCCCTAGAAGCCACCCAATCCGCGCCGTCCGCCGTCACTTCGCGTTTCCAGAACGGTGCCCGCGACTTGAGGTAATCCATCAAGAACTCCGCTGCCTCGAACGCATCTTTGCGGTGGCGAGATGCAGTGGCCACCATCATGATCGTTTCGCCCACATCAAGCGCGCCAAAGCGGTGGATAATCAACGCATCTGCAAGATCCCAGCGCTGCATGGCATCTGCGCGGATCGCGCCTAGCGCCTTTTCGGTCATGCCGGGGTAGTGTTCAATTTCTATGCTCGACAGCCCGCCAGACACATCCCGCACAAGGCCTGTAAAGCTGACGACAGCACCCGCCCCTGCGACGCTGGCAGAAAAGATATTCAATTCACCGCCCGAATCAAACGGCATGGCCTGCACACGGATCATTCAGCCACCTGTCATGGGCGGGAAAAACGCCACTTCACGCACACCTTTAAGAGGGGCGTCAAATTCGGACAATTCTTGATCCAAGGCGACCCGCAACGCTGTGGTGTCTGCAAAGGCCATGTCATAGCGCGCTTCGCGGGTCCGCAATTCCGCAATAAGATCATTCACGGTTTCAGCGGTTGTTTCGATTTCTTCGCGGGGCAATCCGATGCGTTCACGCACCCATGCAAAATACAGAACCTGCATCAGTCTTCCTTTAGAAACGGCGCGGCCTTGCGTAAATAATCCGCACCCGTAATCACTGTTAAGGCCATAGAAATCCACAACAGCGTGATGCCGATCCACCAAGAATACATGGTGCCATAAAATTTCCACACGATCCCACCCTCATCGGGGAGGTCACCGGCGAAGACGGCTTCGATCGTTGTGTCATCCATGCCCTCAACCGACATATTGAAATACGTCTCGAAGGCACCGGTTGAAAACAACACGGCAATCGCTGTCATCTGGGCGGCGGTTTTCCATTTCGCGAGCGGCGTGACCTTAAGTGTGTCCGCCGTATCGCCCAAGAATTCACGCAGGCCAGACACGAAAGTTTCACGGAACATGATCAAGACCGCCGGAAGCAAAATCCAAGGATCCATCCCTGAAAACCCGCAAATCACCAGCAGCGCAATAACCACCATCGCTTTGTCTGCAATCGGGTCCAGCATCGCGCCAAATTTAGTCTGCTGGTTCCACGCCCGTGCAAGGTAGCCGTCCACCCAGTCGGTCGTCGCGGCCACCACGAACAAAACCAGCGCGAACCAATCTGCCCAAGGGCGCGCAAAATACAAAAACATGATCGCGACGCCAGGGGCCGCTAAAAGACGCAACAGCGTCAGGATATTTGGGATGTTCCACGTCATACGTTGTATCTATGCCCATTCATCGCCACGCACCACTGCCAGCGCGACGTTACCCTTTTTCATTGAAATATCCGTGGATCGTTTCGGCCATAGCGTCCGAAATACCATCAACCGCTTTTAGATCAGCCAACGCTGCACGCCCCACTGCTTTGGCAGACCCAAAGTGCTGCAACAATGCGCGTTTGCGCGTGGCGCCGACGCCCGGGACATCATCCAACGGCGTGGCACCAATCGCCTTTGACCGTTTGGCGCGGTGGGTTCCGATGGCGAAGCGGTGCGCCTCGTCTCGCATGCGTTGTACGAAATACAGCACCGGATCATTGCGCTGCAACGCGAACACCGGCTTACCCGTGCGGTGAAATTCTTCTTTGCCGTGATCGCGATCTAATCCTTTCGCGACACCGACCATGGGCACATCACCGACACCAAGATCGGACATGATTTCGCGTACAGCGCTGACCTGCCCAGCACCGCCATCAATCAGCAACAAACCCGGCCAAGTACCAAGCTGACGGTCAGGATCTTCTTTCAGCAACCGCTTGAACCGCCGCGTCAGGACTTCTTTCATCATCCCGAAGTCATCACCGGGGGTGAGATCATCACCCTTGATGTTGAATTTGCGATACTGGTTTTTGTCGAACCCGTCGGGGCCCGCGACAATCATCGCGCCAACAGCGAACGCACCTTGGATGTGTGAGTTATCGTAAACCTCAACCCGTTGGGGCACGTCTTTGAGGGCAAAAGCGTCTTTCAGGCCACGCAGCAAACGTCCTTGCGTCGCGGTTTCGGACATCTTACGCCCCAGACTTTCGCGGGCATTGCGCGCCGCACCGGACACGAGCTCCGCCTTTTCGCCACGTTGCGGCACGAGGATTTCAACCTTGCGGCCTGCCTTTTCGCTCAGCGCTTGCGTAACCAGATCCTCATCATCGAGGCCATGGGACAACAGCAACATCTTAGCCGGTTCACGGTCGCTGTAAAACTGTCCGACGAACGCTTGCATAACCTCGGTCGCATCTTCATCGCCAGACACACGAGGGTAATAATCGCGGTTGCCCCAGTTCTGGTTGGCACGAATGAAAAATACCTGCACGCAGGCCTGCCCACCGTCGCGGTGAAGGGCAATCACATCCGCCTCGTTGGTGTTTTGCGGGTTGATGCCTTGGGCGGTTTGCACTTGGGTCAGCGCCTTGATGCGATCGCGCAGCGCAGCGGCCTTTTCAAACTCCATCTCCTCAGAGGCTTGGTTCATCCGCGCAGCTAAGGTCGACTGCATCTCTGTCGATTTACCCGTCAGGAACCGTTCCGCATCTTTGACCAGCTGCTTATAGTCATCTTGCGCGATCTTGCCGACACACGGCGCAGAGCAGCGTTTGATCTGGTGTTGCAGGCACGGACGCGTGCGGCTTTCATATTCGCTATCGCTGCAATTTCGCAAAAGGAACGCGCGCTGCAATGTATTCAGCGTGCGGTTCACAGCCCCCGCGCTGGCGAAGGGTCCAAAATAGGTGCCCGTCTTCTTTTTCGCACCGCGATGCTTTTCGATGCGCGGAAAATCATGATCCCCTGAAATCAGGATATTAGGAAAGGATTTATCGTCGCGCAGCAGCACGTTGTATTTGGGTTTCAGCTGCTTGATCAGGTTTTGTTCAAGCAGCAGCGCCTCGGTCTCGGTATTGGTCGTCAGGAACATCATCGACGCGGTGTGGCTGATCATCGTGGCGATCCGCGCGGAATGTCCCGCCGGGCGGGCGTAATTGCTGACACGGTTCTTCAGACTGCGCGCCTTGCCGACATACAAAACACGGCTTTCAGAATCGAGCATCCGGTACACCCCGGGCGATCCATCAAGCGTGCGAAGATAGCCTTGGATCACGTCGTGTCCGGTTTTGATATCGCTGGTTTGGGTGCTCATGCGTCTAACCTATGATTCCCGTCGCGCGCTGCAATGGCAAAGCGGCCCAATCAAGAGGAAACATACCCACTAAAACTGTGGATAACCTCGTGGGCAAAACAGCGGGAGTGCGAAAAAACCTTTGTTTTATTAACACTTCTAGGGATTGCCTAAAAATTAGGCACCGTCATAATCGATTGAAATTTTAACATATTTTCTAACCCACAGAGCAAGCGCCTGAAAACGTTAAAGAAATGTAAACAGAATGTGACCTGACGTAGGGGGCAGTGCACAACTTTGGTTGATAGAAACGTATCAGGCCTATTCGACACCCAGAACATCGGGGGTTTGCCAGCCAAGATGTTGGCCACCGTCCACGCACAAAAGCTGCCCTGTGACCGCCTTGGCATCGATGAAGTACCCCAGCGCGGCCGTTATGTCAGACGGATTTGCACCACGATTGAGGACCGTGCTTTCACGCTGTCGCTGAAAATGGTTTTCAGACTGACGCGCACCCTGCAACGTCGGACCGGGCCCAATCGCGTTGACGCGCACGTGTGGTGCAAGCCCTTGCGCAGCGGTTTGCGTGAACGCCCAAAGCCCCATCTTGGCAATCGTGTAGGTCATGAATTCCGGCGTCAGCTTGCGCACACGCTGATCAATCATATTGATCACGAGGCTGGATGCGACAGGTTCCCCCATATCGTCGAGATCTGCGGGAGGCGCCTGTTCAGCAAGCGCTTGGGTCAGCACAAAAGGCGCACGCAAGTTGGACCCGATATGACGGTCCCAGCTTTGCTTGGTCGCGGTTTGCACTGTGTCGTATTCAAAGATCGACGCGTTGTTCACCAGCACCGTTATAGGCTGGCCAAGGGCGCGTGCGGCGTCGGGCAGCAGGGCGTGTGTCTGCGCCTCATCCAGCAGATCCGCTTGGATGGCGATGGACCCATTCCCGCACTCAGCGGCGACAGCCTCAGCCGCGTCTTTGTTGGAATTGTAATGCACTGCGACAGCGTACCCGCGGCCCGCCAAATACAACGCCATTGCACGACCCAAACGCGCCGCACCCCCAGTGACCAGCGCCGCCGCCATCACAGCACCACGTACAGATAGCCGAGGTATAGGGCGGACAGAATGACGCCCCAAATGCGGGTCAAATCCATTTTCATAAACACGAAAGGGATCAACAAAACCGATGTGCCCAGCATGACCCAGAAATCAAAGGCAAAGAATGTCGGGTTCACAGGAATCGTTCCGACAAGGGACGCGACACCGATGATGCCAAGCAGGTTAAACAAGTTCGACCCGATCACCGAGCCCAGCACAACGTCAGCCTGCTTGCGCAGCGCCGCCATAATGGTCGTCGCGAGTTCAGGAAGGGACGTTCCAATTGCCACCAGCGTCAGCCCGATCACCGCATCAGAAATGGCGTAATCGCGCGCAATGTTGGACGCACCATCCACAAGCAGGGACGCACCAAACGGCAGACCAATCAGACCCAACACAAGGAACAGAATAATCTTGGGCCATGGCAAATCAGGGTCTGCACCTTCAAGATCTTCAAGATCATCTTCAACGGCTATGCCGGCCTTGCGGTGACGGTTCGCGCTAATCGCCGCATGGATCAAAATTGCGGCCAAAGCGGTCAGCAATACGATGCCCGACAGCCAATCAAATTTGCTGCGGTAGGCCAGACCAATGAACAACAGCGTTCCCGCCATCATCTGAAGGTAACTGGTACGGGTGTCACAGGTGCTTGTGTGCATCACGGCCATCAATGCGGGGATGCCAAGGACCAGCAGCACGTTCGCCGTATTGGACCCAACCACATTACCAAGGGCAAGATCAGGCACGCCGTCCCAGATCGCCTGAACAGAAATCAACAGCTCAGGCGCAGAGGTCCCAAAGGCCACAATCGTGAGGGACACGATCAACGCAGGAACGCCAAGGCGCAACGACAGGTTCACGGCCCCCTTAACCAGGCTATCCCCCGCAAGGAGCAGCAGAACAAGGCCGACAACTGTATAGATCCAGTCGGTCAGCGGACCGGAGGGCAATGACAGCCAATCGAGCATTTAAGTTCGTCCCTTACAGTCACAGTTTTTACCGAATGTGAATTTCCCACAGCGGCGACATTTCGCATCCGTAATCTGTTTCAGGCCCGGCACCTTGAGTTTACCAATCATGCCCAAGATGACCATGCCGACCAGAAACAGCGAAACAATCTTGAAAATCATCTAAAGGCCAAACCGCGCATAAGCCGCGCGTTCTTCTATGCTGGCCACAGTGTCATCAATAATCTGCGCACCAAAACGGCTGAGGAATGGTTTCTTTTGCCCGAAGCGGCGGAATTTCACTTTGTCGCCAAAAAGATTCTTCATCGTGGGAACAAGGTGGCCGATCTGATCTGCAAGGCCCACATCAATGGACTTCTGGCCAACCCAGATTTCGCCAGTGAACAAATCTTGGTCTGCCAATTTGCCTGTGCGGCGCGCGGCGACGTGATCCTTGAACAAGATGTGGATGTCATCAAGCAGCCCTTTCAGGCGCTTCACGTCTGCGGGTTTTTCTTTCTGAAACGGGTCCAGCATGCTTTTGGATGTGCCCGCCGTATAAACACGACGTTCAGCACCGACCTTTTCAAGGGTCCCCGTCAGACCGAAGCCCGAAGAAATCACCCCGATGGAGCCAATGATGGACCCTGCATCAATGTAAATTTCGTCCGCGGCGGTCGCGAGCCAGTACCCACCAGAGGCGGCCACATCTTCGACAAAGGCGTACACGGGAATGTCCCTTTCGTCCGCCAAACGCCGGATGCGGGATGCGATCAAAGACGATTGAACGGGGGACCCACCGGGGGAACTGATCTCAAGTGCGACAGCTTTGGGTTTGCTATGGAAGGCCTTTTCAATGCTGGCGGCAAGACCGCGATCATTGAGGGCACGGCCAGACGACGCGATGGCACCTTGCAGGCGTATCACAGCAACCGTCGGGTCAGACTTGAGAAATGGGATCCAGCGTTTCATGTCTTTCCATCTAGGTCGCAATGGGGGGGTAAACAAGGCCATCGATCACTGGCGAATGCGCCAGCCCGTCCGAAAAATCCAGGCGATGACGGCTAAGCATAGGCTGGTAAAGACTGTAATCGCGACAAGGCTGATCCCGATGGGCACATCCGCCGTCCCAAAGAAGGACCAACGGAAGCCCGAGATCAGGTAAACCACTGGATTAAACATCGTGATCGTCTGCCAAATCGGGGGGAGCATAGACACGGAGTAGAACGACCCCCCAAGAAAGACGAGCGGCGTGATGATCAGCAATGGGATCAGTTGCAGCTGTTCGAAATTCCCCGCCCAGATGCCGATAATAAACCCGAGGAGCGAGAACGACAGACAGGTGAGCACAAGAAAGGCGAGCATCGCTATGGGATGTTCAATGTTCAGATCGACGAACAGAAAGGACGTGCCAAGGATCACGACCCCGATGAACAGCGCCTTGGTTGCCGCCGCCCCCACATAGCCGATTGTGATTTCAAGGAAGGACACGGGTGCGGAGAGAAGTTCGTAGATTGTGCCGATGAACTTCGGAAAATAGATGCCGAATGATGCGTTTGCGGTGGCTTGGGTCATGACGCTAAGCATGATCAGTCCGGGGACGATAAAAGCGGCGTAGCTAACGCCTTCGACGTCCTGCATCCGGCTGCCGATTGCAGCACCAAAGACCACGAAATACAACGCCGTGGACAAAACAGGGCTGAGAAAACTTTGCATAAGCGTTCGAAAAAAGCGTGCCATTTCAAAGATATAGATGGACCGTATAGCTTGGAAATTCATGCAACGCCCTCCTTTTCAGATACTAGAGATACGAAAATTTCCTCAAGGCTCGACTGGCGTGTTTGTAGATCGGTCATTTTCAGACCTGCCTTTTGAAGGTCAGACAGAAGTCCAGTGATGCCCGTTCGATCGGTCTTGGTGTCATATGAATACAGCAAACCATCCCCTTCAATCGCGAGGTGGTATGCGCCGAGGGAGGTAGGTATGTCTGTAATAGGGGTCGCCAATTCGATCTTCAGCGTCTTTTGGCCCATGCGCGTCATAAGGTCGGCTTTGTTTTCAACCAGCAAGATTTCACCTTTTGCAATCACACCGATGCGGTCTGCAATAGCCTCAGCTTCTTCGATGTAGTGGGTCGTGAGGATGATCGTAACGCCATCTTCCTTTAGCTTGGCAACGACCTCCCACATGTCTTTGCGAAGTTCGACATCAACGCCAGCGGTCGGTTCATCAAGAAACAAAACGCGAGGTTCGTGCGACAACGCTTTGGCAATCAGGACACGACGTTTCATCCCGCCAGACAAAGCCATGATCTTGGAGTCTTTTTTGTCCCACAGCGATAGGGAGCGAAGGATCTTTTCGAGGTAGGCGTCATTGGGCGCCTTACCAAACAATCCGCGCGAAAACCTGACGGTGCTGATGACCTTTTCGAAGGGCTCAAGATTGATTTCTTGGGGGACAAGGCCGATCAAATTGCGCGCGGCGCGAAAATCGGAGACGTTATCATGCCCGCCAATCATCACAGCCCCATCAGTGGCGCGCGTAATTCCGCAAATCGTAGAAATAAGCGTAGTCTTCCCCGCTCCATTTGGCCCCAACAGAGCAATGATTTCACCCTCAGCAATATCAAGATCGACTGATTTCAGCGCCTCAAAGCCGCCATCATAGCGTTTTGTGAGGTTGCGAACTTCAACAATATTGGTCATGTGGGTACGTCCTTTGATCGGCACAGTAGAACGTGCACAGGGAAAGGTGAAGATTGGGCGAAAATGATCGTTCAAAACAAAAAACCGCCCCAAAGGGCGGCGTGTACTTGGTTGCGGGAGTAGGATTTGAACCTACGACCTTCAGGTTATGAGCCTGAC
>JABBAI010000188.1 GCA_018608045.1 Octadecabacter sp. | reverse complement strand
CAACTTTGTTCAGAGCTATTAAGCAGCTACTTGCCAAGGACATAATCAGCCAACCTAGTCATGGTAAGTACGTGGCCACAGCTTAAAGTCTATCAAACCTTTTATCTTATAGCTCATGCTGGATACGAACGTGGGTGCAGTTTTTCAGTCTTTATCCGTCGTCATATAAAGTTGGACATCAGAGCGGCTTGAGTAATGGAGGCTCTGGCTCGTTTGTGTGATTGAGTGAACGGCTTGGCTTTACTGTTGGATCACCTTGAGACACCAAACTAAATCTTTGTATTGGATTCATACGGGCAAACCAAGCGAGACGGATTCACCTGCGTATTTTCTGGAGGGTCCCAATGAGCTTGCTCAGCTAGCGCTTGCGCCACACCCTCTGACGCTCCTCACAGGCTCAAGTCAGACATAAACGAAGCCTAGTGGCCCAGAAGTTCATGGCTCTCAGTGAGGCTGTATTAACGGTGGCAATCTTCAAATCTCATTACGGTGATGTCAAATGCACCGAAGCCAGCGTTAGACATACTGTAGATAGCTTCTATCAGATTGGGGCTGATGATCACTGTGCCGCTGAAGAAGCCGCTGTCATCAGCATGAACTGCCTCGAAGGCTTCCTCTTGCGATAAACCCATTTTGGCATAAACAAAAATCTTTTGATGGAGCAAAACCTCCTCGAGAAATTCCTCGTAGTCGCAAGGTAAAGTTTGTGCATGAAGGCCGGTCGATCAGGCGTCCACCCCCCCTTTTTTAACCGCAGGCTGGACGCCGTACGATGTGCCTTGAGGTAGGTGGCATCGATCGAGATGGTCTTGGTATCCGGAGCCTGCTCGGCCAGTCCCATCAAGATCCAGGCAAATATGCCCATATCACTCCAGCGCTTCCAGCGATTATATAGCGTCTTCGGTGGTCCATACTCGGCAGGTGCATCACACCACCTTAAACCATTGCGATTAATGAAAATAATGCCGCTCAAAACACGCCTGTCATCCACACGAGCACGACCTCGGCTCTTTGGAAAGTAAGGCCGGAGACGCTCCATCTGCGTCTCCGTAAGCCAGTATAAGTTGCTCATGACATCCCCCAGAACTGGGGGTCGTGAATCATGACAACGCAATAACCTCAATCAGTTAATGGGTCCTGACCCTAGATACATTTATGGATCTTTCCAATCTGAACCACGATGGCGATCATTCGCGCGTACGTTAAAATCTGAACTAGAATTTAGTCACGTCGGCACATTCAAACACCTGCGATTGTATCGACGGCGCTCTCCCGTATTTTACGATTTCCGTGTGCATAAGAGTACCATTTTCAAAACTGAACAAATCGCTCCGGTCGGAATTTTCAGCAAATGCAAGAAACCCTCCATCGTCAGACGAGTTGATCGAATACGCATCATGATAGAATATATCATCGCCCGAAAAATCGTCTTCGTCCCATGTAAAATTAAGTGGGCGTCCTTCGTATACGGGTCGCATAGATCCTTCAGCGGACAACGATACACGGTCAAGTTCGGTGCACGCGAACGAGATTGATGCCTGCGCAGGCAGGGCTGACGACAATAGGATCAAAACGTATTTTATCATTGCCCCAAACTACAGCGCGCGGCTGTCAAATCAACGTCCTGCTTGACGCAACCCGGATCGTGACACCCTATTTGCCTGTCTCCTGCACACCGACCGAAACAACCTGCCCGATCAATGAGTGCGCCGAGACCAGTGCAGTGCCGCACAGTTGCAGCATATCGGGCAATGTCATGAATTCGAGGACCCAAGTCGCTCCTGATCGTTCTTGTTCATGAACCATCGCGGAATTGAGGGTGCCAGATTGTTGGGACGTGTAACCCGCGATCGTTACAAGCAATTCAGCAAGGATCGGGTTTTGCTTATGAGGCATGGCAGACGACGTGCCCCCTTTATTCAAGGTAATTTCGCCCGCCCCACGTTGCGCCATCAACGCAATGTCCTGCCCCATCTTTCCTAAGCTCCCGGTCATACGGGCGATCAGCCCACCCAGTTCAGCAACGTCGGACCGTGTGGTGTGCCATGCAAAGCCCGGATCACGCAGGCCCAGCCTTGCGGCAAATGCGGGGCCCAAGGCGTCAGCGGGATGTGTTTCGCGGATGCCAATTGGGCCACCCCATTGCACAACGTCCAGTTTTTCCGTGATGCGGTCAATGTCTTCGACATACCCTCGCAGCGGGCGTACCCATGTCGTGATCCGCCCGTCAGCTATGATCGGCAGCGCCGCCTGCATACGGGTATATCCCATCAAGGCGTTCCCCGCATTGGCGCTCGCAAGGACATCAAGGGCATCGGCCAAGTGGGTCAGGCGCGCTCGATAAAGTCCCAGTATAGATTTCAGCGCCAACATCAGGGCGGTATCCATCACGTCCTGTGAGGTCAGGCCAAAATGCATCACCTGTTTGCCAGTCTCTGTCGCGTTGGCCTTAAGCGCCCTGACGAACGCGGGAATTGGCAGGCCGTCTTGGATCACGCCTGCGCGAATGGTGTCACCTGCAATCTCACAGGTCGCGATGTGCTGTGCGGCATGTTCACAAAGCGACCGATCGGCATTTCCAACATCGGCGAGCGCCATCGTCCACGCAATTTCGATGTCGCGGTAACGGGCAAGGTCCGCAGCGGGAGACAAAAGACCCGCGATTTCGGGATCCGCGAACAGCCCAGCGAACCACGCGTGTGTCAAAACCCCGCTCATGATGCGGACCTCAGGCCCAAAATCGCGCGGGTCTGGGCGATTGTTGCCACGGGGCGTTCGTATTTATCGCACAGGTCGGCTGCGCGTTTGATAAGGGCGGCGTTGGACGGCGCGAGGGTATCGCGGTCCAACCGCACGTTATCCTCAAGCCCTGCGCGCGTGTGGCCTCCCGCCGCAATCGCCCATTCGTTGACTGTGATCTGGCTGGGGCCCACACCTGCCGCACACCAAGGGGCATCGGGTACGCGGGTTTTCATCAGCTGGACATAGAAATCAAATACGGCTTTGTCGGCGGGCATCGCGTTTTTTACGCCGAACACGAATTGAACGTAAAGCTTGGCGGGTAAAATCTTCGCGTCATGCATCGCAATTGCTTGCAGGATGTGGCTCAGATCAAAGGCTTCAACTTCGGGGGTGATGTCATAGCGGGTCATCTCACTCGCCAGCCACGCAATCAGGTGCGGTGAATTTTCATAAACCCGCGTTGGGAAATTGTTGGACCCGACCGTCAGGGACGCCATGTCGGGGCGCAACGACAACATTTCGCCCCGTTCTTTGCCAGCCCCAGACCGCCCGCCTGTTGAAAACTGGATCACCACGCCGGGACAGTATTTTTCAAGGCCCTCTTTCAAAGCGGCAAACTTGTCAGGGTCCGATGAGGGCGTTTCATCGTCGTTTCGCACATGGGCATGGATGATGCTTGCGCCTGCCTCTACCGCCGCCTGACTGCTTTCGATCTGTTCCAAAATCGAAATGGGCACGGCCGGATTGTCGGCCTTCGTCGGGACTGAACCGGTGATCGCGCAACACAGGATGCAAGGATTATCAGACATCAACAAATACCGTTTCATTTGGCCCCTGAAGATGGATGTCGATGTGATATCCATCCGCAGTGGCCGTTGCGACCATTGTGTCGGCGCGCCCGCCCGCGAGTGTAAACACACGATCAGAGCGGTTGTCCTCATCGGGAAAGTAGATGCGCGTTGTCAGACCAAGGTTGATACCGCGCGCAACGATCCAGACCATAATATGGGGTGCCTGATTGCCAATCGCCGCAGGTTTTAGCGTGTTGAAGGTGAACACCCCGGTATCGGACGCACTTGGCTGGCGCCCCCAACTGCTAAACCCGTCCATCGCAAATGTGCCGTCCGGTGCGGCTTGCCAGATTTCAATCATCGCATCTGTGAGCGGTGCACCGTCACCATCATACACACAGCCCGTCACGGCAATGCGGTGTCCAATGACATCATCCGTTATCATGGATGCACCCAGGTCGCGGCCGCCATACATGCCCGAAAGCCCCGCAAAGCTGGGCACGCAACCGATATGAACGTAAGGCCCAGCCGTTTGGGACGCGGATTCTTTTAGATCGCCCATTACGTGCCCTCCATCGCGTTTTCGAACGGTGTGGCGGACCGCCCACGCAGGACGATATCAAAGCGGTACGCACGGATATCCATGGGAACGGTTTTGGTCATATCCAACCTGGCCACAAGGCGGTCAATCGCCGCCGCATCAGGAATGGATTGCACGATGGGGCACAACGCGATGTGCGGGTCGCCTTCAAAATACATCTGCGTGATCAGGCGCTGCGCAAAGCCGTCCCCGAAGACCGAAAAATGGATATGCGCGGGACGCCAGTCGTTTCCGCCATTGGGCCATGGATAGGCCCCAGGCAAGATTGTTCGAAAGCTGTAGGCACCATCCGTGCCGGTAATGCAGCGCCCGCAGCCGGCGAAATTTTCATCCAAAGGTGCAGTATAGTCGTCCTTTTTATGGCGATACCGCCCGCCTGCGTTGGCTTGCCAAACTTCAATAAGTTTACCCGGCACAGGGCGGCCATCCTCATCGCGCAAGGTTCCGTGAACGATGATGCGCGGGCCGATAGCCGACTGCCCTGCTGCAGCGTAATTCACGATCAGGTCATCGTCGTATTCTCCCAGCATCGCGTGCCCGAACGCAGGCCCCGTCATTTCTGTAGCCGTCGGCGCGTAGTGTAGGCGCGCGTGGGCAGGCGCGCGTAAATGGGTGGAACGATAATCTTTCGCGACAGGCTGTGGATGCCAATCAAGGTCACGCGGTTTGATCAGGTTTTCAGTCATCATCGGCCTCCATTTCTGCAAGTGTTATTTTGGCGAGCTTCAACGCGTGGTTTGCGCGGGGAACGCCAGTGTAGATAGCAACATGCTGGAACACCTCACGAATATCGGAGGGCGTCGCACCCGTTCGGGCGGTGGCGCGCACATGCATCGGGATTTCATCAAAGTTTCCGAGAGCGGCGAGCAGCCCAAGTGTGATCATGGATCGTTCGCGTCGCGAAATTGCATCGCTGGCCCAGACTGTGCCCCATGCACCTTGGGTAATCAGGGTTTGAAATGCGCGGTCAAAATCGTTTTTGGCGGCCTCGGCCCGGTCCACGTGGGCCGCGCCCAGAACCGCGCGGCGTACCGCCATGCCCGTGCTTTGGCGATCAAGCAGTTCATTGGTTTGCGCGATCAGGTCCGCAATGACGCCCGCAACGCCCGTTGGCGCATCAAGACAAGGCAGATGGCCAGCGTCTGGCAATGTTACCAATCGCGCACCCACAATTGCACCAGCAAGCCGTTCCATGACGTCTAAGCTGACCGATCCGTCCTGACCGCCAGCGATGCAAATAGTCGGGGCCGTGATCATCGGCGTGGACGCGCGCAGATCGACATCACGCAGGGCCGCGCAGGCGTTCGTATATCCAAGCGGCGCATTGCGGCTGACCATCGCTTTGTGTCCTGCCAGCGCTTCGGGGTGTGTGGCGTGAAACGGTGGCGGGAACCATTGATCCATGATTCCGTCCGACAGTGCGGCCAGCCCCTTGTCGGTCACATCCGCGATCCGCGTATTCCAACGGTCCGCATCGCCAATCTTCATGCCTGTGCAACATAACACCAACCCACGGATCAGATCGGGGCGCTTCGTGGCAACCGTCTGCGCGATCATGCCCCCGATAGACACCCCGCACAAAATGACCTGCGTCAGACCCAAACGATCCAGCAGTGCGATCAGATCGTCGCCCAATTGATCCATCGTGTAGGAGGCCGTGCTGATCCCGCTCGCCCCCTGCCCGCGCAAATCATAGGTGAGCGTGGCGCGGTGCCGCCCCATGTTTTCGATCACATGATCCCAAATGCTCTGATCGCTCCCCAGCGAATTCGCGAACACCACCACGGGCCCTGCGCCAGTGCGGTGGCGGTAGGCGACCAAATTATCGTTGAGCGTTTTGAATTGCATAGCTGCCTCGGGTGGTTGGATTAATCGAGAGGTAGGCCGACATAGTTTTCCGCAATGGTGCGCGATGCGGCCTCAGATTGCATGAGATAATCGAATTCGGCGCGCTGCATCTTTTTCTCGAACGGCGAATGGTCGGGGAATTGGTGCATCAGATTGGACAGCTGCCAGGAAAAGCGTTCGACTTTCCAAACCCGCGCCAGCACCTTTTGCGAATAGGTATCGATGTGGTGCGTGTTGCCCCTGGCGTAGCGTTCTACCAAGCCGCGCACAAGGATACGGATGTCTGCCACCGCCAAATTCAACCCCTTGGCGCCTGTCGGCGGCACAATATGCGCCGCATCCCCCGCAAGGAACAGATTTCCGTAGCGCATGGGTTCAGCCACAAAAGATCGCAGCGGCGCGATAGATTTTTCAAACGACGGGCCAGTCTGCAATTTCGCCGCCAAATCAGGGCTGATGCGGGCTGCAAATTCATCCCAGAACCTGTCATCAGACCAATTGGCGACGTCATCATTGCTGTCACACTGGATATAGTATCGGCTGCGCGTGGCAGAACGCATCGAGCACAGCGAAAACCCGCGCGGATGGTTGGTGTAAACGCATTCCATGCTTACAGGAGGACGTTCCGTTAAGATGCCTAGCCAGCCGAACGGATAAACACGGTCATAGGTTTTAAGCACATTCGCAGGGATCGCGTTGCGCGACACACCATGAAATCCGTCACAGCCTGCGATGTAGTCACAGCTGATTTCGACATCCTGTCCCGCGTGGCGAAAATTGACAGCGGGGCGGTCAGATTTCAGTCCCGACAGCACAACATTTTCAACGTCAAAATAGAACCGCCCACCTTGCTGCGTGCGTTTGACGAACAAATCCTTTGTTACCTCGGTCTGCCCGTACGCCACAACAGTCTTGCCCGTGAGACCCACGATATCGATGTGATGGGACGCGCCCTCAAACGCGAGGTCTAGGCCGTGATGCGGGATGCCTTCGACGTCAAGCCGATCTGCGACACCCGCTTCGCGCATGGCTGAAACCGTGCCCTGTTCCAGAATTCCGGCCCGCACCCGCGCCTCAATATAGGCGCGGCCTTTGCGGTCGATGACGATGTTCTCGATGCCTGCATTTGCAAGCAGTTGCGACATTAGCAAACCCGCAGGGCCCGACCCGATGATGCAGACAGATGTGGCAGCTTGAATCGTCATAGTCACCTGCGTTGTGGGTTAGGTTTATGATGCCGTCTGAACAAGGCCGATGTATCCCAACGCCCGCCGCCCATTTTCTGGACGTCTTTATAGAACAGGTTCATCAGCGCGGCTCGCAGCGCATTATTCCCCGATCCATGGAAACCTTAGTAACAAGTTTTTTTTCAAACAAGCGTTTCATTTGATTGAACGTCAGTGATGGACAATCAATGACATGACGTGTTCGCGCTAACAAATCTCAGTACGGAAACAGACTGCCACAGTTGTGGAATGCTATAAAATAGATTTTAATCGTTTGATCTTGAATGATTTACTTAACTTCTGGGTCTCACAAACTAGTCAGGAAATATTTCCAGATTCAAGGTCTGACACTGCATTTCGCACAATACAAATCGCGAACAAAATAATATTAGAGTCAGCAGCTCTTGCGTTTATTGTATACATGTTTGACCAGATATTCATCAAAAATGACTTAATTACGCCCGAATCACTTGCCAATATCGAATCCTGTATACAATCTAGGTTCAGACCGCTCGACTCTTACTGAGCCAACTCGCTGGGAATGCCTCGTGTCAGATCGAAACCTTAGCCAGCTCGACCGCGCCCTTTTCGGACTACGCTCCCTCATAATGAATGGAGAGTTTTCGAGTGGCCAGCGGTTATCAGAAGTTGCGGTCGCCAAAATGCTGGGAACATCGCGAACCCCTTTACGCCAAGCAATGGACCGGTTGGTTGCCGAAGGCCTTCTGGTGCGGATAGAGACAGGGGGCTGCCGGGTCGCAACGTTCACACGTGCCGACATTGCGGACGCAATCGAAATTCGTGGCGTTATCGAGGGCACCGCCGCACGCATGGCTGCACAGCGCGGTGTCAGCACCGAGCTGTTGACGCAGATAGCTGACACGTTGGACGGCATTGATCGCGCCATCAACGATCCCGGTGGAATAAACTTTGATTGCTATGTGAAGCGCAACGCGGAATTTCACGCACTCCTTGCAAAATGTTCGGGCAGCGACCTCATTCGGAGTGAAATTGAACGCGTGAGCCTGCTGCCCCTCGCTTCTCCGTCCGCGTTTCTAATCGAACAGGCGGCAATCCCGGATTTCCTCGACTCGCTGCGCTATGCCCAACGTCAACACCGTGCGATCCTAGAAGCCATCACCAATCGTGAATGCGCGCGCGCAGAAGCACTGGTGCGCGAGCATGCCAGACTTGCGCTTATCAATTTCAACTATCTCACCGATGATCAGCCCACCCTCGTCAATAACGTGCCGGGTTTGACGTTGGTCGCATCGAAATAACCCATAGAAGGAACCTACCTGTGTCCAGTCTTTCAGCCCTGATAGCCCAGCACACCAACCCGGTCGACATGCTGCGCAACTCCAAGATCGGAATGTATGTATATCCCGTCGTAGCTCCCGAATTCACAAACTGGCGGGACGAACAGGGTGCGTGGCGCGATCATGCCGTGCTGTTCGATCAGTCCCACCACATGGATGAATTGATCGTTGAAGGCCCCGACGCAGAGGTGTTCTTGTCTTATGTCGGCATCAACGGATTTGCGAATTTCGATCTCAACCGCGCCAAACACTTTGTCCCTGTGACGCCGGCGGGCCATGTCATTGGCGACATGATCATATTCCGCGAACGCACGGATAAATTCATTCTTGTGGGGCGTGCGCCCACCGCGAATTGGGTCCGTTTTCAGGCGGCACGTGGCGAATGGAAAGTACGTTTGTTCCACGATCCGCGTTCCAACAGCCGCCCAGACGGGGAACGTATTCTACGCACCCATTACCGGTTCCAAATCCAAGGCCCAGACGCCCCCGCGATCTTTGAGCGGATCAACGGTGGCCCCGTGCCAGACATCAAATTTTTCCATGTGAATGAAATCAATATTGGGTCCAAAAAGGTCCAAGCCCTGCGTCACGGAATGGCCGGCGCACCTGGCCTGGAAATCTGGGGGCCGTATGCGGACAAGCATTACATCCAGTCCACCATTCTACAGGCTGCGCGCGACATCGGCGTGAACCTTGTGCAAGTCGGCAGCCGCGCCTATTCCACCAACACGCTGGAATCTGGCTGGATTCCATCCCCTCTGCCCGGCATTTATACCGGCGACGGCATGATGGCTGAATACCGCGACTGGCTTGGGGCCGACAGCTACGAGGCTGCGGGCTCAATCGGTGGGTCCTATGTTTCGGACGAAATTTCCGACTACTACGTCAACCCGTTCGAACTTGGCTATGGTTTCTACATTGGCTGGAAAAAGGACGATTTCATCGGAAAGGACGCTTTGATGAAAATGAAGGACGGCCCGAACCGCAAGAAGGTCACGTTCGAGTGGAACAAGGAAGACGTTCTGAAAATCATCGCCAGCGGACTTGAGCAAGGCACGCCATTCAAATGGATCGATTTCCCGCAACCTAACTACGCGTCATCCAGCGCGGACATGGTCATGCAGGGCGACAAGATGATGGGGGTGTCCATGTTCAACGGCTACAGCTGGAATGAACGCTGTTTCCTCAGCCTTGGGGTGGTCGACCCATCCGTGCAAGTTGATGACATTCTGACCCTGAAATGGGGCGAGCCGGAGCAGTCCGGCAAAACATCCACTGAGTCCCACAAACAGACAGAAATCCGCGTGCGCGTATCAGACACGCCCTACGCAAAAGATGCCCGCGAAAACTATGCGGACAGCTGGAGAACCAAGGGCGACTAGGCCCTAAAAATTGGACGGGCGTTCAGGGAGGGCGCCCGCCCGCGCACCACAGAAATGTCAACACTGGGAGGTACAGACATGAAATTTACCAAACTTATCGCGGCATCCGCCGTTGCCTTGGCCACAGCCCTGCCTGCAAGCGCTCAAGAGCTTAGCTTTGCCAACTTTACCCCGCCGTTTCACACCGTGAACGCATCGGTGATGGAAAAGCTGAACACGATTCTGTCGGAGGCCACAAACGGCGAAGTCACCGTGCGCGGTTATCACGGCGGTGAGCTTGGCGCAGGTCCGGTTGAACAATACGTCCGCGTCGTTCAAGGCGTGGCCGATATGGCGTGGGGCCTTCCGGGCTACACATCTTCGCAGTTCGAAAAGACGATGATTGTCGAACTGCCCGGCACGTTGACCAACGAAGACGACGGGTATGCTGCAATGTGGGCCGCCTATGACGACCACCTTGCGGGCGAATTCCCCGCCACGGTGCCTGTTGCCCTTTGGACCTCTGAGCCCAACGTGTTCATCATGCGTGATGCAGTGATCCGCACACCGGCCGACCTTGCCGGATTGAAAATTCGCGTGGCAGGTGCAACGGCCGCTGATGTCGCAACCGCCCTTGGTGCGACCCCTGTGCAAATGCCGATCAACCAGGTCTATAACGCGCTTCAGACCGGCCTGATTGATGGCGTCATCACGGGCTCGTCCACGCTCAACGATTTCAAACTCGATGAGGTCGCCAATAGCTACACGTTCGGTGCGAACCTTGGCCGTTTGTCGTTTTATGCGGTCATGACCGAAGGCACCTACAACGGGCTGAGCGATGCGGCGAAAGCGGCGTTGGATAATTCTGGCAACCAAACAGTTTCGCAAAGTGCGGAAGATGCATGGAACGCAACAGCAGATGCAGGCGTCACAACAGCGCGCACGTTGTCAGAAAACACATTCGTTGACCTGACAGAAGCAGAAGCCGCCGTGTTTGCCGACGCAATCGCTGCTGTCACCGGTGCCTATGTTGACGGTGTTGGCGGCGCGGATGCGCTTGCTGCGATGCAGGCCGACTAAGACATGATCGCGCATCTGCGCACATGGGCGGACAGGCTGATTGGTCTGTCCGCCACAATCGGGGCCGTCGGTCTTTTGGTCGAGGTTGCCGTTATTTTGACGGACGTGATCGGGCGCGCATTCGGCTACCCACTTTATGGCAGCCAAGACATGATCACGATGACCATGGTCATTCTGGTGTTTGGTGGCATGGCTATGTGTGATCGCGATGGCGGCCACATCGCTGTCGATATTTTCGAGCCCCGTTATCCTGCATGGCTCAATCGTTTCATCGATATTTTCGCGGCAACGCTTGGCGCTATAATTTTTGTGTTCATCGCTTGGGCCATTCTGGAAAGCGCGAAGCTCAGCGTTATGCTGAACTTGTCGACCAATCTACTTCGCCTCCCCAAGGCGTGGTTCCAATGGGGGCTTGCGGGTCTGTCCATTGTGACTGCTTTGGGCATGTTGCTACGGGCTGTTGAACTGGCGCTGTCGGGCCGAGATATCCGCACTGAAAAGGCCCCGTCGGTATGAGTGTGGAGTCCATCGGCCTGTTCGGCATCGTCGCCCTGCTGACGCTGCTCGCCCTGCGCATTCCCGTGGCCTTCGCGATGTTCCTTGTCGGGTTCATCGGCATCTGGACCGTGCGGGGTTGGGATGCCGCGATGGGGCTGCTTGCGTCCGAAACCTTCACAATCGCATCCTCCCCTGAATTGGTCGTCGTGCCGTTGTTCATCCTTATGGGCAATGTCGCCACAGCCACAGGCATGAGCCGCCAGCTGTTTGACGCAGCCTATGCCATGATCGGCCATATTCGTGGCGGGCTGGCCTCTGCCACCGTCGTCGGTTGCGGAGGCTTTGCGGCGTTGTCAGGATCATCGGTCGCGTCGGCGCTGACCATGGGCAAAGTGTCATTGGCGGAAATGGAACGGTTCAAATATGACCCGCGCCTCTCCACCGGAGTTGTCGCAGCGGGCGGTACGTTGGGCATTCTGATCCCCCCTTCAACAGGTTTTGTAATCTTCGCAATCTTGACGGAACAATCCATCGGGCGGCTGTTCCTTGCAGGCGTTATTCCGGGGCTATTGCTGTTGGCAATGTTCATGCTCACCGTGTCGATCATCTGCTACTTACGCCCTTCGGCTGGCCCACGCGGACCCGTCACCACTTGGGACGAAAAGCGCCGCGCGATCCGCGGTGCTTTTCCCATCCTTAGCGTTGTCGTGACCACGATCGGCGGCATCTATGGCGGGTTCTTTTCGCCCGTCGAGGCGGCGGGCGTCGGTGCTGGACTGGTCATCATCTATGGCATTGCGAAACGCCGGCTGTCGTTGGTCGATTTCTGGGGTGCATCGCGCAGTTCTGTTGTCACCACCGCAACCGTTATGCTGATCTTGATCGGCGCACATATGATAAACCCGTTCCTCGCGCTCAGCCATTTGCCGACCTACGTGGGCGAAGCCCTCGTCTCGCTCGACCTGCCCGTCCTTGGCATTCTCGCGCTCATGCTTCTCGTTTATCTTGTGCTGGGGTGTTTCCTTGAGGGGTTCGCAATGCTGGTGCTGACCTTGCCGATCTTTTTTCCTGTGGTGCTCGAACTTGGGATCGATCCGATCTGGTTTGGTGTCTTGGTCGTGCTCACGCTTGAAATGGGGCTGATTTCGCCCCCAGTCGGCATCAATGTGTTTATCGTCAAATCCGTTGCGCAGAACGTCTCGCTCGCGGATATTTTTCGCGGCGTTACCCCGTTCTGGCTGGCGATGCTCGTGACGCTCATCATCCTGATCGCCTTCCCGCAACTGTCGCTGTTCCTACCCGATACCATGTTCAACTAAGGGAGTTTCCCATGTCTGATCAAAAGTCCGCCCTCGTGATCTCCGCCCATTCCGCGGATTTCGTGTGGCGTTGCGGCGGGGCCATCGCACTCCATCAGCAGCAAGGATATGACGTGACAGTCGTGTGTTTGTCTTATGGTGAACGCGGCGAGAGCGCGAAACTTTGGAAACAGGACTGCATGACCTTGGAGCGCGTTAAAACAGGCCGCCGGATTGAGGCCGAGAACGCCGCCAAAGCCCTCAATGCCCACGACATCCAGTTCTTCGATCTGGGCGACTATCCATTGGAATTGTCCCGCGACGACAAATACAAACTCGTCGATTTGATCCGCGCCGTGCAGCCAGATTTCATGCTCAGCCATTCCAAGACTGACCCCTACAACACTGATCATGCCTATGCCACACAGGTCGCCCTTGAATGCCGTATGATCGCCCAAGCCTGGGGCCATAACCCCGGTGAAAAGGTGCTTGGCGCCCCACAGCTGTACCAATTTGAACCCCATCAAACCGAACAGATGGAGTGGAAGCCTGACACGTTCCTCGACATCACATCTGTGTGGGACCAAAAGCGCGCGGCGATCGAATGTATGCAGGGCCAAGAACACCTTTGGGCGTTTTACACCCGCACAGCCCAGCAACGTGCAAACCATTTCAAACGCAATTCTGGCGGTCAGTCTGGCGGGCGTGATTGCAAATACGCCGAAGGGTTCCAATCGATCTTTCCGCGCACGGTCGACACGCTATGAGCAACATCGCGCACCTCGGCCATGTTGAGCTTTACACAGATCAATTCGACTCCAGCCTCGACTTTTTCACCCGCGTTTACGGGCTGACGATAACTGAGCAAAACGATCAAAGCGCCTATCTACGTGCCTTTGATGATTACGAACACCATAGCCTGAAACTGACGCGCCACCCTACAACGGGCGTAGGACACATCGCGTATCGCGCAACGTCACAGGCCGCTCTTGATGCCCAAGTCGCGATGATTGAGGCCAGTGGTTATGAGTGCTTAGGCTGGGAGGATGGCGATGCGGGACATGGCCGCGCCTTCCGGTTCAAAGACCCGTTCGACCACACATTTGAAATTTATTGGGACACCAACCGCTACGTGGCCCCGGACACGGAACAGCCTGCGTTGAAAAACATCGCACAACGCTATCATGGACGCGGCGTCTGTCCGCGCCGCATTGATCATTTGAACCTACTGGCGACAGATGTGTCCCAGTTCCGTACGTTTATGGAAACCTGCCTTGGCAGCCGTGTCACGGAAATGATCCAGCTGGATAACGGCCGCATCGGCGGGGCGTGGTTTACGGTAAATAACAAGTCCTACGATCTGGCCTGCACCGAAGAACACGGAAACGCAGACGGTCGTTTCCATCACCTCACCTATGCCACGGACCAGCGCGAAGACATCCTGCGCGCCGCTGATATTTTTCTTGAGAACGGTGTCCACATCGAAACGGGCCCGCACAAACACAGCATCCAAGGTACATTTTTTCTGTATGTCTGGGAACCTGCGGGCAACCGGATCGAGCTTGCCAATTCCGGCGCGCGGCTGATCCTTGCACCCGATTGGAAACCTGTGGTCTGGACCGAAACGGAACGCAAAAAGGGGCAGGCCTGGGGGTTGAAGACAATCGAAACCTTTCACACCCACGGCACCCCACCCTTGCCCGAGGACGCCTGAGGTGAACGTGGTTGTCCAAAATATCGAACGCACCGATCCTGCCATTATTGACGGGCTGGCGCGCGCAGGCGTTGCGACGGTGCACGAGGCGCAGGGCCGCACCGGATTGCTGGCCAGCTACATGCGCCCGATCTACCGCGGCGCATCCATCGCCGGGTCTGCCATAACCATCCTCGCGCCACCTGCCGACAACTGGATGCTGCATGTGGCGATTGAACAAATCCAAGCGGGCGATATTCTGGTTCTGGGGACGACAGAACCGTCTGATGCGGGCTATTTTGGTGATCTGCTGGCGACGTCTGCAATGGCACGCGGGTGTCGTGGTTTGATCATCGATGCGGGCGTGCGTGATGTGCGTGATCTTGAAACGATGGGCTTTCCCGTCTGGTCCAAGGCGATCTGCGCCCAAGGCACCGTCAAGGAAATCCTAGGCTCCGTAAACGTGCCCATGCTGTGCGCAGGCGCTGCCATTGATGCAGGCGACGTGATCGTCGCGGATGACGACGGCGTCTGTGTTGTCAAACGCAGCGATGCCGCCGATGTTTTAGCTGCAGCCCAAAAACGCACTGCCAATGAGGGCGACAAACGTGTGCGGTTTGCTCAAGGCGAGCTTGGCCTTGATCTGTATGACATGCGCGGGCGGCTGAAGGCCGAAGGGCTCAAATATGTCTGACGGCATCCCCTGCATGTGGATGCGCGGCGGCACGTCCAAGGGCGCTTATTTCTTGGCGTCGGATCTGCCGACGGCACCTGCGGCGCGCGATGACGTGTTGCTGTCGATTATGGGCTCCCCCGATCCGCGCCAGATTGATGGCATCGGCGGGGGTGATCCGCTGTCGTCCAAGGTCGCCATTGTCGCCCCGTCCAAGCACCCCGGCATCGACGTCGATTACCTTTTCTTGCAGGTTTTTGTCGATGAAACCCGCGTCAGTGATGCACAAAACTGCGGCAATATACTTGCAGGTGTTGGGCCTTTTGCGATTGAACGTGGGTTGGTTGAGGCGCGATTGGACGAAACGCCTGTCCGCATTTTCATGCAAAACACAGGCCAAATTGCGACTGCCCATGTCAGCACCCCGAACGGCCACGTCACCTACCCCGGAGATGCCCGCATTGATGGTGTTCCGGGCACGTCGGCCGCCATTCCCATTACGTTTCAAGATACCGCCGGATCAAGCTGCGGCGCACTTTTCCCGTCAGGCCAGCCCAAAGATACGATTGACGGGTTTGCTATCACAATGATCGACAACGGCATGCCCTGTGTTCTGATGCGCGCAACCGACCTTGGGTTGCTTGGCACCGAGACGCCCAACGACCTTGAAGCGAACGCACCTTTGCGTGCGCGCATTGAAGCCATTCGCTTGATCGCAGGCGCCCGCATGAACCTCGACGATGTCGCGGGCAAAACGGTCCCAAAAATGACGATTATCTCACCCCCAACAAACGGCGGCGCGATCAACACGCGCACGTTCATTCCCCATTCCTGTCACAAGGCCATTGGTGTGCTTAGTGCTGTCAGCGTCGCGACAGCCTGCCTCACAAAAGGCACCGTCGCGGATGGGGTCGCCGTTTGCGAAACCGGTGAGACAAGCAATCTGTCCATCCAACATCCAAGCGGTGAAATGACAATTATCGGCCACATCAAGGATGGTGAGGTCGTCGGCACCGATGTCTTGCGCACCGCACGCAAACTGATGGACGGCTTGGTGTTCGCGTCCAACGCTCCCTAATCCATCAAATTCAAACCTAAGGATTCCACCCGTGTCCATCCCCAGCTCCGAGATCATCCTCTACGCCTACCCCCAATCGCCCGTTGCCGAAAAGATACGCGTGGCGCTTGGTATCAAGGGGCTGGCGTGGCGCAGCGTTGAAATTCTACGCCTGCCCCAAAGCCAAACCTGACCGCGCTAACCGGTGGTTATCGGCGCACCCCTGTGGTGCAGATTGGCGCGGACATCTATTGCGACAGTCAGTGCATTATTCGCGAACTTGAGCGCCGGTATCCCAGCCAGTCCCTGATTCCCACCGCTGATCAGGGGTTGATGTGGTGCCTCAGCCGCTGGACCGACGGGGCGCTTTTCGATCAAACCGTTCGGCATGTTCTTGGGTCCGTAAGTGACAGTCTGGACAAAGATTTCGCCACAGATCGCGGGCGGTTATATCTTGGCGAAGATTGAGCCGCGGGGCTTAAGAAAGCCAACGCCGACCTGCCCCATCTTGTGGCACAAGTGCGCGCACCACTGTCATGGCTGGATGCGCAGTTTTATCATGTCGTGTGGTTCTTGCGCGGGCGCTGGTCGGGCGGGCAGTCATTTTTGTCAGAGTTCACCAGCCTCGTGCGGTGGGAGGACAATGTCCGCGCCATCGGGCACGGGACATCCCGACCGATGGACCCACAAAACGCGATTGAGCAGGCAAAATCGCAGGACCCCAGTGCGGCGACAGGCCAACTGTCACGCGAAGCTGCGCGCGCTGGGCTTAGTATTACGGTTCAGCCAGCACCAATTGCTGCTTCCCACATCGCATCAAGGGCTTAAGTCCAGCTTTGTGCCGAAGAAAACAGCGAAGTTGCCTAACGCGGGCTACGTTTCGCCAAAATGCGCTGCAACGTACGGCGGTGCATGTTCAGACGCCGCGCTG
>JABBAI010000168.1:8779-17178 GCA_018608045.1 Octadecabacter sp. | reverse complement strand
TCACGATCTAAGGTTGCTGTTGCAAATTTTCGGTCTGAACGCCGACGAAGTCTACATCGTGCCAAGTAAAGTTCAGGCAGACAAATACGTCTTGTCGGCCCTGAAACATCTGCCTGTATCGTTCGCCGTCACCAATGACCAGTTTCGCGACTACGCCAAAATTTACGGCGACGTGATGAAGGGCGATCAATGGCGCAAAGGGATCAGTGTTGTTGGCTGCGAAATCAAGTTGTACAAATTCAGGTTCCAGTCCCCTGTGCGTTTACCTGCGGCCTAAGGGTCAAAGCGCGTCGAGCATCTGGCTCAATTGGTCATCCACAAACCGGTCAAACGCCACACTCGGTTGGCGCAAGGGAAATACCTCTGCGAAGGGGTCGGGGGCTGTGATGGTGCTGCCCGACATTTCGGCCAAGACGTGATGCCCGCAAAACGGCACGTACACCTCTGAATAGCCGCCCTCGTGCGCCATCATAAGACGGCCGCCACAAATATCCTCAGCCAGCGCTTTGACCTGCTGCGTCATGACTTGGAATGTCTCAGCGGTAGCGAGCATTCGCCCCAGCGGGTCAATCGCGGCGGCGTCATATCCGCACGCGATCACCATCACGTCCGGTTTGAAGGCGCGGATTTGGGGCAACACGATCCGTTCCATCGTAGCGATATATCCAATATGGCCTGTCCCCGGTGGCAGCGGAATGTTGAGGTTGAAACCTGCCCCCGCACCGTCCCCGCGATCGGCAAAATCACCACTGTCCATAGGGTAATTGCGGTCTTGATGCATGGAAATGGTCAGCACATCAGGATCATCGTAAAAGATTGCCTCAGTGCCATTGCCGTGATGCACATCCCAATCGAGGACAACAACACGTTCCGTCAGTCGCTTGGCGCGCGCTGACTGAATAGCGAGCGAAAGGTTCGCAAGCAGGCAAAATCCGTTGGGATAATCGGGCAGGCAATGATGACCGGGGGGGCGTGACAGGGCGTAAGCGTTTGTTAGCTTTCCGCGCAGAACCGCATCAAGCGCCGCAATACTGAGGCCTGCGGACAGGGCGGCCATTTCGTATCCACCGGGGCCAAAGGGTGTGCGACGGCCCAATTCACCGCCCCCCGCATCGGACGTCGATTTGAATGTCTCAAGGTAAGACGCGGGGTGAACGCGCAGCAAATCTTCGCGTGTCGCCGCAGGGGCATGGCGCAAATCAAGATCCCGAGCGAGGCCTGTAACATCCATCAAGTTCATCAAGCGGCGTTTGCTTTCGGGGCTTTCTGGCAACCCGCCCCCCGTCAAAGGCTGCACCAATCCCCCCACAGGAAGCATCCCCGCATAATTTCCGCCCCCGTGCCAAAAGCACTGTTCGTCCCAGAAAAAACCGGTAGCCATGTGATGCTCCTTGCAGAGGGGTAAAGATATGAGCCCACCTTGGAGGGGTCGGGGGCGTTGATCAAGGGCGCAGCGATGCTCACATTTCTGCCAGTTTGATACATGGGGGCTGGATGATGGGGGCAACACTGCTAAGCTTAGGATAACAAACGCAGGCCAACTGCGTGATCAAAGGAATAGGCATGCAGGTTTCCAAGATTTTATGCGCGATCGCGTTTGTGCTGGCAGGCTGTGATGTGGTCGTCACCACGCCGTCGGGCACACCGACCGCGACGCCGGTTTCAAGCCCCGTCGCGGAAATCCCGCGCGATCAACGCGGCATGGCGCGCGCGTTTGTAGATGTTGTGAACCGTCTTGAACCTGTGGCCGAACGCGAATGTCGCCGTCGCGCCCCCAGCCTAAACTGTGATTTTCTAATTGTGGTGGATGACCGCGCGGGACAACCAGCTAATGCGTTTCAGACCGTGGATGAAACAGGCCGTCCGATCATCGCCTTTACCATCGCGCTGATCGCTGATGCACGAAACACAGACGAAATTGCCTTCGTGATGGCCCATGAAGCTGCGCACCACATCGAAAACCATCTTGAACAACAGCGCCGCAATGCCACGCTTGGCGCCGTTGTGTTTGGTCAGCTTGCCGGTGTGACGGGTGGGGACAGTGACGCGGTGCGCACGGCACAAGAACTTGGTGCTGCGGTTGGCGCGCGCACCTATTCCAAAGATTTCGAACTTGAGGCCGACCGCCTTGGCACCATCATCGCGGCGCGTGCAGGGTATGATCCATTGCGCGGCGCGGAGTTCTTTTTCCGTGTCCCCGATCCCGGTGATCAGTTCCTTGGCACCCATCCCCCCAACGCCCAGCGTGTTGAAATCGTGCGCCAGACTGCCGCGAACCTTTAGATCGCAAGCGTCGTTTTTTCGGGGCGCAGTCGGATGATAATCGCGACGCATGATATGACGATCCAGAACATCTGGATCAGTGCAGAGGCCAGGTTGAACGAATGGGTCAACCCGATCAGGACGCAACTGGCCGCGATCATGTTCAGCACGAAATAGCATTTGGATTCAGACGTCACTTGTTTGAACGTCAGCAGCCCGTAGTTCAGCACATACAATGCAAAACCTGCGATGCCGATGGCCTCGAATATCACGGGCGGGAGAGATAAGAAAAAATCCGACATCAGGGGTCTCCGGTGCAAATGTTTCTGGCCGAGAGAAGAATGGCGGTAATTGCCAATTCGCGGCTTTGATCGTTTGAATAGAGTGACCTTAGGTCAGGCGTGACGTGCACGTCAGGTCTGCTTTTCCATACCGTAAGGAAAACCATACCTTGGATTGATAGATCAGCGCGGCGGGACAGCGCCCAATGCAATGGCTGCAAAAAAGCAGGCGGAGGCAATCAACACAAAGCTGTGCCAGATTGCATTTTGATATTTCAGCCCCTCAAGGCTGAACACGACCGCGCCGAGGGAATATAACAGACCACCCGCTACGATCAGCCCCAATACCAGACCTGACACAAGCGAGATAAGCGACGGCGCCAAAGTAACGCTGGGCCACCCAAGCCCAAGATACAACACAACGCCCCACCGTGTTGGACGCCCCCAGAAGAACAGCTTCATCGCGACACCAACGGCCGCCAAGCCCCAGACAATCGCCAAGATGCCGTAAGCAAATGCAGACCCGATCAGCAAAACGAGGGGCGTGTAGTGCCCGCGATTTTCAAATAGATCGCAGCGTGGTCAATCCGGCGTAGGACAGGGGGTGGATGTTCCCAAGGGGTGAAGTGGTACACGAAAGACGCCACAAACGACGCCGTCAAAGCAACACCGTACACCCAAAGGCCCGCTATGGTTCCGGCGGTTTGATCGCCTGCCCATAGGACCAGAAAAATCGTGCCCACAACGCCAAATACGATGCCTGCGACATGCACGACTGCATCGGCAATACGTTCTGCGCGCGAATAGGTCGGGTAGGGGTCGGAGTGGCTCATGTCGTTAAACTATGCGCCGTGGTGGGCAATCCCACTGTGCCGTTGCGTCAGTCCTCAAACACCTGCCAGCGCCCGTCGCGCCACACGTACATCAAATCGGACAATTGGTGCGTTCCATTGGTCAGTACGTCCTGACGCACGCTATCCAGAAAATCGACCTCTGCGGTTTCGCGGCGCGGGGCGATGACCAACACATCGCGGCTTGGTACGATCATCACGATCTCATCATCCAACCGTTCTGACACAGACGCCCACATCGCGTCGTTCAGCACCATTGAGCTTTCATAGAACCCGTCCACCACGACCATGAAGGACACGCCATTCCCCTCAAACCGCGCGATATCGGTTTTTTCCGCAAGATTGGCGAAGGCCGCTTCAGTCATTTGCGCAGGGTAGACATCCGCGTCACGCAAGTCCTGGCGGGTCAGGTACGCCACGCGGTCCGGGTAATCGATGGCATACACAAGGATCATGTCGCCCACGTAAGGTTCAAAATACAGCCCTCCATCGCGCAACGCGGCATTGCCACCATCAGCCGCGCCGTCGGCAAAAGACGCATGCCGCAGAACCGGATATATCCGCCCGAGGGGTAATTGTGACGTGTCACGGGCAGGTTCATTCATCGCGTCGGTCATGGCGGTGACGAAATTTCCAACGCCGCTTCACGTTCCGCACCATCGGGAGTTGTTTTTAAAACGGCATGGATATTGTCGGGATTGATTGTCGTATCGCCGTCCTTGTCCAAGGTGATATTGCGATCCACCGAGTTTAGCACAGCGTCGGGAAATTCAGGCAGCAAGCGTTCTAGCAACAACCCAAGCGTGTCGTTCAGCGTCGTGGGCCGTTCAATGTCAGCAAACGCAGGCAGGCCGAGCCACAGGGCACACATAAAAGAAATGAAAACTGTCCGCATGAAACCCTCTCTCGATCAATCAAGTGAGTGTAGGGGCCCCGCACCGCCGCGCAAGACCACCGTAATGCCGATTGACAGATTGTGGTTGCTCCCGTCTGCTTGCCTTCAGTCAGGGATTTGCTATGCGCGTGTTTGAAAGCATTTTCACAGACAGAGGATCAAAATACGCGGTGTCCGGCGGGCCCTGCGGGTCTAGTGATGAGGCAAAAGCATTCCTTAAATCCCTGTGTCGGCGCAAGAAGTTCGCCAAAGCCACCCACAACACCTGGGCCGTTTTGCTGCCCGACGGCACACCTTTGAAAAACGATGACGGCGAAGCAGGGGCGGGACTGGTGATCCTGCGCATGCTGGAACGTGAAAACCTGCACGGTGAAATCATCGTGGTCAGCCGCTGGTTCGGCGGCGTCCATTTGGGCGGGGATCGGTTTCGTCGCGTGCAAGACGCCGTGCGGGTTTACTTGGACGCGCGCGCCTGACGCCGCTTGTGCATCCCGTACAGAAACGGGGCCGCCGCATATGTGTAGCCGAATTCACCGATCTGGCGGATGACAGGCAACCCCGTAAACCACGCAACATGCCGCCAATACGGCAGCTGCGCCCACAGCACACGAAACGCGGCAACACCTTCATAGATTTGCCCATCATGGCGCACACGAAACACCTTCGCGGCGCTGTCCTCGTCCAGCCCCCAGTCGCCGGCTTTGTCCAACCCGTCCACGTCAAAGTGCAGACCGTTTTTGCGGGCCAGCTGTTCGTAGGACGCGACCTCGCGGGCGCAGATGGGACAAGTGTCGTTGTGCAGGATTTGTGTCATCTCCCAAACTTAGGGCATCTGCCGCGCCGTCAAGGGGCTGGAGCCATCACCGCCCCGTGATTAAGGTCGCGCAAAAGGGGGGCACGTAATGGCCGAATTTTTCGAACGACTGAAATTGCGGGTGATCTGGTCTTGTGCCGGCCTGCGCGACACGTGGCTGTCCGAGTATTCATTTCGAAGCTGGGTCTGGGCGAACGTGGTGTCGGGTGGCTTGGCGATCTGGCTGTTAACGGGCGCAGAACTCGCGCTGATCTTGGCGTTGGGGATATTGGTGCTGGTGATGGAACTGATGAACACCGCGATCGAGAGGGCCGTGGATTTGGTCTCGTTGGAGCGATCCGAACTGGCGCGCATGGCGAAAGACGCAGGCAGCGCAGGCGTGATGGTGAGCGCGATTGCGGCGGGTGTGGCTTGGGTTGCGGTGTTGGTGGGGTGAAAATAGTGATGCGGCGCTTATCCCAAACGCCGCATTGACTACCTTCATCACAAATAACTCCAAAGCGCGGCGACAACTTTGCTATGGTCTACGCCTAATTCATTGTCTGCTCAGGGGCTTAACCAACTTTAGTTAAACCGACATTGATAACCGTCTGGTTCTTCTGGAAAGCTAAAGAACCCTCCGTGGTTTTGCCCGCCAATGTATCTACCGGTGCCATCACCACCACGAAACTGACGTCCACCGTAGGTACAAAAAACGTCCTGCGTGCAGGTGTTCGCAATTCGGAAAAGAGAATTTGGAACACCGTCGGGGTGTGGCACGAACGCACCGAGGTACTGTGGTATTCTATTATTGCCAACGGTAAAAAATGCACTCGATGTTGATGCCGTGGTCGCCAAGGGTGTCGAGCGCGTAGGTCGTGCTGTCTGTCTAGGGCGTAATGAAGGATTGGCTTGATAGATGCGTTCACGATCTGATGCCAATTGACGACGGTCCTCGGCGATCTGCTGTAGGCCAATTTCGTTCATTGCAGGGGTCATTGCCTCACCCATTGCGATCAAGCCACCTGCTGGAACAAACGTATCTTGCGGCGCGCGCAAATTACGCTCGCCTTCATCGAGGTCTTGTTCGTAGCTGGCCAAGGTCGCCAAAGCCTATTGCGGTGCCATGCCCGAAATGTCGGGATACGTGGCGCAAGACGCTAGGCCAAAAAACGCGAGCGAAGCGAGATATTTAAATAGTTTCATTGTGTTCCCCTCCCCAAGGGTTGCCTGATATGACCATAAATGGGGCCTCAGGCTGATATCATAACAACAATTACTTCATCAGATTGGCGCAATGCAATTATTTCGACAAGGGATATTTCAGGCAAATTTAGGCAGTACTCAGGTGTGTAGCGCGCCCCACAAATCATACTCCCCCGCCTCATCAACCTCCACGGACACAATATCCCCCACAGACACCCCGTCCGTCCCCTCATCAATAAACAAATTCCCGTCGATCTCTGGCGCGTCGGATTTCGTGCGACACGTCGCAATCCCATCCTCATCAATATCATCCACGATCACATCCATCACCTGACCGACCTTCGCCGCCAGCTTCGCCTCCGATATCGCTTGCGCCTTTTCCATGAAACGGTCCCAGCGGTCCTGCTTCACTTCGGCCGCCACATGATCGGGCAAAGCATTACTCCGCGCACCATCGACATTCTCGTATTGAAAACACCCGACACGGTCCAATTGCGCCTCGTCCATCCAATCCAGCAGCACTTGAAACTCCGCCTCCGTCTCACCGGGGTAGCCGACGATGAACGTGGATCGCAGTGTGATATCGGGGTAAATTTCGCGCCACGCCGCGATCTCATCCAGCGTTTTCGCGGCGGCGGCGGGGCGGGCCATGCGGCGCAGCACATCGGTGCTCGCGTGTTGGAACGGGATGTCGAGGTAGGGCAGGATCAACCCCTCGGCCATCAGCGGGATCAGCTGGCGCACGTGCGGGTAGGGGTAGACGTAGTGCAGCCTGATCCATGCCCCCAGCGACCCCAAATCACGCGCCAGATCGGTGATATGCGCACGATGTCCGCGATCCTCGGCATGTTTGATATCGACGCCGTAGGCAGACGTGTCCTGCGAAATCACCAACAGTTCTTTCACGCCATTCTCGACCAGCTTTTCAGCCTCGCGCATCACTGCATGGGCGGGACGGGACGCCAGTTTGCCGCGCATATCGGGGATGATGCAGAACTTGCACTTGTGGTTACACCCCTCAGAAATTTTGAGGTAGCTGTAGTGGCGCGGCGTCAGCGAAACCCCTGTCGCGGGCAGCAAATCAATGAACGGATCGGGGGAAGGCGGCACGGCGGCGTGCACAGCATCCAGCACCTGTTCGTATTGATGCGGCCCCGTCACGGCGAGGATCTGGGGGTGGTGTTCGCGGATATAATCAGGCTCCGCGCCCAAACAGCCGGTGACGATGACCTTGCCGTTTTCAACCAGCGCCTCCCCGATTGCATCAAGGCTTTCGGCCTTGGCACTGTCCAAAAACCCGCAGGTGTTGACGATCACCGCATTGGCACCCGCATAATCGGGGCTGATGGCGTACCCTTCGGCGCGCAGACGGGTCAGGATGCGTTCGCTGTCCACCAGCGCTTTGGGACAACCAAGCGACACCATACCAATGGTCGGCTGGCCCGCGCGACGGCTGTCGGGCGTTTTGATTTTCGGGGCAAGATCGGGGCGGAGCGATGGGGGGTTCTGGGACATGCAGGGCGTATAGGCGAGACTGCGCGCCCATGAAAGCAGATTGAAAGATCACAGGCGCGTGACCATATTAAATGCATGGTTAAGAAAAGTAGTTTTAAGAATCTGTCGCCGTTGGAAGAGGAGCTTTTGCAAAAGGCCCCAACAGGACAGATGATTGGTCAAATGGTGCTGCCTGACGAAGAGGACGCCAGCAACCGCGTCCGCGCTGATTTGCTGCACGCACTTTTGCTGGGGGAGATTGACGACGTACCGCTTCACCCCAAAGGGGTGCGATTGCGCGGGGCTTGGATTGACGGCGATCTGGATTTTGAGGGCTGTGAATTTTCGCGCCCTGTGAAACTTTTTACTTGCCGGTTCTCTGGCGAAGTCGTGTTTCTGGATGCCCACGTTCCAGCATTGTATTTGTCAGGGTCCGATGTTGCAAACCTCATTTTGCATCGCCTGCGCAGCGATGGTGATGTTCATCTTCGTCAGGGGTTTCGCGCGCAGGCAGGCGTAAACCTTGGAGGTGCACAGATCACAGGGTCGCTTACTTGTGATGGCGGGCATTTTGAGAACGTTGAAGGGAGAGCGTTGCATTGTAACGGGATGACTGT
>JABBAI010000168.1:0-8679 GCA_018608045.1 Octadecabacter sp. | reverse complement strand
GCGGGCATTTTGAGAACGTTGAAGGGAGAGCGTTGCATTGTAACGGGATGACTGTGGGCGCAGATGTTTTTTTGCGCGATGACTTCAAAGCTTTGGGGGAAGTGAACCTTGTTGGAGCGCAGATCACAGGGCAACTTGATTGCACAGGCGGGCATTTCGAGAATGCGAACGGAACAGCGCTGCGGGGCAATGCGATGACTGTTGGTGCAGATGTTTTTTTGCGTGATGGATTTCAGGCGACAGGCAATTTGAATCTCCGCCGCGCGCGGATCACGGGAAACCTTCAGATCATAAAGGCCGAGATCAATGGTTTGGTTGATCTGCAAAGCGGGCGGGTGGATGAAGGGTTCTTTTGGAAAAACATAAGCGGCGACGTCACTACTCTCGATCTCACTGATACGTCCGTCGGCGTTTTGCGCGATGATCTTGAGAGTTGGGACGCCGTTAAGCGAAGCCGCCTTAAGGGGTTTCGGTATGACGGCATTGATAGCGATATTCGCGTGCGCTACCGGATCGAACATCTGGCCCCAACGAAGGATCAGGTCGCGACCTTTGATCCGCAGCCACATACGCAATTGGCAAAGACCCTTTCAACCCACGGACAGCCCGTGGGGGCCGCGCGGGTCCAGTTTTAACGTGAAAAGCACTTGCGCGCTGCCATTTACGCGCGTGTCGTTCGGGAAACCGGCACTGCCTCTTGGAAAATATGGACCCAGACTTTCTGGACGCGGGAGTTTGCAGAAATCGCCTATGGGCTTTCATCCCTGTTCCGCTGGGTATTTGGGTACGGTCATCTGCCTGCGCTCGTACTTTGGTTTGTTGGTGGGTTGTGGCTGTTTTCGGTTCTGTTGTATTCCGGCGTTTTCTTATCGGGTCAGATGGCGCCCAATTCGGCTGTGGTGCTCACGTCGGCAGAATGGTTGGAGGCTGTCGCGGGGGCCTGTGCGGCTGTGGACTGGAAAATGGAAGGATGGAATGCGCTGGCGCCTGTGGTCGACAGTGCGCGTTATATCGGTGACGGAACATGCCAACAGCCGCTTCACCGGTGGTTGGACAGCGCAGGTGCTGCGCCGGATTATGAGACTTTTAATGCCCGCCTCTACGCACTCGACCTCTTCGTGCCACTCGACGCTTTGGGCCAAGAAAACTCATGGGCACCGTCCAAGGATCGCGGCTGGTGGGGGTGGTTTGGCTACGCCATGCGCATGCCTATTCAAATGGCGGGTTGGATCATTACGGCTGTCGGTACTGCGGTGGTCACAGGTTTGATCGGCCGCAAAGAATAGCGCTAGTCCCAGCGCTTGTGCACCCAGAACCATTGTTCGGGGTTCGCGTTGATGCGGGCCTCTAGGCGGGTCGTGAGGTCGATCATCATTTGCTCGCGCGTGGAATGGTCAATCGGGGTTTCAATCGCGATCTCGAATGAAAAACCGTCGGGCTGGCGGATGCCGAAATAGGGCAGCACCAGTGCGTCAATTTTCAGCGCAATATCAGCCACAGATGTCGCTGTTTGCGCAGGTTGGCCCATAAACGGGATACGCGGCGATCCGTTGGCGCGGATATCAAACAGCAGCGTGCCCATGCCGCCTTCTTTGAGGGTGCGCACAAACCCCATCGTGCCGCGCCGCCCTTGGGCAAACACAGGGCCCGACATTTCGATCATCGTCTTTTCGTAATGGGCGTTGATGTAGGGGTTGGAAATCGGACGATACAGGCCGCCAATCGTGTAACCTTGCTGGGCCAGCACGCGGCGCGGGGCCTCATGGTTGCCGAAATGACCAGTGACGAACAACACGGGGCGGCCATCGGCCTTGGCCTGTTCCAATGCGTCCATGCCGGGGCCGTCGATCTTGGCGTCTTTTAGCTGGCGGGCGAACTGGGCGTCGGAATAATTTTCAATCATCGTGCGACCGAAATTGTTGCACACCCCTTTGACGAGCTTTGTGCGCGCGTCTTCAGGCATATCGGGCCAAATGAACGACAGCTGTTTGTGCGCGCGTTTGTCATAGTTGGTCAGGGGGGCGACGATGCGTTCCACAAAGGCCCCAAAGGCGCGGACGCGCATTTTATACGGCATCAACAAAGCCGCGCGAATGACGCCGCGTAGAACGGCATTTTTGGCCCAATCAGCCCACGTGGCATTTTCTAATGTTCGCATGTCACGCCCTCTGTAAAAGCCCGCGCCGCGCGCTGCAAGTGCTGTGCATTTACGCACAATAACGGTTCCAAAGCGCGGCTTGCTTGCGGTCATGGCACAGCTTATTTCTGCGTCAACATCATAAAGGAGACTGCTATGTCCATTAGACCTGTTCTTGAAACGCGCCCAGCCGTTCCAACCATGGAAGGCGCGGGCGTGCACCTGCACCGCGCGTTCGGATTTCAGGACCCGTCCGAGCTTGACCCGTTTTTGCTGTTTGATGATTTTCGCAATGAAACCCCAGCGCATTTCGAAAAGGGATTTCCATGGCATCCCCATCGCGGGATCGAAACCATTACGTATGTTTTGAACGGCACCGTTGAACATGGTGACAGCCTTGGCAATACAGGGACACTGGGTGCTGGGGATGTGCAGTGGATGACCGCTGGATCAGGCATCATGCATCAGGAAATGCCGCACGGAAACGCCGCGGGTCAGATGCACGGGTTCCAGTTGTGGGGCAATCTTCCTGCGGCGCAAAAGATGGTTGATCCGCGCTACCAAGACGTCGAGGCCCAAGAAATTCCCGAGGTGATTGACGATGACGGCACCGTGGTGCGCGTTGTGGTTGGTGAATTCTGGGGCAAGCGCGGCCCTGTGGATGGTATCGCCGCTGACCCGCAATACCTGGATGTGTCCATGCCTGCAGGTGTGAAGAAGACATTCAAGATTGATACCTACCGGCGCGCATTTGCCTATATCTTTGAGGGCCAGGCGGCGTTTGCGGATGCCAGCACGCCAACGGGTGTGTTGCTCGAAAAAGAAGTCATGGGCGAGGAGGTCAACATCCGTGATCTGTCCGGCGATCGCACCTTGATCCGATTTGGATCGGGCGATGAGGTGACGGTGCAGGCAGGTGAAAACGGTGTGCGGTTTTTGCTGATCTCGGGCGCGCCGATTGAAGAACCTGTCGCGTGGCACGGTCCTATCGTGATGAACACCAAGGAAGAAATCCGGACGGCGATGCAGGATTTGCGAAACGGCACCTTTATCAAACCCGCGCACTAAAAGCGGCTAAAACGAAAAAAAGGCCCACCGCAATCGGGTGGGCCTTTTTTCAATACACTGTCAAAACCGGATTAACGGCGACGGTCGCGACGCGATGACATGGGCTGGAACGCCACGCCAACATGCGCTTCGCAATAGGGCTTACCTTGCTGGACGCCCAAACCACAAAACCAGAACTGGTCGGTCGCGGGGTCACCCACGGGCCATTTGCAGGTCTTCTCGGTCAGCTCCATCAGGCTGATCTTCTTGGCGGTCTTTTCCACCTCGTTGACCTTGGCCAAAGCTTCGGGCGAAATTTCATTCGCGCTGGGCTGTGGTGGCAACGGCTGGCCTGCCGGAATGATCTGGCGGCGCGCATGCGGCACTTTTGGCTGCGGTGGGGGGGACGCGCTCTCTGTGCGCGGCTCTTGGATTTCTTCGTCCTTGGTGGCCTTCTTGGGCGCTGCCTTGGGCTTGGCGGGGGGCTTTGGTTTGGCCGCAGCTTTAGGGGCCGCAGTTTTTGCACCACCACCAGATCCCGCACGGTTACTGAGCCCTAAACGGTGCACTTTACCGATCACGGCATTGCGCGTCACGCCGCCCAATTCCTTAGCGATCTGGCTGGCGGACTGGCCTTCGCCCCACATCTTTTTCAAAACGTCTACGCGTTCGTCGGTCCACGACATATTTGTTCCACTTATCTGGCTGACCCCATTTTTGTTGTCTGGGGTTGAGAATTCCGTCAGTCCCTATTTTAAGCACCCTAGCGGCGGATACAACCACCGACCGTGCAAAAAGGAATCACCATGCAGACGAAGCCCCAAACAGGCACCGCAAAGACAGACATGGGCATGCGCCGTTTCGGGGCCGTGAACTGGCTCGGTACGTGGACATTGGCGCGTCGCGAAGTCTTGCGCTTCATGAATGTGTGGTCCCAAACCATCATGGGGCCGCTGGTGAACGCGGCACTGTTCCTGCTGATTTTTACCATCGCCATTGGTCCCACGCGCGGTGATGTGATGGGCGTGCCGTTCGTGGTGTTCCTCGCGCCTGGTATCCTGACGATGACAGTGATCCAGAATGCGTTTGCCAACACCTCAAGCTCAATTGCGTCGGCCAAAGTAGGTGGCAACATCGTCGACACCCTGATGCCGCCACTGTCTGCGCTGGAATTGCTGGTGGGCTACATCGCGGGGGCTGTCGCGCGCGGGGTCATTGTGGCGGTCGCCATTACTCTGGGGGCTGTTTTGTTCATCGGCATGCCGCTGACCTACCCTATATGGGCCATCACATTCGTCCTGCTGGGGTCAATTCTGATGGGCGCGCTGGGCATGGTGGCCGCTGTTTTTGCCAACAAATTCGACCAGTTGTCCGCGATTTCCAATTTCCTCGTGACCCCGCTCGCCTTCCTGTCGGGCACCTTCTACTCAATCGAAGCCCTGCCGCCATTCTTGCAAACCCTTTGTCATTGGAACCCGTTCTTCTACATCATCGATGGCGTGCGTTTCGGTACATTGGGCGTCAGCGATAGCAGCCCGTGGCTTGGCCTTGGGGTCGTGTTGATCTGGTCTGGTGTTGTGCTGGTGATTGTTTGGAACTGGCTGCGCACAGGGTATCGCATGAAGCCTTGATAGGGCTAAACCCGCCCGCCGCCACTGTGGGGCACGCGCCGCAATCGGCTGCGGTTCACCGCTTCGCGCCACGCCAACAACGCGGCCCCCGACACGATGATTACCGCGCCTAAAACGCTGATCCAATCGGGGACGGATTTGAAAATCGCCCAGTCATAAGCGGCGGCGAAAATCAGCGTCAGATAGCTGAACGGCGTCACATAAGATGCATCCGCGCGCGCCATGGCATTGATAAAACAGGTCTGCGCCGCCGCCATCATCACCCCAAGCGCGACCAAAACGCCCCATTGCGCCGTCGTTGGCGCGATCCAGAACGGGATCATCACGGTCGACATTAAAATCCAGCCGATGAAATTGTTGACCAGCAGGATTTGCATGGGCGGTTCGCGGTCCGCCAGTTTTTTGATGAAAATCAGCTCGCACCCCATGGCGAACGCGGCCCCGAGTGCCAGCATGGACGCCACCTGAAACGTATCAGGACTGGGGCGCAACAACACCAGCGCGCCCACAAATGCAATCGCTGCCGCCGCCCAGCGCCAAGGCCCGACCTTTTCGCCTAAGAAAGGGATCGCCAGCAGCATCCCGAACACCGGATTAAGGAACGAGATCGCCGTTGCATCAGACAATGGGATAAACGCAACGGCCGCAAACATCAGCGTCACCCCCGTCGCCCCACACAACGTGCGTGAAATATGCAGCTTGATATCGGGCGCCTTGATCTTGTGGCGCAACACCGCCGCCACACACAGCAGCCCCATGAACGCGAACACAAACCGCCCGTGACTGATCTGTAGCGGATGCAGGGGCGTGCCCAACGTATCCGTCCCCAGCGCCTTTGCACACAGCGTTGTCCCCGCAATAAAAACAGTCGCCAACACCATAAGGCCAACGGCGGCGGTCGGATTTTGGGGGCGGGCAGGGCTTTGATCAGTCATACATATGCGTTTCATGCAGCCGCGGGCCGTTCAAGCCGCAAAATCACTTTCCAAACGCGGATCAGTGTCGTAGCACTGCGGTCATGATGATGTCTTTGACCACACCACACTTGCGACGCCGACGCTGATCATCTGATCCAGCGCCGCCCGGCAATATGACGTTTGTCGTCTAAACGCCATCTAAATCCCTAAAATTATTGACACATGGCCCGCGCTCGCGCACCTAAGGGCCTTTCAACGAAAAGGAAGATCACAATGATCCCGTCCGTCCTGCCCACCTATAACCGTGCCCCCCTGAATTTCGTCAGCGGCAGTGGAACTTGGCTTGTGGAAGCAGACGGGCGACGTTTCTTGGATCTCGGCGCGGGTATCGCGGTGAATGTTTTGGGTCACGCGCACCCCGCACTGGTGGACGCACTGACACAACAGGCGGATACCTTGTGGCATGTGTCCAACCTTTATCACATCGGATCACAACAGGCGTTGGCGGATAAACTGGCCGACGCTACCTTTGCGGACACTACGTTCTTCACGAACTCAGGCACCGAAGCCTGTGAGATGGCCGTCAAAATGGCGCGTAAATACCACTTCGACAAAGGCGCGCCCGAGCGCACGGACATCATCACGTTCGAGGGATCGTTTCATGGTCGTTCAAGTGCGGGGATCGCCGCCGCTGGTTCAGAAAAGATGACTCATGGCTTCGGTCCGCTTCTTCCCGGTTTTGTACACTTGCCGTTCGGCGATCACGACGCCCTGACGCAGGCTGCGAAATCCCCAACCGTTGGCGCAATCATGGTGGAACCTGTGCAAGGCGAAGGTGGCATTCGCCCATTGCCGGACGCCTGCCTCAAGGGGCTGCGCGATCTGTGTGATGAACATGGCATCCTGATGATCTTGGACGAAGTGCAATGCGGCGTTGGCCGCACGGGCAAAATGTTTGCCCATGAATGGTCCGGTATCACCCCCGACATCATGATGGTCGCCAAAGGCATCGGCGGTGGTTTTCCACTGGGCGCGGTGCTGGCCACAGAAAACGCGGCGTCCGGTATGACCGCAGGCACGCACGGGTCGACCTATGGCGGCAATCCACTGGCCTGTGCGGTTGGATGTGCGGTCATGGATATCGTGGCCGAGCCTTCGTTTTTGTCAGAAGTGAAACGCAAAGCCGGCATGTTGCGCCAAAAGCTCGAAGGGCTCGTCGGATCGCACCCCGACGTGTTCGAAGCCGTGCGCGGATCGGGCTTGATGCTTGGACTGAAATGCAAAGCGGTGAATTTGGATGTGGTGAATGCGGGCTACGCGCAAGAGGTGATTACGATCCCCGCCGCCGACAACGTCATCCGGCTTTTGCCGCCCCTCAACATTACCGACGATGAAATTGCGCAGGCCATTGCCCGACTGGACGCCGCCGCAACTGCACTCGCGTCCTGATCCATCCTTTGAAATAAGCGATATTTATATGACACATTTCCTCGATATTCACACAACGTCCCCCGGCGATCTTCGTGGCATCATCGACAATGCAGCAGCTATGAAATCCGCGCGTGCGGGCCTACCCAAAGGCACCAAAGATGCGGATCAACCGCTGGCCAACCAGATGGTTGCGCTGATATTTGAAAAACCGTCCACCCGCACGCGCATCAGTTTTGATGTGGGCGTGCGCCAGATGGGTGGCGAAACCATGGTTCTGTCTGGCAAAGACATGCAGCTGGGCCATGGCGAAACGATTGCAGACACCGCGCGCGTGCTGTCGCGTTATGTCGACCTCATCATGATCCGCACGTTCGAAGAACAGACCCTGTTGGAAATGGCCGAATATGCCTCTGTTCCGGTGATCAACGGGCTGACCGACCGCACGCACCCTTGCCAGATCATGGCTGATATCCTCACGTTTGAAGAACACAACGGCCCGATCAAAGGCAAAAAGGTCGTGTGGTCAGGGGATGGCAACAACGTCTTCGCGTCCTTCGCACATGCGGCCAAACAGTTCGACTTTGACCTGGTGTTCACCGGCCCCGAAACCCTGCAACCCGAAGCGGCATTGGACGGTCTTTACACCACCGTGCGCAATCCAGACGAAGCCGTGCAGGGTGCGGATCTTGTGGTCACAGACACGTGGGTGTCCATGCACGACCCGCAATCCGCCCGCGAACGCCGCCACAACCAGTTGCGCGGCTATCAGGTGAACAAAGACCTCATGGACAAAGCGAAACCCGATGCGCTGTTCATGCATTGCCTACCTGCGCACCGCGACGACGAAGCCACATCCGAAGTTATGGACGGCCCCAATTCCGTAATCTGGGACGAGGCTGAAAACCGTCTGCACGCACAAAAGGCCGTGATGCGGTACTGTTTGGGCACCTAAACCGCGCGATGCGCGCAATGGGATTGATCGAAATGTGATTTGAACGCGCCGGAGGCCGCGATTGTAATAATCGCGGCCTCCGGCGCGCCGAAACTTCGTTTCTACGGGGACGTAACGTCGTTGCGCTGGGCGCTTGTCAGGTGGTGCGAGACGTTTAGGTATGTCTTATCTCTTGTAAACCAGTGTGCCCATGTCCGACCAGACAGCCCCATCCCTTGTCCACCCTGACCCGCCGAGCGCGCCAGTGGCCGCACTGCACAGGCTGGCGTTCTATCCGGTGCTGGTGACGCAAGGCCCCTTCATCAAATTCCGCACCCCGCGCTTGCAAGAACCCAAAAGCGCGCGGATGGGGGTGATCGGGCAGGGGCCGGATTTGTGTCTGTTGATTGTGGGTGACAGCTCTGCTGCGGGGGTTGGCGTCGCGACCCAGTCCCAAGCATTGTCCGGTCGTCTTGCCTACGGGTTGTCGCCTTATGCACAGCTGGACTGGCAGCTTGTGGCGCGCTGTGGGGATACAACTCCGATGTCCCTCAAACGAGTGAAAGCCGCCCAGCCGCGCCGCGC
>JABBAI010000164.1 GCA_018608045.1 Octadecabacter sp. | reverse complement strand
GCATCAAGAACGGCTGGTCTACCGCACGTGCTGGCGTTGGGATGTACTCGTCAACAGCTGTCATCAGCTTGGTGATGGAATCTTTGCCGATTGCATCGTCACGATCTTCAAGCGCCGCCAAAGCGGAACCCGGGATCACAGGGATATCGTCGCCAGGGTACTCATAAGAAGAGAGCAACTCGCGGATTTCCATTTCAACCAGTTCGAGCAACTCATCGTCGTCGACCTGATCAACTTTGTTCATGTAAACAACCATGTACGGGATGCCAACCTGACGGCCAAGCAAGATGTGCTCGCGCGTCTGTGGCATTGGGCCGTCTGCTGCGTTCACAACCAAGATCGCGCCGTCCATTTGGGCCGCACCAGTGATCATGTTCTTGACGTAGTCCGCGTGACCTGGGCAGTCGACGTGCGCGTAGTGACGGGTCTCTGTCTCGTACTCAACGTGCGCAGTGGAGATCGTGATACCACGTGCTTTTTCTTCCGGCGCGCCGTCAATCTGGTCATACGCCTGGAAGTCACCGAAGTACTTCGTGATCGCTGCCGTCAACGTCGTCTTACCATGGTCAACGTGACCAATCGTGCCGATGTTTACGTGCGGTTTATTACGTTCAAACTTTTCCTTAGCCATGTGTCAGGCGCCTTATCATTCGGGGGCAATCGCGTGCCCTGTCCAAGATCGCGGGCGATGTATTGCGGATCGAAGCAAAGATCAAGCGTTGTGTTGGATCAGTTGTCGCTTGGTGGTCCAACAACCGGATCGGCCACTGTCAGGTCTTGGAGGGCGACAATGTCTTCGGGCGGCGTTTGATCTGGAGCAACGAGTTCTGGATTGTCGATCAGAACATTGCCTTCCAAGATCGTGTCATCCGCCTCGAGGATTTCGGGCGTGCCACCAAACCAATCGGCGTTCTGGCGCATGGTACGTTCAATGGCGCGGGCCGCCGTAAAAGACAGACCCTCCATTTGTTCTTCGGCGGATCGTGTAAACCCTGTACCAATCAGCGGGATGGTGCAGCACGGTTCAAACACGGTCAGTTGGATCGCTTCGTCGTTCAGTTTTCTTTGCGTCGCGTCTTCAAAGAAATTCACTGAGAAGATCAGGATAGACTTCGGGGAATACACAAGCGGCACCCCCGGATACGCGAGGACATAGCCCTCAACTGCGACACCCACATGGAAATATTTATCACCAAAATAACGCGCTTCGCCAAGGCGGTCTTCGACAGCGGTGACAACGGCAGCCTGCCATTCATCATCCGTGACAGTGCGCGAAAACGGCCCCTGAACAGGTTCACTGACGTAGACGACATTGTGGCCAAGGCGGAACGTCCCAAGAGGATCAGGCGCTTGGGCCAAATCATCGCGAAAGCCGCCACATGCGGTCAGACCAATCAAACCCATCAAAGCCAAAAAATTACGCATGTCCGCCCCCTGTTAACATGTCATGCCTAGCCCAAAGGGGTCAGCCCCGCAATCAGGTCTGCGTGTCGGGGTCAGGTGAATGTGTTGTCGCGCGGAAATCCACGTGGGGCCATGCGGCCTGCGCCAGCACGTTTGGCTGTCCATTCGCCAAGGTCGGTTTCGGTGCGCGTGCGCCCTGCGGGATCGAGCCACGACAGGCCGTCAGCCAACGTAAACGTCGTCGCATCAGACAAACCGCCGTCCTTATATTTTTGCAAACGCACACCTTTGCCGCGGCCCATTTCAGGCAGTTCGTCCAGCGGGAACAACAAAACCTTGCGGTTTTCGCCAACGCAAGCGATGTGATCGCCGCTAACGTCACCGCATACTTTGGCGCGCACATCACCTTTCACGTTGAGAACCTGTTTTCCTGCACGGGTCTGCGCAATCACGTCGTCTTCGGGGACGACAAAACCGTCTCCTGCTGATGACGCCACCAGCAGTTTATTGCCCGGCTTATAAATGAACAGCGCGACGATTTCGGCCTCGTTCGGCAAATCTACCATCAAGCGCAAGGGTTCGCCCATGCCGCGTCCGCCCGGAAGGGTCGACGCACCAATGGTATAGAACCGCCCGTTGCTGCCAAACGCCAAAAGCCGATCCGTGGTCTGGGCGTGGAACACAAAGCGTCCTTCATCCCCGTCTTTAAATTTCAATTCGCGGGCCAGATCAATGTGACCCGTCATTGCGCGAATCCAGCCCATTTTGGAACAGACAACTGTGACAGGTTCTTTGTCGATCATCGCTTCAAGCGGGACGTCCTCAATAACGCCAGCCTCGGCGAATGTCGTCCGGCGCGCGCCATTTTCGTAATTTTTGCCAAATGTTTTACGGGTTTCGCGCAGTTGGTCCGCGATTGTCTGCCATTGCAGATCGTCGCTTTCGAGCAAGTCTTCAAGCCCAGCACGTTCCAGCATCAGCGCGTCGCGTTCTTTGACCAGTTCGATTTCTTCAAGGCGGCGCAAGGACCGCAGGCGCATATTCAGGATCGCTTCGGCTTGCACTTCGGTGAGGCCCATTTCGCCGCCCGCGACGGGGGATACATAATCCGCCTCGTCCATGGCGCGGCTGTGGGGTTTACCCCAATCCTCAGCCATCAACGCTGCCTTGGGTGCGTCGTCATAGCGGATGATGTCGATCACGCGATCAAGGTTCAGGAACGCGATGATAAAGCCCTCAAGCACCTCAAGACGGTGATCGATCTTTTCCATGCGGTGCGTGCTTCGGCGGATCAACACATCGCGGCGGTGATCGAGGAACGCGCGCAGAACTTCTTTAAGGGAACACACCTTCGGCGTCAGACCGTCGATCAACACGTTCATGTTCAAGCTGAACCGCGTTTCCAGATCGGAGTTGCGGTACAGCATCCCCATCAACACTTCGACATCGACGTTCTTTGATTTCGGTTCCAGCACGATGCGGATGTCTTCGGCGCTCTCGTCGCGCACGTCGGCAAGGATCGGCACCTTTTTGGTCTGGATAATTTCGGCCAATTTTTCGATCAGCCGTGACTTCTGAACCTGATAGGGAATTTCAGTGATGATGACCTGCCATTGGCCACGGCCCAGATCCTCAACCTCGTAGCGACACCGCAGACGGAACCCGCCTTTGCCGGTGCGGTAGGCTTCGGCGATGTTTTCCGCCGGTTCAACGATCACGCCACCTGTCGGGAAATCGGGGCCGGGAATATATTCAAGCAGGGTTTCATCACGCGCGTTTGGCGCCTTGATCAGGTGCAAACACGCGCCAATCAGTTCTTCGAGGTTGTGGGGCGGGATGTTCGTCGCCATGCCCACGGCAATGCCACTTGATCCGTTCGCCAAAAGGTTCGGAAACGCGGCGGGTAGAACCACAGGTTCTTCCAGCGTGCCATCATAATTTTCACGGTAATCAACCGCGTTCTCGTTGAGACCTTCCAACAAAGCCTCAGCCGCGGCCGTCATGCGCGCTTCTGTGTATCGCGCCGCCGCAGGGTTATCGCCGTCAATGTTGCCGAAGTTACCTTGGCCATCCACCAGCGGGTAACGCACGTTGAAATCCTGCGCGAGACGCGCCATCGCATCGTAAATCGCGGCGTCACCATGCGGGTGATAGTTGCCCATTACGTCGCCCGAAATCTTGGCGGACTTACGGAACCCGCCCTTACTGGCGAGCTTGAGTTCGCGCATCGCATACAGGATTCGACGGTGAACAGGTTTCAGCCCGTCCCGCGCATCGGGCAGCGCGCGGTGCATAATTGTCGACAATGCGTAGGTCAGATACCGATCGCCCAGCGCACGGCGCAGCGGTTCGGACGGGTTCATCTTGGGGTCTAGCGCATCATCAGTCATAGATCGTGTGTAACGGCGCGGCTTTTGCACGACAACAGGGGAAATCAGATGCAGGCGCGTAATTTTTCCCCGTAAGAAAGTTAATAAATCCCGTGACGGCCCCTACACGTGTTTGTGACATTGATTTTTGATTAGTAAATAGAATCTCTGGGGGGTTCTCACCATGAAAAGCTATGTATGGCTGACCTTTGCCTTTATGGGTTGGGGCTACTACGAAATGTCGGGTGGCACGGACTTTGAGCCAGAGCAACGCGTGCTGGCAGCCGCCACAAGTGCCGAACCTGAAATTGTGACCCGCGCAGAGACAACGACGCTTTTGTCGGTTTCATCATCCAACGTCACGCCGCAGCCCGAAATGTCTGACGCTGAAATTACGCAGGCCGTTGCCGCAGCAGTCGCTCTCGATACCATGGAAGCCGCGCCCGAAGTCGTCGAAATCGCGGCACCTGTTGTTGAACCAAAACTCGATATTCGCGCTGTCGCGGGCTCTCGCGTTAATATGCGCATGGGTCCAAGCACAGATTATGATGTCATCACAACGCTAGAAGGTGGCACCAAGCTCGAAGTTCTGAGCGTGGATGCTGACGGTTGGGCAAACGTGAGCACTGAGCGTGGCATTGAAGGCTGGATGGCCAAACGTTTACTGACGGACCCAGAAACCTGATTGATACGCCCGCGTTTGCGGGGCATCAAACGGGTATGAAAAAATCAATTCTTATCACCGGCTGTTCTTCTGGAATCGGCTATGACGCAGCACATGGTATGCGGGACGCGGGGTGGCGTGTTTTTGCATCCTGTAGAAAGCAAGCTGATTGCGACCGCATGATCGGTGAGGGGTTTGAATCCCCTCTGCTTGATTACAACGACACGGCGACCTTGGAATCCGGCCTTGCGGAGGTGTTGGCGGCTACGGGCGGCACATTAAATGCCTTGTTTAACAATGGTGGTTTCGGAACCCCTGGTGCCGCCGAGGATTTACCCCGCGAGGCCCTGCGCGCCAATTTTGAAACCAATGTCTTTGGCGTTCATGATTTGACCACACGGGTGATCCCCGTGATGCGCGCACAAGGGCACGGGCGGATCGTGCAGCATTCATCTGTGCTTGGCCTTGTCGCGATACGCTGGCGGCCCGCCTACAATGCTACAAAATTCGCGCTTGAGGGGCTGACAGACACCTTGCGGATCGAAATGGCCGACACCAACATCAAGATCGTGACGATGAACACCGGCCCTGTGACATCTAAAATCCGCGAAAAATCCATTCCGCATTTTGAGAAATGGATCGATTGGGAAAACTCTCCCCGCCGTGATCAATATGAACGTGGCCTGCGCAAGCGGCTTTACGAAGACACTGGGCCCGATGCGTTTGAGCTTCCTGCGTCCGCTGTAACGGCCAAATTGTTAAAAGCCTGCACACATCCCAATCCCAAGCCGCGGTATTACGTCACAACCCCGACCTACCTGATGGGGTTTTTGCGCCGAATATTGACTTCGCATGCGCTTGATCGTGTTTTAAGGCGCGCCTGAACTTTCCTTTTTGGCAACACCTGCTACCTGTGCCTCAACAATATGAAGGACCTACTCCATGGCTGACGATCCGTTTTTCTATGTCATTCTTGTTGCATGCCTTGTCGTGCTGGGCATCCTTGCGTGGGGCTTGGGCACATTCCAAGCTGGCGGCGACGGAAAGAAATCCAACAAAATCATGCAACTGCGCATTCTGGCGCAATTTGTTGCAGTCGTCTTGATCGTAGGTTTTGCCTACTTCCGCAGCCAAGGAGCAAACTGATGGTCGTTCTCAACAAGATTTACACGAAAACAGGTGACGGCGGTGAAACCGCGCTTGGCAACGGCAGCCGGGTGGCGAAACATTCCTTGCGGGTGAATGCCTATGGCACGGTTGATGAAACGAACGCCACCGTAGGCCTTGCCCGTCTGCACGCAACCGGCGCGATGGCAGACCAGCTTGCGATGATCCAAAACGATCTGTTTGATCTGGGCGCGGACCTGTGCCGCCCCGATATGGAAAAAGACGCGGATGCCGAATACGCACCGCTGCGCATGACAGACGCACAGGTGACGCGTTTGGAAAACGAAATTGATGCGATGAACGACGTGCTGTCGCCCCTGCGCAGTTTCATCCTGCCCGGTGGGTCCGCCTTGGCCGCACATCTACATTTGTGCCGCACAGTATCGCGCCGCGCCGAACGTCTGTCGGTTGAATTGGCGAGCGTTGAATCGGTCAACCAATCAGGAGTTAAATACCTGAACCGTCTGTCCGATTGGTTCTTCAACGCGTCCCGCATTGCCAACAACGACGGCAAAGATGACGTGCTTTGGGTCCCTGGCGCGAACCGCTAAGGACTGGCCGCTCCCCGTTAAGAAGATCGAAATCAATCCCTCTCGATACGCGATCCTCCTTGACTTGGTGAAATTTTTAGGCGTTTTTTCACAAACGCGACGTCAGGACCAATCCCTGCGTCGATTCTGACCTGTTTTTCGACAGCCCGCTGCGGTATTCGGAACAAGAATTTGAACCTCTAGGGAGAAACCGCTGATGAAGGTCCTCGTACCCGTCAAACGCGTGATTGATTATAACGTGAAAGTTCGTGTGAAAGCGGACGGCAGCGGTGTTGATCTCGCCAATGTTAAAATGTCCATGAACCCGTTCGATGAGATCGCTGTCGAAGAAGCGATCCGCCTGAAAGAAGCAGGCAAGGCGGACGAAGTTATCGCCGTTTCTATCGGTGTGAAGCAATCCCAAGAAACGCTGCGCACGGCGCTGGCGATGGGTGCGGACCGCGCGATCCTCGTGATTGCGACCAATGATGTGCACAACGACATCGAACCACTAGCTGTTGCGAAGATCCTTAAGGGCATCATCGACGAAGAACAGCCCGGTCTGGTTTTGGCCGGCAAGCAAGCCATCGACAACGACATGAACGCGACGGGCCAGATGCTCGCCGCGCTGACAGGTTGGGCGCAGGGCACATTTGCATCCGAACTGGACGTGGACGGTGACAGCGCGACAATCACACGCGAAGTCGACGGCGGCCTGCAAACGATCAAAATCAAGATGCCAGCCATCGTGACTGTGGACCTTCGCTTGAACGAGCCACGTTATGCGTCGCTTCCCAACATCATGAAGGCCAAGAAAAAGCCGATGGATGAAAAGACACCAGCCGACTACGGCGTTGACGTGACACCGCGCCTTGCCGTCGTCACCACCGCGGAGCCTGAAACACGCGCCGCCGGTATCATTGTCGGTTCTGTTGATGAACTGGTCGAGAAACTTAAAGAAGCGGGGACTGTATAATGGCTGTTCTTTTAATCGCTGAAGTCGTGAATGGTGAGCTGTCCGTGGACGCCACTGCAAAGGCCCTGACAGCCGCGACCCAAATGGGTGACGTGACTGTGTTGTGTGCAGGGTCCGGTTGTTCCGGTGCCGCCGCTGAAGCTGCGAAGCTTGCTGGTGTGTCCAAGGTTCTGTGCGCGTCTGACGATGCGTACGGTCACGATCTGGCCGAACCAATGGCTGATCTGATTTTGTCGCTGGCGGGGGATTATTCCCACATCTGTGCACCATCCACCGCTGCGTCCAAGAACATTTTGCCCCGCGTGGCAGCATCGCTCGACGTGATGATCGTGTCTGAGGTGATCGAAGTCGTTGACGCGGACAGCTTTGTGCGTCCGATCTATGCGGGCAACGCATTGCAGACCGTGAAGTCCGCTGATGCGACTAAGGTTATGACAATCCGGACAGCAACATTCGATGCGGCTGAAATGGGCGGTTCTGCCTCCGTTGAGGAAATCGCAGCTGTAGCAAACCCGGGTCTGTCCGAGTGGGTTGAAGACAAGGTTGCGACGTCTGATCGCCCAGAACTCACATCTGCTGGCATCGTTGTGTCGGGTGGTCGTGGTGTCGGGTCTGAAGAAGACTTCAAACTGATCGAAGGATTGGCTGACAAACTGGGTGCCGCTGTTGGCGCATCCCGTGCTGCGGTTGATTCAGGGTACGCCCCGAACGATTGGCAGGTTGGCCAAACGGGTAAAGTTGTGGCCCCTGATCTATACGTTGCAATCGGTATTTCCGGCGCGATCCAGCACCTTGCTGGCATGAAGGATTCCAAGGTCATCGTTGCGATCAACAAAGACGAAGAAGCGCCAATCTTTCAGGTTGCTGACTTCGGCCTTGTCGCTGACTTGTTCGACGCCGTACCTGAGCTTGTCGAAAAGCTCGGTTAAGTTGATTTATGAAATGTGTGAAAGGCCCGCCCTATTCGGCGGGCCTTTTGCGTTCTAATCCAACGCGTGTCTTAGGGGCGCGCGCAGTGCTTTTGCGCAGGCAACATGGGCATTCGACCCGAACGCGTCACCCGCAGTGAGCGCCTCAAGCGGGGCGAAACACATGCCCTCCGTCTTACCTGATGGTACGCACACCTCAATGATGTCGGCCTCGTAAGGGCGCAGAGCCTATAGCATGTCGCGCGTCACCAATGCAGGCGCGTTGTCATCCGCGACCGCCCGCGGCGAATGCGGTGCCAACCAGAGCAAAAACACAGGCCCTTTCACTGGCCCGACCAATGCCTTCATCCGCTGCACCCACGTTGCTTCAAGCTGGCTTTGGACTTGGCCAAACCTGACCTCATCAACCGCACGCAATCGCGAGATCAGGTGCCCTGTGAATGATATCTCGGCAAAGTCGATTTCAGGATAAAGTGCCGCCAACTTATCCGTGGGCGCGATAAAGCGATCATTGCGGCGTGGATGGACCTTATAAAACGGATTGGTCTGATTCACGGCACCAAGGACCTGCACCACCGTCGCCGCTGCGTCGTGGCATAGGGATTGAACCGCCGTATCTTGTAAGAAAACGTCCGGCCCCGCCGATTGGCAACCAAGGTTAACGCAAACTTCACCCAGTGCTGTTTCAATCAGGTCAGGGAAAGGCCGTGCGACATATTTCGCGAATGTTTCGGACCCCCCTGAAAAGGCTATAAACCGCCCGTCAGTTGGGCGCATCGGCCCGCGAAACGGAATTTTGGATAGGCCGTAGGTACACGGCGTCAGGCGCAAAACGCCCCTTGGTCTCATATCTGTTTTCATTGTTCCCACCTTAGCTAAATTTACACTCACCACGGACAATATTCTGCCGATTCCATTGCCAATCCCTTAACGCGCCAATTTGACTAAACCCCACCGCTTGAGACTACCCCTTGGCAGGCCTATGGTGGCGCCAATCAGATAGGACGGAACACATGGGCATTGAACGGATCGGCGTGGTGGGCGCAGGGCAAATGGGCAACGGGATCGCCCACGTTTGCGCCTTGGCAGGGTATGAGGTTTTGATGACCGATATCTCGGAAGACGCGTTGGCAGCCGCTTTGGCCAGTGTCGGCAAGAACATGGATCGTCAGGTCTCTAAGGGGCTGATTTCAGAGGATGAAAAGGCCGAAGGTCTGCGCCGTATCGGCACCACTCTGACCCTCACCGATCTGGGACCAACCGATCTTGTGATTGAGGCCGCGACAGAACGTGAAACCGTCAAACAGGCTATCTTCGAAGACTTGCTGCCGCATCTGACGCCGGACACGATCCTGACGTCCAACACCTCTTCTATTTCAATCACGCGGCTTGCGGCGCGCACGGACCGTCCGGAAAAATTTATGGGGTTTCACTTCATGAACCCCGTTCCGATCATGCAATTGGTCGAATTGATCCGCGGCATTGCCACAGATGCGCCCACATTTGACGCCTGCAAAGGGGTTGTTGACCGGCTTGGAAAAACATCCGCCACCGCCGAAGATTTCCCGGCCTTCATCGTAAACCGCATCCTGATGCCAATGATCAACGAGGCGATTTATGCGCTGTATGAAGGTGTCGGAAACGTGGAATCCATCGATGTGTCGCTGAAACTGGGCGCGAACCATCCTATGGGGCCGCTGGAATTGGCAGATTTCATCGGCTTGGACACGTGCCTTGCGATTATGCAGGTGCTGCACGATGGATTGTCAGACACCAAATACCGCCCCTGCCCGCTGTTGACGAAATACGTCGAAGCTGGATGGCTGGGCCGCAAAACGAACCGTGGTTTCTATGACTATGGGGGTGAGACGCCGGTCCCAACGCGCTAGGCGTTATTCCTTCAGCGCCAAGGTGCGGTCGCGCAGCCATGCCATGAATTTACGTGGATCACTGCTATGTTCCGCCGCCTCATCCGGTGTGATCGGATGACCAATCACAGGCTTTTGGGGCTTATCGAACGCGTATGCGACTTCGTGGATCAAAAGGCCCTGACGCAGCGTTGCACTGATCTGATTTGCGATTTGATAGATCCGCGAATTGCTGCCCGGAAAATAGCACGGCACAACCGTCGCACCGGAGCGTTTGATCATTTTCGCGGTAAAGACGTTCCATTCCTGTTCGATTGCAGGGCCGAACGCTGTTTCAGCCGACGCAACAACACCTGATGGAAACAGCGCAATAAGACCCCCATTGCTCAGGTGCTCCATCGCTTTGGTGCGCATTTCAATCATCTTCTTCTGTGCGTCCGCCTCATGCAAAAACGGCACAGGGATCATGTAATTGGATGCGGATTCATCAATGCCCGTCAGCAAAGACCGTGTCAGAATGCGGTAATCATTGCGGCGGCGGCCAATCAGATCCGCGAGGATCATGCCATCCACCAAACCGTGCGGGTGGTTTGCCACAAACACCACGGGGCCAGTTTCGGGAATACGGTCCAATTGTTCTTGCGGGGTGCGGATTTCAATCCCCATCGCCTTCATCGTGGCAGGCCAGAACGCTTGACCTGTCGGGGTTCCCATTTTTTCAAAACGACGCACGCGACGAATGACTTTAATCTTACCAGTCACCCATTCCATCGCCATGATAAACCAGCGCTTCGTGTTGCTATCAAAGGTTTCCGAATAGGTCAGGCTCCGGCGATCATACGCACGGTGCTCCTCGGTGCCGGTCTGCGAACTTTTGGGCTGATCGGTCAAACGCGAATTCCTAGAATGGGACGGGACGGATTAATCCCCTTCGCCAAATTTATCTGCCACAAGTGCAGTCAACGCCTCCATGAGCGCATCAGCCTGCGGGCCTTTGGTTTCAACCTCAATAGAGGTTCCCTTGGAAGCTGCCAACATCAAAAGGCCCATGATACTGTCACCGTCTGCGGACAGACCGTCTTTGGACACTTGCGCAGATCCGTCAAACTTTTCGACGACTTCCACGAATTTGGCAGATGCACGTGCGTGCAACCCCTTGATATTTACAATGTCGAGAGTGCTTTGGGCCATAGATCAATCCTCCGTATCAAGATCAACCGAATGGCTGTCGATGTATTTTCGGCCAGCATCCAGTGCGGCTTTAACGGCATCAGGCACCGCTTTGTGGCGCGATTTCGCCAACTTAACCAACATTGGCAAGTTTGCTCCGTACAAGATCCGGCGATTTTCCGGGCTACAGGCGCGCAGCGACAGATTAGATGGCGACCCGCCAAACATGTCGGTGACGATGACAACACCGTTCCCGTTGTCGACTGAATCCGCAGCATCACAAATTTCGGTTTGTTTGATCGCACGATCATCATCGGGCGCGATCGTGATCGACAAAATTCCGGTTTGTTTGCCAACAACATGCTCAACTGCCGACAGATACTCTGCCGCCAGCCCGCCATGTGCCACAATCACAACCCCTATCAAATGCGCAATCCTACGTCTGTTTTGGCGGCGGCGCGTTCGCGACTTGCCGATCCAATTCTCGGTGTCGCTTAGACACCTGCCACCCCTGCTGTGCAAGGGCCATTGCCACTTGTTCCGCCACGTACACTGACCTGTGTTGCCCTCCGGTACACCCAAACCCGATGCTCAAATGGGATTTTCCTTCCTCCCGAAAGGCCGGCAGCAACATGACCAACAGGTCTGTGACCTTTGCTCTGAACTCAGCCAGCCTCGCATCAGTTTCGATATAGGTGCTCACTTGCGGGTCTAGACCTGTGAACATGCGCAATGTCGGATCCCAATAAGGGTTCTTCAAAAACCGACAGTCAAACGTCATGTCGATCCCCTTGGGCAATCCGCGCTTATAGGAAAACGACTGAAGCGTGATGCCAAACAGCGCGCTGCCCTGGTCCCCGAACCAATCGGTCAATCGGGCCTTTAGGTCGTGCGGCGACAAGTCTGACGTATCGAGAAGAAATTCAGCTTGCGTGCGCACGGGTTTCAAAAGGTTAGCTTCGCGGCGGATACCCTGGATGGCAGGTTCATCTGGTGCGAGAGGGTGACGACGGCGTGTTTCGGAATAGCGTCGAACCAAAGTGTCCTCGTCTGCTTCAAGGAACAACATTTGCACATCGACGTCGCCGCGAAGCCGCAGGTCCGCCAACAAGTCCGTCATGCCCGCCGTTGAAAAATCCCGATTTCGCACATCAAGACCGATCGCGATCGGGCGTATCATATCGCCCCCCGTTAGGCGCGTGATCAGTGAGAGCGGCACATTATCAATCGTTTCAAACCCGAGGTCTTCGAGAACATTGATCGCCGTAGACCGCCCCGCCCCCGATGGGCCAGTTACAAAAATCAGCTTTTGGGGAAGCGGTGTTTTTTGCTGCATTCCTGACCCTAACGTCAATCCGCCTTACCGTGCATCATATATTGCACAATCGCATCTACAAAAGACGAGCTATCGGTTCTGTGAACAACCGCGATGTCATGGCCCAAAAGCGTGATTAAGCGGGGTTCCGGCAGACGCACGGTTTCAACGATGCCAAGGTCAACGATCAAAGCCAATGGCACAGGGTCATGTGCGGGGGCGTTCAAAATTCCGATGCCGCGCGCTTCGATCTGGCCTGCGATGGTCGCAGGGCAGAGCGCAATCAGGCTGCAGTTCGCGCGTTCCAACCACGTGATGTCATCGGCCAACAGCTGTGCACCACGCGCCATACACATCAGCGCATGACTGGACTTTCCAGACCCTGACCGGCCCACAAACGCGACAGCTTTCCCGTTGATAACAACCGTGCTTGCATGAAGCTGAAGGCGCCCGTCCGACTCATATGTGGGCGCGACCGAAAGCATTTAAACCGGCAGACCCACGACAAAGCGCGCGCCAAGCGGATCGGACCCGATATCAGCGTCTGTCGGGCGGATATTTTCGGCCCAGATGACGCCGCCATGGGCCTCAACAATCTGTTTGGAAATCGCGAGGCCAAGGCCGGAATTATCGCCAAACTGGGTTTCTGGACGTTCGGAATAAAAGCGCTGGAACACCTTTTGCAAGGCGCCATCCGGAATGCCGGGGCCAGTGTCTTCGACGACGACCAGAACGCGGTTGTCACGTTTGCGCACCCAAACGCGGATCGCATCACCGTCTTCGCAAAACGACGTCGCGTTGGAGATAAGATTAACAAATACCTGTGCCAATCGCCCCTCAAGACCCATAACAATGATAGGCTCTTTCGGCAGGTCCGAGATAAAGTCGACACCTTTTTGTTTGGCTTCGTTGCCCAAAAATTCCGTAAGGTGTGTGAGCGTTTTGATAAGGTTGAAAGATTCTTCTTCCTCCTTCACCAATTCGGAATCGAGGCGCGACGCGCTGGCGATATCGCTGACCAAACGGTCCATGCGCTGAACGTCGTGTTCAATCACATCCAGCATTTTATCGCGGTGATCCTGACGTGTAACTTTGCGCAATGTGCCAACGGCGGATCGCAAAGATGCCAGCGGGTTTTTGATTTCATGCGCAACATCGGCTGCAAATTGTTCGTTGCCTTCAATGCGTTCAAACAGGGCTAATACCATGCCGCGCAAGGCACCAGACAGGCGGCCGATTTCGTCAGGGCGTCCCGTCAGATCAGGGATGCGAATGCTGTGCGGCGACATCTTGCGCGCATTACGATCGCGACCAAGTTCAGCCGCCTTCGCAAGGTCAGACAGCGGATGGGCGATTGTGGATGCCAGCGCGAGGCTCATCACCACGGACACGATCATCCCGATCAAGAACATCTGCAACAGCTGTTCGCGATCCCGTGTGACCAAGGCATCCAGTTCACCCGGTGCGGATACGAGCGCGATGACACCAACTGGTGTGCCGCCTTGCTGAACAACGGGTGTGAGCGCGGTAAAGAATGACCGCCCCTGCGCGTCCAATTGGGTGCCGATCCAAGTGCCTGTTTCTAGCGTTTTGGGGACAGCGTCTTGCAATTCAGCAGAAATATCTGGGGTGGTGATTTCAGCTTGTTCACTGCCGAACAACGCGCCCAACTTTTGTAAAAACGCGCTTAGGGCGTTGGTCAGAAATGCCCCGCGATCTTGCAATTCAAGCCCCGGTACGGGGGTGTCCTGCGGCGTGGGGTCCGAATACTTTTGAACAACAGTACCGCTTGTATCCAGAAGATACACATCAACACCACCGCGCAAATCAAGGTTTTCGAGCGTCACCTGCGCATCCATGCCATCGCCGCTCATCAGATTGACGGGGGCATTGACGGGCAATTGCGCTTCAAACACGCCCGCGATCAACTCAACTTCGTTCACCAGCGCGCTGCCGCGTTGATAGGCAAGGTTGTCGCGCGCGGGATTAAGGTAGAGCACGCCCGCAACCAGCACGATCAATCCAAACAGATTAAACGTGATGATCTTGCGGGCGAGAGGGGATTTACGAAGATGAAAAATACCACGCCGCTTGCTGCGCTGCGTCATAAAATCATCGACACGCGGCGCCACAAAATCGTCGCCAAGAACGACGCCACCCGAAGCCTGTGCTGCATCGCGCACAGATTTCAGATCACGCACATCGATCTTGGCGTCAATCTTTGGGGCAACCGTCATGGTGCGGCCTCTTTAATCTTCGTTGTAGCGGTAACCGATACCGTACAGCGTTTCGATCGCTGAAAATTCATCATCCGCTGTGCGCATCTTTTTACGCAGGCGTTTGATGTGGCTGTCGATGGTGCGATCATCCACGTAAACCTGATCGTCATATGCGGCGTCCATCAGTTGATCGCGGGATTTCACAAAACCAGGGCGTTGGGCCAAAGCCTGCAACAACAAGAATTCAGTGACGGTCAAGGACACATCGTTGCCCTTCCACTTCACAGCGTGGCGCAGGGGATCCATCGTCAATTCACCACGGATCATGATTTTGGTTTCTTCGGTTTCTTCCATCACTTCGCCAGAGATCGCATCCTGACGGCGCAGCAATGCGCGGATACGTTCGACCAGAAGGCGTTGGCTGAAAGGTTTCTTAACGTAGTCATCCGCGCCCATCTGCAAACCGAGGACTTCGTCGATCTCATCGTCCTTGGACGTCAGGAAGATCACTGGCATCGTGGTTTTCTGGCGCAGTCGCTGCAACAGATCCATGCCATCCATACGGGGCATTTTAATATCCAGAACAGCCAGTTCCGGCATGCGTTTGTTGAACGCATCCAGTGCTTGTTGGCCATCTGCATTGGTTTCCACATCAAAGCCTTCGGCTTTTAATGTGATTTGAATGGACGTCAAAATATTCCGGTCGTCATCGACAAGTGCGATTCGTGACATACTACTGCCCCTCTACTGCTCGTGTTTTTATTGCCTGCTTTTTTCATAGTTTTGCGCCACTTAGCCTAAGCGAATCAATCTAAATCTAGGAAACCGGCACAATCACCCCCCTGTTTTGCACTCAAAAAGGGTAACCAATGACTAAAATGTCTCACTTATTGGATTGAGGTCGGCAAAGCAGCGCTGTGGTGGCGCTAACTGCAAATTGGTTGCGCTAACGGGCGCAATGGCGACTGTTCACGTGCAAAACCATCATGTTAGGTCTCTTGTATAGGGGCGCGCCGCCCCTCAATTCAGGAGAAAGACAATGGACCACGGCATCGCCAACCCTTTCATGAAGCTGCCCGATCAGGGCATCAGCGGGCTAGGCCACGTCTATTATAACTACTCTGAGGCCGATCTGGTCACTGCAGCGGTCGGCCGCAAAGAAGGGTCGTTAGGCAAGGGTGGCGCGTTCCTTGTGACCACGGGCAAATTCACCGGTCGCTCGCCGAAAGACAAACATGTCGTTCGTTCTGCCACAACCGAGGACACCATCTGGTGGGAAAATAATGCCCCGATGGAGCCTGCGAAATTCGACGTCTTGTATGACGACATGATCGCGCACATGGGTGGCAAAGACTATTTCGTACAGGATTTGTTCGGCGGATCTGACCCTGCCCACCGTCTGGATGTGCGTTTCGTAACCGAACTTGCGTGGCACGGTTTGTTCATCCGCCACCTGATGCGCCGCCCCGAGGCGTCCGAAGTCGAAACGTTTTCTCCCGATTGGACCGTTATCAATTGCCCTAGCTTTTTCGCCGACCCCGAGCGCCATGGATGTCGCAGCGAAACCGTCATCGCCATGAATTTTGATCGCAAGATGATCTTGATCGGCGGCACAGAATACGCGGGCGAGAATAAGAAATCGGTGTTCACGCTTTTGAACTACCTGCTTCCGGCGGACGATATCATGCCGATGCATTGCTCGGCCAACCACGCCGATGGCAACCCAGTAGATTCCGCTATTTTCTTCGGCCTGTCAGGCACGGGCAAAACCACGCTGTCCGCCGATCCGAACCGCACGTTGATCGGTGACGATGAACACGGTTGGTCCGATCGCGGTATCTTTAACTTTGAGGGCGGGTGTTACGCCAAGACCATCGGTCTGAACCCAGAGGCCGAGCCGGAAATCTATGCCACGACTCAGATGCCCGGAACCGTTATCGAAAACATGGTGTTTGATCCTGAAACACTTGAACTGGATTTCGAAGATGACAGCCTGACCGCGAACATGCGGTGCGCCTATCCTCTCAACTACATCTCAAACGCGTCTGAAACCGCACTTGGTGGTCATCCCAAGAACATCATCATGCTGACGTGTGATGCGTTTGGTGTGCTGCCTCCGATCGCACGTCTGACACCTGCGCAAGCGATGTATCACTTCCTTAGCGGTTTCACTGCCAAGGTCGCGGGCACTGAACGCGGTGTGACAGAACCCCAGCCGACGTTTTCCACATGCTTTGGCGCACCGTTCATGCCGCGCCGCCCTGAAGTGTACGGCAACCTTTTGCGCGCAAAAATTGCGAGCCACGGCGCAACCTGCTGGTTGGTGAACACAGGCTGGACAGGCGGGGCCTATGGCACAGGGTCGCGGATGCCCATCAAAGCAACCCGCGCGCTGCTGACGTCCGCCTTGAACAGTACTTTGGTTGAGGGCGCATTCCGCAAAGATGCGAACTTTGGCTTTGACGTGCCTGTGGCGTGTGACGGCGTGGATTATGCGTTGCTGAACCCGCGTGATACATGGACAAGCGGTGCCGCCTACGACGCGCAGGCCACCAAACTGGTCAATATGTTCGCAGAGAACTTCGCACAATACGTCCCGTTCATTGATGAGGATGTCAAAGCCGCCGCGATTG
>JABBAI010000147.1 GCA_018608045.1 Octadecabacter sp. | reverse complement strand
CCGCGTCATATCCATCAACATATTCGGCATATGCCCCGTCAAGAACCAGAACGGCTCCCTCGGGCAGCCCATCGGCCAACCGTTCCAGATCCGCCTGCCCAATCATCGTGCCCGTCGGATTGGCAGGGTTGGCGATATAACAAACTTTGGTTTTCTTGGTGCAGGCCGCGAGCAGTGCATCAACGTCAATCACGCGGTCACGTTCGGCCACCACAACGGGTTTCGCGCCGTTCGCATTGGCATAGATCGGGTACATGGCAAAGCCGTGTTCAGTGAACAATACCTCATCGCCCTTACCCGCAAAGGCCTGCGCGATCATCATCAGGATTTCACCAGACCCGTTGCCGCAAATAATGCGGTCGGGATCAAGGCCCCACACATCGCTGATGGCCGCGCGCAATGTCGCGTGATCCGTGGACGGGTAGCGGTGAAGCCCGTGGGACGCCCGCACGAGAGCATCTTTGGCAGCCTCAGACGGGCCAAACGGGTTTTCGTTGCTGGAAAGCTTGAGGACGTTTTCAACGCCATCCACATGGGATTTGCCGCCAACATAAAGCGCAATATCCATGATGCCGGGTTGTGGTTTGATCTTGGTCATCTTGTCCGATCCAATAGCGTCCCTGCCCTTCTAATGCGGCAAGGACGCTTAGACCAGACGCGGTTATTTCTTCATCGCTTCTTTCATGCGGATTTTTGCATTTGCAGAGATCCAATCCATCCCAGCAAGAATAATACCCGAGAACACAAAGGACATGTGGATGATGACAAACCACATCAATTCATTGTTGCCATAAATCGCATCAGCCTCAGGAACGCCGATTTCCATAAACCGTTTGAGAAGGTGGATGGCAGAGATCGCAACAATGGATGCGATCAGTTTCATCTTCAGGCCGGAAAAGTCGACAGTGCCCATCCAGTCAGGTTTGTCTTGCTCTTCGCTGATATCCATCTTGGACACGAAGTTTTCATATCCCGAAAACAGCACGATCAGCAAAAGGTTCGCAGCCAGCGTCAAATCGATGAGCGTCAGTACCACCAGAATTGATTTGTCCGACGACATCGTCAGAACTTGTGGCATGTAATACAACAATTCGCGGCAGAAGATGAACGTCAGCATCGCAAGCGCGAACACAAGACCCAGATACATCGGCGCCATCAACCAGCGGGACGCAAACAGACCGCGCTCAAATGTTTCCTCTAATGAGAACTTCTCATCTTGTTGGTTTTCGTCTGACATATGTTCTCACCCACTCTTGTTTTTTTAAACAAGTAACGGCTGGATGAATCGCGGCGTAACGTCGGAGGACACGAACACGCCTTCCCGTTGTATTTCTCCGACACCTGAATCAAAAAAGCCGCACCAAATGGCGCGGCTTTTCCAAATTTCAAACGTCAGAACGATTAGTTCTGTGCGTAGTATTCGATCACGAGGTTCGGTTCCATCATGACGGGGTATGGAACATCGCCCAGACCCGGTGTGCGCACGAATGTCGCTGTCATCTTGGAGTGATCTGTTTCCACGTAGTCAGGAACATCACGTTCAGCCAAAGCAACCGCATCAAGAACAGCAACATTCTGCTTGGACTTTGCACGGATTTCGACGACGTCGCCTTCTTTGACGCGGTAAGACGGGATGTTAACCTTCTTGCCGTTCACTGTGACGTGGCCGTGGTTCACGAACTGGCGTGCTGCGAAAACAGTCGCCACGAACTTAGCGCGGTACACAACAGCGTCCAAACGACGCTCAAGCAAACCAATGAGGTTTTCACCAGTGTCGCCTTTGACACGTTCAGCTTCTGTAAAGATCTTGCGGAATTGCTTTTCCGTCAGGTCGCCGTAGTAACCCTTCAGCTTCTGCTTGGCGCGAAGCTGCATACCGAAGTCGGACAATTTGCCCTTACGACGCTGACCGTGCTGGCCGGGGCCGTATTCACGACGGTTCACCGGGGACTTTGGACGGCCCCAGATGTTTTCGCCCATACGGCGGTCAATTTTGTACTTGGCAGCGGTACGTTTAGTCATACGCTGATCTCCTTCTTAAAGGCTCTTACGAGCATGAAGGGCGTTGTCCTCTGGGGCGAAACCCCCGACAGAAGTCCCCTTGCGGGGCTCACCAACACCAATAGAATTCCTGCATTACGACCGACCCCCGAACGAGTCAACACATGCGTGGGTCAAAACGCTTATAAACTTGGAATTAAGCCGCGTCGTGGCTCAAAATAGCCGCTTCAGATGATGAAACAACGCGGCGCGCGTAGGCGCCGTAGGAATTCACGTCTTCCGCGATCTCGGGCACTTGGGAAAACAGGCGTTTGCGATCCATGTCATCAAGGTGCTCAAGCCCCGCGCTGGCGGGATGGGAGCTTTCGCTTTCTACGCCATTGGCGAACATGACTTCGTGGCTGGGAAGCAGCATGTGGATGTAGTGCACTTCGCGCATGGAACGATCCACATAGATCGAACGATCGTTCATCAAATCACGCGCGGTGACCAAGACTTCGTC
>JABBAI010000138.1 GCA_018608045.1 Octadecabacter sp. | reverse complement strand
GGATCATCGTAGATTCCGACCGCGTAGGCTGATTTATGTCCTTCAAACAGCTTGCGCAGGGCAGACCGTGCATTCAACTGCCCAGCAGTAACAATGATTTGGGCGTCGCCTTCAACCCAGTCGACCAGTGCCGGTGTGATTGCCTTGGCCACAGTGTCGCTCGCTTCTTCGATAAATGCGACACGGTGGCCTGGGAAAAACCCCTGCGCCTTAATGGCATCGCCAAGCAAAGCAGGGTCTTTACGCAGTTCTGCCCCCGACATACGTGTCAGGCGCATTTCTTCTTCACCGTTGGGGCCCACAAGCGCTTTGATGACGTCTTGGCGCTTTAACGCGACCCGCATTGCATCACCGCCATAGATCAAAACGCCAGCACCCGTCTGATCGGGTTTTCGGAAATATCCTGCTGCGTCGCGCGCGGACAGTTTCACGGTGCGGATGCGACGATAATGTCCGTCACGATCAAATCGGCCAGTGCAATTGCAAGGCGGTCCCGGGCATCGTTTTGCGCTTCGCGGGTGGCCACAGTGGTGCCGAAGGCAGAATAGGCCGTGAATGTCGCCGCAGTGCCTGAGGCGAGAGGTGTGTCATTGCCCGGCTCTGTCAGAACCCACATCGCTTCGCCCGATAAGTTAAAGCGGTTGGTGTCTTGCGCGGATGAAATGATAACAGCGACTTCCTCGATATCGATCTGAACAGTCAGCAAGTAGTCACCCCGTTCAGTGCGGCCCAAGCGGTCCTCAAGTCGGGTGCGCAAGCGGAACCCTTCTTGGGTGTCGGGCGCGCGAAAGGCGATGCGCCCACGCAATGATCCGCCCGATCCGTTGGGGCCATAAACAGGCGTAAACCCGCAGCCCGCCAAGGGCAGGGCCGCGAAGAGTTTGAGGATATGGCGTCTATCAGATGACAACATTGATGATCCGGCCCGGGACAACGATCAGCTTTTTCGGGGTTCCCCCGTCCAAAGCCTTCACCACAGCATTGTCTGCGAGGGCAAGTTTTTCAACCTCGTCTTTGGGCATATCCTTGGGAACGGCCAATTCTGACCGACGCTTGCCGTTAATCTGGATCGGCATTGTGATCGTATCTTCGACCATCATTGCCTCGTCCGCGATGGGCCAACGTGCATTCGCGATCAATCCTTCACCGCCCAGCATAGCCCAGATATCTTCAGCCAAATGTGGCGTCATGGGCGACATAAGCTGCGCGAGGGTCTTCATCGCAAGCCGCTTTGTATCGCTACCCGCTTTAGATTTTGAGATTGCGCCCGTAAACCCGTAAAGCTTGGCGATTGATGCGTTGAACCCGAAGCTTTCGACGCCTTGGGTCACATCATGAATTGCTTTGTGCATGTCGCGCAGCAGGGCGTTATCCTGATCGTTGGCGGGGGCGGTGGTCTCAGCAATCTCACACGCGATACGGTGCACGCGGCTCAGGTGCTTGTGCGCCGCTTCGGCACCGGACGCCGTCCATTCCACGTCCCGTTCGGGGGGGCTGTCGGACAGCACGAACCAACGCGCGGTGTCAGCGCCGTATTGTTCTATGATCGCCACGGGATCGACGACGTTGTTTTTGGATTTGGACATTTTAGCTGATGGGATGATGTCGACCTGTGTGCCGTCGGCAAGGAAACCACCGCCGTCACGCAGTTCCACCGCTTCGGGGTAGTGGTACACGGGGCGGCCGTCGCTACCGTCAGTTTTGAAGATCGCGTGCGTAACCATGCCTTGCGTGAACAGGGCATCGAACGGTTCGATCGCTGCGGCTGGCAAGTGCCCCGTTTTGTGCATCGCGCGTGCGAAGAAGCGCGAATAGAGAAGGTGCAAAATTGCGTGTTCAATTCCGCCGATGTATTGGTCAACATTCATCCAGTATTCGGCATCCGCTTTTTGCGTCGGTGTGGCCGCATGGGGGGCCGTGAAACGGGCGAAATACCATGACGAATCCACAAACGTGTCCATCGTGTCCGTTTCGCGCAGGGCATCTTTGCCGCAAGACGGGCAGGGCGTGTTGCGCCATTTGGGATGACGGTCAAGCGGGTTGCCGGGGATGTCAAAGGTGACGTCATAGGGCAGTTCAACCGGCAGGTTTTCCTTCTTCTCGGGCACTACACCGCAATCATCGCAGTGGACCACGGGAATAGGTGCACCCCAATACCGCTGACGGGACAGGCCCCAATCGCGCAGTCGGAACTTGGTGACGCCCATACCGATACCATTGGCTTCACAGAAATCCACGGCCTTGTCGATGGCGTCTGCTCCATTGGTCGCGGCATCCCATGCAAACGGCGTCAGCCAGTGCACCATATCGGTCTTGTTTGGAACGAAGGCTTCGGTCAGTTCAGGATCAGCGTCCGCCGTTGGCAGGAATGTCGGAATGATCGGCAGTTCGTATTTCTTGGCGAAATCAAAATCACGTTGATCGTGCGCGGGGCAGCCAAAGATCGCGCCAGTGCCGTAATCCATCATGATAAAGTTGGCGATATAGACGGGCAGTTCCCACGCATTGTC
>JABBAI010000031.1 GCA_018608045.1 Octadecabacter sp. | reverse complement strand
TAACACCAATGACAGATACTTCTTATTCAGATCCAAACGTCACGCCACCACTGGCGCAGGCGATACCGCTGGGTCTTCAACACGTGCTGGCGATGTTCGCCTCTAACGTCACACCGTCCATCATCGTTGCGGGTGCTGCTGGCCTCGCGTTTGGCGGACCAGAGCAAATCTACCTGATCCAAATGGCGATGCTGTTTGCGGGTATTGCGACATTGTTCCAAACCGTTGGCATCGGCCCGATTGGTGCACGCCTGCCAATTATGCAGGGTACATCTTTCGCGTTTGTTGGCGTTCTTGCAGGCATCGCGGCCACAATGGGTCTGAGCGTCGCGCTGACGGCGTGTATTATTGGTGGTGTGATCCACTTCATGCTGGGCGCTGTAATTAAGCAGTTGCGCTGGTTGTTCCCACCGCTTGTCACGGGCCTCGTGATTTTGGCGATTGGTCTTTACCTTATTCCTGTTGCGATCAAGTACGCGGCTGGTGGTGCGGCGGATTTCCAGATGGCGGCTGAAAGCTTCGGGTCCCTCAAGCACTGGTCTGTCGCTTTGACGGTGATCATCGTGTCGCTGATCTTGAAGTTCTTTACCAAAGGCGCGCTGTCCAATGCGGCAATTCTGATTGGTCTTCTGGCGGGTTATGCGCTGGCTTACGTGCTGGGCATGGTCAACTTTGGTGCGGTCGCAAGCGCGTCTTGGATCACACCAATCACACCACTGCCATATGGTTTTGAATTCAACCTCGGCGCCGTTATCGCCGTAACAATCGTGTCCATCGTGTCTGCGATTGAAACTGTTGGTGACGTATCTGCGACTGCAAAAGCAGGTGCACATCGTGATGCAACGGATGATGAAGTTGCTGGTGCGACCTATGCTGACGGTCTTGGCACCGCAGTTGCAGGCGTATTTGGCGGTCTGCCAAACACATCTTTCAGCCAGAATGTTGGCATCGTTGGTATGACGGGCATCATGTCGCGCCACGTTGTGACAATTGCGGGTGTGATTATGATCATCTGTGGCCTGATGCCAAAGATCGGTGCTGTCATCGCATCCATGCCGCTGCCCGTTCTTGGCGGTGGTGTTATCGTGATGTTCGGTATGGTTGCTGCTGCGGGTCTTAACATGTTGTCCGAGGTTCACATGAGCCGCCGCAACATGATCATCATCGCGGTATCGCTCGCCTTTGGTCTGGGTCTGAACCTTGTGCCAACAGCCGTTCAGCACCTGCCAGGTACACTGAAGGTTCTGGCGACATCCGCTGTTGCACCAACAGCTGTGATGGCCGTGATCCTGAACTTGGTTCTGCCACACGAAGAAGAAGCCACCGCTTAAGCGATTTGGTTTCACCTGAATTTAGGCCCCTGCGCACTGCGGGGGCCTTTTTTGTGGGCTCAGCTTTCAAGGATTTCGCGCGGATCGCCTTGATCGTTCAAAGCCACGAACACAAAGTCCGCATCCGTGACCTTTGCGCCGTCGGTGTCGTAACGGGGGCGTGCCCAGACATCGACGTGAATACGCATAGAAGTGCGCCCGACTTTGCGCAGTGTCGCGTATAGCGTGACTTCATCACCGACCTTAACGGGGCGCAGGAACTGCATGCCCTCAACGGCAACGGTCGCGCTGCGCCCTTGGGACACGCTGCCCGCCAAATTGCCCGCGGCAAGGTCCATCTGCGCCATCAGCCAGCCGCCAAAAATATCACCTGCGGGGTTTGTGTCGGACGGCATTGCGATGGTGCGAATGACGATCACCCCGTCGTCTTGTTGGCGTCCGTGCATGCCACGTGCCTTAGCGCGGGCGAGGATAGTTTCGGACGTTTCTGTCATGACAGTACCTTGGTTTGTTTGATGCTGGATACGACAAAGCCACGGGGTTTCCCACCGTGGCTTTAATCGTCTGGTCATCTGAAAGAGGGTGGTCGTTAAAAATCGACTTCCATGCCGATGCCTTTGGCCTTTGCGATCTCAACAATTCTGGCAGACACGGCGAGGTCCTGAAGCCCCACACCTGTACCATCAAACAGCGTGATTTCATCGTCCGAAGTGCGCCCCGCGTGGGTGCCGTTGATTACTGCCCCAAGTTCGTGGATGTCGTCGCGGGTTTTTAATCCGGCTGTGATGGCATGCTGTGCCTCGCCCAAGGTCACGGATTGTGCGACTTCGTCGGTGAACACTGCGGCTTTGGCGATCAGATCGGTTTCGCATTCCTGCTTACCGATTGTGTCTGTGCCCATGCAGGCCACGTGGGTGCCTGCACTGATGTGGGCTGCGCCAAAGATAGGCGAGAAAACGGATGTGATTGAAATTACCACGTCTGCTTCAACCATGCCCTCAAGGCTGACAGCTTCGAATGGCACGCCAGCTTCTTGCGCGACTTCGGCCAAGCCGGGCAGCATTTCGGGGTGGTAGTTCCAGCCGATGACCTTTTCGAACTGGTGGGTTTCAAGGGCGGCCCGCAATTGGAATTTCGCCTGATGGCCAGCACCGATCATGCCCATGACTTTGCTGTCTTTGCGCGCCAGATGTTTGATCGACACGGATGATGCGGCGGCCGTGCGCAGGGCGGTCAACAGATTGCCCCCGACCATCGCCGCGACCTTGCCTGTGTCAGGATCAAACAAAAACACGGTGGATTGGTGATTGATTAGCCCGCGTTTTTCGAGGTTGTGAGGCCAGTATCCACCCGCCTTGAGGCCAAGTGACATGCCCTTACCATCAAATCCGCCTTTGAAACCATAAAGCGCGTCTTCGTGGCCAATCGCCTCTCGGATGACGGGGAAATTGTAAGCGTCCCCTGCGGACATGGCGGCAAAGACCTGTTCGACGGCAGTGAAGGCATCGTCGCGTGTCAGGATGTCGGCAATGGCGGATTCAGGGACGATATACATGGGCGGTATTCCTTGAGGATAGTTGAAAACGGGGCAGCGTGATGCCGCCCCGTTTAGTATTGGTTTTAATAGGCTTTGCCGCGCGCGCTGACGGGCCAGACCGTTTCGACTTTGCCATTGCGAACACCGACATAATAGTCGTGCACGTTGCAGGTTGGGTCACAGTGACCGGGGACCAATTTCAGCTTGTCGTTGACCTTCAGGACGGCGTCTGGGTCGGCCACAACGCCGTGCTCGTCGCTGCATTTCACGTATTCAACGTCTGTGCGCCCGTAGATGAACGGCAAGCCGCTGTCAACGGATTGCGCCTTGAGCCCTGCGTCCACGATGGCTTTGTCGGCTTTGGCGTGGGACATCACCGATGTCAGGATGAACAATGCGTTTTCCCATTCGCCCGCATCAATCCGCTTGCCGTCTTTGTCCAGAATGCGCCCGTAATCAGCGTCCATGAACGCGTAGCTGCCGCACTGAAGTTCGTTGAACACGCCAGAGTTGCTCTCAAAATAATAAGATCCTGTTCCGCCGCCGGACACAAACGTGGGCTTCAGTCCGATGTCGGTCAGCGCGTCCACCGCGTCCTTGACCTGATCCACGGCCACTTGGGTTTTGCCCGCGCGGTCCTCATAGCTGTCCATGTGCTGCATGGCGCCTTGGTAGGCTTGCAGGCCCTCAAAGTTCAGACCCTCAGCCGCGTTGATGGCTTTTGCGATCTCGACGACTGCTGGCGTTGTCGTCACACCGCATCGACCCGCACCGCAATCGATTTCAACGAAGCAATGGATCGTTGCGCCGTGCTTTATGGCCGCTGCAGACAGATCGGCCACGTTGGCAACTTCATCAACGCAAACGGTGATCTTTGCTTGCGTTGCCATGCGCGCGAGGCGGTCGATTTTCGCAGGCTGGCGCACTTGATTGGACACCAGCACGTCTTTGATGCCGCCGCGCACGAACACGTCCGCCTCGGATACTTTTTGGCAACACACACCAATTGCGCCGCCCAGTTTTTCTTGCAATTTTTGCACATCAACAGACTTGTGCATCTTGCCGTGGCTGCGGTGACGCATGCCGTGGGCTTTCGCGTAATCGCCCATCTTTTTGATGTTGCGTTCCAGTGCGTCCAGATCGAGCACAAGGCACGGCGTTTGAATTTCGGCTTCGTCCATACCCGGAAGGGCTGGTACGTCAAAACCAACTTCGAGGTCCATAATATTGAGGTCTTTCATGGTCAAAGCTCCCTTAGCTTAGCATCCATGGCAGCATGTCGAGGTCGACATTTCCACCTGTTACAATCACGCCGACACGTTTGCCGGCAAACAGTTCTTTATTCTTGAGGATCGTGGCCAGTGGCACCGCACAGCTTGGTTCCATGACCAATTTCATGCGTTGCCATGTCAGTTTCATCGCATCGATAATCTCTTGTTCAGACGCCGTCAGGATCTCGGAGACGTGGTTTGACACAAAATGCCACGTGCGTTCCTTCAGCGGCACTTTCAGCCCATCCGCGATGGTTACGGGGGCGTCGTCTGCAATGATATGGCCCGCCTTAAAGCTGCGGTAAGCATCGTCCGCCTGTTCGGGTTCGGACGCGATGATTTTGATGTCTGGCGCAAGGTGGGACAGCGTAAGGCAGGTCCCTGAAATCATGCCACCACCGCCAATCGGCGCGACCATCATATCAAGGCCGCCACCTTGTTCTTGGGCCATCTGTTCCAGAAACTCGCGGCTGCATGTGCCTTGACCCGCAATGACGCGCGGATCGTTGTAGGGATGCACGAAATCACCGCCTGTTGCGGCTTGGACTTGGGCAAAGACCTCCTCGCGGTTAGTTGTTGACGGTTCGCATTCCGTAATGATGCCGCCATAACCGCGCACGGCTGCTTTTTTAGCCTCAGGTGCAGTGCGCGGCATAACCACGTTGCACGGAATACCGCGACGGCCCGCCGCGTAGGACAGCGACAGCGCGTGGTTGCCGCTTGAGTGGGTGCACACGCCTTTGGCGGCGTCTTCGTCAGACAGACCGAACACGGCATTGGATGCGCCGCGCACTTTGAACGCGCCTGCCTTTTGGAAGTTTTCGCACTTAAAGAACAGCTCTGCTCCCGTTAGTTCGTTAAAATACGACGACGTCAGAACGGGCGTGCGGTGGATGTAGGGCTTGATGCGGTCATGCGCATCAAGCATGTCTTGGAAAGTTGGAATATACATCTTTTCAATTCCTTAGGCGGTGGTCCGATAAACATCTTGCGCGGCGGCGACGCCAGACCCAAGCTGAACGGGCAAGCCGAGGTCAACCATACACATTTCAGCAGTGGCGATGCCAGACAGCGCCATCACATCCGTGAGCGATCCAAGATGGCCGATCCGAAACACCTTGCCTGCGACTTCCCCAAGTCCCGTCCCGAATGCGACGCCGTATTTCGTCGCAGCGAGGTCGACGATATCGGATGCGTTGAACCCGTCCGGCGTTTTGATCGCGCTGACCGTATCCGAATAAACGGCGGGGGAGGTCGCACAAAGCTCCATCCCCCACGCTGAAATCGCGGCGCGCACACCGTTCGCGATGCGGGTGTGGCGGGCGAAGACATTGTCGAGGCCTTCATCCAATAACATATCCGTGGACATTTTGAGGCCATTCAGCAGGCCAACAGCAGGCGTGTAGGGGTAGGCGTTTGCGTCGTATCCTTTGGACATGTCGCGCACATCAAAGAACGTGCGTGGTAAAGTAGCGCGCGCAATGGCCGCCATTGCCTTGGGCGCAAAACCGACAATCGCGAGGCCGGCAGGCAACATGAACCCTTTTTGCGATCCTGTGACCGCGACGTCCACGCCCCACTCATCAAAGCGGAAATCCATGGACCCGATGGACGACACACCGTCCACGAACAGCAATGCAGGATGGTTTGCGTCATCCAAAGCTTTGCGCACGGCAGCGATGTCGGATTTTACGCCTGTCGCGGTTTCATTGTGCGTGGCGAGGACGGCCTTGATCCCGTGCGCAGTATCAGCCGCGAGGATTTGGGCGTAGCGATCCGCAGGCAATCCGGCGCCCCATGGCGTTTCAACGATTTCAACGTCCAGATTGTGGCGTTCACACATATCGATCCATTTGTGGCTGAACATGCCGTTGCGGGCCGCGAGGATTTTGTCGCCCGCTGACAAACAGTTCGTGATTGCCGTTTCCCAACCGCCTGTGCCCGTGGACGGGAAGATGAAAACCTCTGCGTCCTTGGACTTCAGAACTTTGGCGATGTTCGCCCGCACGGGGTGCAAGATTTGCCCGAACAAAGGGGATCGGTGATCAATCGTGGGCATGTCGCAGGCTTTGCGCAACGCCTCGGGTATGTTGGTCGGGCCGGGGATGAAGACTGGGTTTTGAAAGCTCATGAGCGGGCATCCTTCTAAAGGTTGACCTGTTGTACGAAGGGCGTTCGCATGGCGCAATTTTTTCGAAATATGGGTTCAAGGGATGCAGGTTCGGTGAAAATCAAGACTTGTCAGGGGGTTATATTTTTTCATATTATAAAATAGATTTTCAAAAGTGGAAAAAGAATGGTTGATGCGCCTAAATCCGAACCCACGCGGGCCCGTGGTCGCCCCAAGGCATGGACCGACAAAACGGATCAGAACACCATCAAATCGCTGGACCGCGCATTGGATGTGCTGGCGCGGTTGGGGGATCTGGAAGAAGCAACGCTGAGCGAGCTTGCGAGTGATCTGTCCCAATCGCCCGCAACGGTGTATCGCATTCTGACGACGTTTCAGTCCCATGGCTTCACCGAGTTTGAGGCCGCACGACAGGTCTGGTCCGTCGGGGCCGGGGCGTTTTTGACGGGTGCGAAGTTTTTGCGCCGCACGTCGCTTGTTGAACGCGCGCGCCCCCATTTGCGCGCTTTGATGGAGCAAACGGGAGAAACCGCCAACCTCGGCGTAGCCAAAGATTTCGACGTTCTGTTTCTGTCTCAATCCGAAACCCACCACGCCATTCGCGCCTTTTTCCCACCGGGAACGCTGTCGCCGATGCATGCATCAGGGATCGGCAAAGCGCTGTTGGCCCAGTGGTCACAGGCACGGATCGAAGCGATGTTCACCCACCGCGCGCCTGAAACGTTTACCGATCATACATTGGTGACGCCGGAGGCTCTGTTGCGTGATCTGCGTGATACGCGCCAACGGGGCTATTCGTTTGACGCAGAGGAAAAGAACATCGGGATGCGGTGCATCGCGGCGCCTGTGTTTGATATCTACGGAGAGGCCGTTGCTGGGATTTCAATTTCGGGGCCCGTCGCGCGGGTGACGGATGCAAAGGTCGCCGAAATGGGCGCGGCTGTGCGCGCGCATGCCAATGCGTTGACCCATGAATTGGGCGGCGTGGTGTTGCCGCCGCCGTGATGATTGCGTGATTACAAACCGGGGTGGCGGTTTACGTCTTTGTACAACAGATAGCGGAACTGGCCGGGTCCGCCCGTGTAACAGGCCTGCGGGCAGAACGCGCGCAACCACATGAAATCACCGGCTTCGACTTCGACCCAGTCGTTGTTAAGGTTATAGACCGCCTTGCCCTCAAGAACATAAAGACCGTGTTCCATCACATGTGTTTCCAAAAACGGGATGACGCCGCCCGGCTGGAACGTGACGATTGTGACGGCCATGTCGTGGCGCATGTCCATCGGGTCCACAAAGCGGGTCGTGGCCCATGCACCGTCGGTGTCGGGCATTTCGGTGGGTGCCACATCTGCATCATTGGTCACAAACGCGGGCGGGGCGTCTATGCCGTCAACCCAATCATAGGCTTTGCGAATCCAATGGAACCGACAAGGGGTGCCTGTGTCATTTTTGAACGCCCATTCGGACGTGACGGGAATGTAGGCGTAGCTGCCCTCACTCAAAGTGTGGGACTGCCCGTCGATTGTAAGGGTCGCGCCGCCTTCGACCACAAAGATCACCGATTGCGCGTCTTCATCAGTGTCAGGTTTTGTTGATCCGCCGCCAGCGCCGACTTCGACAATGTACTGGCTGAACGTTTCTGCGAATCCGGACAAGGGGCGCGCAAGGACCCACGCGCGGGTTTTGTCCCAGAACGGCAGGTTCGACGTCGTGATGTCGCGCATCGTCCCTTTGGGTATGACCGCATAAGCGTCCGTAAAAATGGCACGGTCCGTCAGCAACTGCGTTTGGGGCGGGTGGCCGCCACGGGGGGCGTAATAGGTGGGCTTTTTCATGGACCTAGGATACCGTGACAACAGAACTGTCCAAGGCCCGAACGCGACAACACAGTCGTTTGGAAAGATTGATAATCAGGCCAGCCAGTCCAAAACCGCCGTGCGGGTGGCATCTGGCTGTTCTAACGGGGGCAAATGGCCCGCTTTTTCGATGACCTCAAGCGTTGCCTGCGGCATCAATTCTGCCATCAATGCGTGACGGTGAAGCGGGCACAGGCGATCATCTGCGCCGCATAAAATCAGGGTCGGTTTGCGCCACGCGCGCAGCGTTTCTTTTTGATCAGGGCGATCACGCAGGGCGCGCGATTGATCCACAAACACATCCGGCCCCAGCGCCATGGCCATGTCCATGCACAGGTCCAACACGTCGCCAAGGTTGGGTCCGTCAAACAGGTAATTCGGCTTCATCTCGTCGCGCATCACGCTTTGCAGGTGACCTGCGATCGCTTTGTCGATCTGCGGCTGGCGGAATGCCTTGATCTTGTCGCTTTCCGCTTCGCAATTCGTGTCCATCAGCGCGAGGCGGGTGACGCGATCAGGGGCTTGGCGCACCACCTCCATTGCGATGATGCCGCCCATGGACAGACCGCCAAGCGCGAAGGTGTCGGGGGCGTTTTGCAGCACGTCCGCGGCAATCGCCTCAACAGTTGCGCGGCCCGTGATCGGTATGCAAATGTGGGGCGGCATGTGGTCAAACAGCCGCCCGTCGCACATCATACCGGCCAGTAAAACAAGCGTCATTTGACCTGTGACGCGCCTTGGGACAGCGCGCTTAACTTGGCATAAGCGATGTCAGGATCAACGGCACCAAAGCCTGCAAATGTGCCAAATCCGCAATCCGAACTGGCGATAACGCGGTCATGACCGACGATGTCCACGAAGCGTTCGACGCGCTGCTGCACAAGGTCGGGGTGTTCGACAAAGTTTGTCGTCGTATCAACGCACCCCGGAACGAGGACTTTGCTGTCTGGAATGTCCGCTTTGCGATCCCGAAACACTGCCCATTCGTGGCCGTGGCGTGGGTTGGACGTTTCAAACAACAAATGATCTGCACCGACGGACATTAGCGTGTCAAACATCTTGGCCATGGGGATGTCACACACGTGGGGGCCTTCATAGTTGCCCCAACAAATATGAACACGTACGCGGGCAGGATCGATGCCATCAAGGGCGTGGTTCAAGGCCTCAACGTGGGACGCCGCGATCTTGATGAATTCATCGTCTGAGAGATCGTTGAACAACATGTGACGCGACAGCGCCAGGTCGGGACAATCCAGTTGCAGCATCAAACCGCTGTCCACGATTGTGCGGTATTCGTCGCGCATGGCATCGGCCAATGCGGCAAGGTATTCATCACGGCTGGCATAGAAATCGTTTTGCAGAAACAACGATATAACACCGGGTGACGCTGCATTCATAAAACCGCGTTTGATCCCGTGTTCGCCCATACCTGTCTTTAGGTTTGCGATGTCTTTTTCAAGCTCCCCTTGGCCCTTCGATTTGACCTCACCGACGCACATGGGGCGGGCATATTGGGGCGATCCGCCCTCATCGGCCAACCGTTTGAGGAACGTCGGGAACTGCTTGAGGTCAGCGGGGGCATTGCGCGGGCTGTCACCGTCGAATCCAGTGTAGCGATCCTTGACGTAGGTGGCATAGCTGATCTTTGAGGTCTCGCCGTCACTGACATAATCAATGCCAGCGGCGACCTGTTTGGCGACTGTATCAGACACCGCTTTGGTCATGCAGGCGTCAAAATCCGCCTGATCGAATGGTGTGTTGTTTTCACGCGCAAAGATGAAATCCACGACCTCTTGGGTGCGAGGAAGGGAGCCGACGTGGGATGAGAGGATCTTGGACATGTCTTATCCTTTCCAAGTGTTACCAGCGGGATCGCCGGTGGACACAACGTGATACAGCGATGCTTCACCGCTCATTGAGGGAACGGCAGAATGGGCGAGGTTCTCGGGTACTGACATCGTGTCACCGGGCGCAAGGGTGGCGGACCCGCCGTCAAAATCCACCCGCCAATGGCCCCGCATGGGCATCAGCACGGACGGGGAGGGATGGCTATGTTTTGCCGTTGTCGATGACCCGCGCGTGATGAAACCAAGCTCGAACCCGGGTTTGTCGCGCAGCACGCCGTGTTCGCCAATCACTTTCAGCGGTTTGCGATCCGCCAGCGCCACCATGTCCCAATACCGCGCGACGTGGTTGGGCAGCACGTCAGACGTGGTCGGTTCGGGACGCTTGGCGAGGTCTTCGTCAGACATCAGCGGCATCGGCGCCACCCCGTCGGGAAGTTTTTGCTGGCGTTTGGTGTCATAAAGTTTGCCGTTCTCGCCAAGGATGAGGCCGTGTTCTGCGGCGTCTTCAATCACCTGGGGGGCCCACATTACACCGCCACCTGCGTCATCGCCGCCAAGGATGGCCATGATCATCCCGTAGTCCGTGCCGATATTTTCAAAGCCGCGAAAAATGCCTGTGGGGATGTTGAAGATATCGCCTTCTTGCAGCGTTACTTCGCCCGCATCGCCCCAGCGGCCCCAAAAGAACCGCCATGTGCCCGCCAGCACGAAGAACACTTCGGCGGTGTGATGGTCGTGCAGGGAATTGCGCACCCGTGGCGGTTGGCCCGCAGCACCAATGTTGAACCCGTGGGGGATACCGATGTGGACGTGCTGATCGGGGGATTCAGACACGCCGCCGCCGATGATTGTGAAATTTTCCTTTTGATCGCTGCCCGGTGTGTGGGCGTCGATGAAGGCGGTTTTGCAAGGTTGCAGATCGCCGTAGCGCACGATGCGGGCTTCCATTTCGGCAGGGGTCATTGCGTTGTTCCTTGCATCAAAATCTGTTTCCAAATCGCGACTTCGTCATACAGCGCGCATTCGCGGCGGATGGTTGCGTCTTGCGGGCCATCTTTGTTTACGAACGGGCCATATTCGGCGTGGCACATGCCCATAACGTGGACGGGGACACCTGTTGGCGCCCCAAAGCTGCCCCAGCCCGAATGGGTCCCATCAAGCGACCAGCGGATCGCGGCGCGTGGGGGCAGCATATCGTTGTCCATGCCGATCTGGTGGTGGATTGTGAACGTCGCATCAGGAAACGAAGACCGCAGGCCGAGCCAGAATTTTGTCACCGTGTCGTGGCTGTACGCTGAAATCGCGCCTGCATATTCACAGCCCACCGCGCGGTCGTAGTCCTGCGCGATGACATTGAAATCCATGTTCATGATGCGCTGCAACGTGTTAGCATATCGCTGGCCCCAGCTGTTGTCATTGCCGTTTGAATTGTATCCACCGTCGATGTCTTGATCGGGGGTGAAGGGTTTGGACGCCGACGCAGGCCCGCCTTCGGCATCGATCAGGGCCGCCGCATAATCCGCAGGGTCAAACCCGAGCTGGCGCACGATGCCGCCGTAATCCCGGATCAGCCATTCATCATAAATCGCGCCGTTCTTGGCGGCGCAATCCGCGATGACGCGGGCGGTCCATCGCTTGCCTGTCGCAGGGCCAAACTGGCCGTCCTGTAAATGCGTTGCACGGGTGTTCAGGCGGTGCGACGACAGTAGGCCAAATTCGGGATCATCCGACCAGATCACATCATCTGCCAGCAATTCACGGTCGGGAAATTCGTTGATTGTGGCCATCGTGGACGCCATCACCGCGCCGTTGCCACGCTGGATTCCCATGGGTGAGCGCACGACGATGTCCTTGGCATAGTAGTCATGCAAGGTGCCCACACCGCGGTCTTCCCAAATCTCTTTGGTGATGCCGATGATGTAGTCGGGGAAATCTTTCCAACGGTTTGAAAAACCCTTCATTGCAGCTGTCCTTTGGGTGGTTTTGAAGACGACCTTTGGATCAAAGGGCCCTCGATTTCAATGGTTTGTGAATAGGTGTCGCGCCCGTTGATCAGGGCCAGCATGGTGTCTACTGTCGCTTCGACCATGCGATTTACGGGCTGACGAACAGTGGTCAGATCATATGCGGCCCACGCGGCGAGGGGCACATCATCATAGCCGATAATGCTGAGTTCATCGGGGGCAGAAAAGCCCATTGTGCGCACCGTATCCATGACCGCAAATGCCATGTGATCGTTGCCCACAAAAATGGCGTCAGGGCGGGCGTCGCCTTGCATCAACTGGCGCGCTGACGCAGCGGCGATATCGCGTTTGAACATGCCGTCGATGATTGCGAATGGTACAAGACCCGCCTGATCCATCGCGTCTTCAAACCCCTGCTTCCGATCACGTCCCGTTAAGGACCCCTGCCACCCTGCAATATGCGCAATGCGGGTGTGACCCGCGTTGATAAGGGCGTGCGTCGCCAAGGCCCCGCCTTTGATATTTGCGGATGTCACGGACGACAAACCGCTATCGGGTTGGCCGCGGTTGAACAGTACAACGGGGATGCCTGCGGAATGGCACATCTCTGCAAGCCCGGATGAAATAGAGACCGATGCCGCAATAATCCCGTCGACCTGATAATCCATCAAATCCTGCACGACGCCTTGAATGCTGTCGGTGGAATTGGGGATGGTGAACAGCAGGACATGATAGCCTTCGGCCTGCAAAGCGTTGGACAATCTTTCCAGCGCTTCGGGGTAAAATTGATTGTCGAGGTACGCGACGACCAACCCGATGATGCGCGACTTTCCAGTGATCATGGCGCGGGCCAGAACATTCGGGCGGTACCCTAATTCGGCGGCGGCTTTGCGCACTTTTTCGGCGGTCGCAGGGCTTGCCGATGCGCCGGAAAACACGCGGCTTACGGCGGATTGGCTGACGCCCGCGCGCAGGGCCACCTGAAGGGAGGTTGCGCGCGTCGTCATTGTGTTGCGTCCTGCACGGCGTTGTCGATCGGGGTGAAGATGTTGTGGTGCATCAATCCGCTGTCCAACCTCCGTCGATCAACAGGGATGCGCCGGTGATAAGGGCGGAAGCGTCGCTTGCCAAAAACGCGACGGCCCCCATAATGTCAGTGACTTCACCAATGCGGCCAAGCTTGATTTTTTCTTCGACCCAAGCGCGTCGTTCGGGGCGGTTGAACGTCTGTTCTGTCAGTGGCGTGCGGATAAAGGTCGGACAAATTGTGTTGACGCGGATCTGGTGCGGCCCCCATTCGATCGCCATGGATTTTGTCATCCCCTCAAGCGCGTGTTTGGTCGCCGAATAGACCGCGCGGTCAATCCCGCCGACATGCCCCATCTGGCTTGAAATGTTGATGAGGGACCCTGGTTTTTTATTCGCAATCAACCCTTTGGCGACTGCGCGGGTCAAAAAGAATGCGGCCTTTACGTTCAGGTCTGTGACGGCGTCATAGTCATCTTGCGTGGTGTCTGTTGCAGGTGAATGGCGCGCCAAACCTGCAGCATTGACCAAAATATCAAAGGGGCCGCTTTGCGCGACGGCCGTTTCTGTCGCATCGGTGTCTGATATGTCCAAGGGCAGGGCCGTTGCCATCCAGCCTTGTTCTGCGAAGGCCTTGGCTTGGGCATGTAATTTGTCGGCGGTCCGCGCAACCAGTGTGACATGCGCGCCCGCTTCGGCCAGTGCCACAGCGCAGCCTTCGCCGATGCCAGACGTCGCGCCTGTGACCAAGGCGCGTTTGTCTGTCAGGTCGAACGAGGGTGTGCGGGGCAGGGTCATGAAAACTGGCTTTCTGGCAGTGTAATCGGGCCAATGTTGCGGGCTTTGTTGAATTCCGCCATGCGCGCCAACACATCCACACCGCATTGGCGATAGAGGTCCAGCAGATCAACCAACACCCAGTTTTCGCGGATCAACCCGTCTTCCATACGCCAGAAATCCAATGATCGCAGTAGGACTTCTGTGTTTGCGGGGGCGATCCCCATCCAGCCATCGTCCGTGATGGTCAGGCGCATGTTGGGCCAGCCCGTTTCGCAGACATAATCGCCCTCTCCGAACCACGCGGATTTCAGATCGCCCATCGCGTCGAGCTTACGATCGGGCATGGCGCGCAAAAACGGGATTTGGTGCCAGTTACGAAAGCCAGCAATGCCGCGCCCAGTGCCGATACCAGCGGGGCCGTACCAGTTGAAACGCGGGTGCCAGTAGGTTTCCAAGTTCATAACTTCGGGGCCGCCTTTGGCGGGATGTTTGCACAGATCGGTCAGCATCGCGATGACGTGCTCCATTGTGGCCTGCCCGTCGCCGTTCGCGGTTAACCCGTCTTGCGTCATGGGCGCGGGGGTGCACAGATATTTGCCAAGCTGCGGGGCCATGGGCCATGCGCCGGCTTGCATCATCACTTCGGGAATGTCCCAGATGATCTGGGTTTCGATGATTGTGTCGCCGTCGAATTTGTAGAACTCGTGGTAGCGCATGTGGGTCAGGTGGCCCGTGGGCGGGATATCCAACCATGGGCGGATCATAGTGCCCATGTAATTGCCCATGCAGCCGACCCAACTTTCCCCCTCGGGTGTGGTGCCGTTCAGCACGATCATGTCGCGGCGTTCAAGGTCCGGCATGGCATCCAGCAAGGGGGCATAAAGAATGTCCCACATTTGGTCGCCGCGCACGTCCCCGAACGGGTGGCACATGTGGAGTGTTGCGTCGCGTGCTACGACCTGCGCGATTGCTTTTTCCGCGTCTGCTGTTGCCGCCTTAAGGGCGTTTTGCAGCGCCGTGAGGGTAGGGTGGCCGCTCACTCGGCGGCCTCGCGGTGCGGCGCGCCTTCACCGTAGGGGACGTTGATGCCGCCGTAGCGGCGCACTCGGATGTTGCATTGTTCTGCATGGCCCACGAACCCTTCGAGCATGCACAGGCGTGATCCGTATTCGCCGACCAAGGTGGCTGCTTCGTCCGTCGTGATTTTTTGATAACTATGGGTTTTCAGATACTTACCGACCCAAAGCCCACCAGTATATCGTCCCGCCTTTTTGGTGGGCAGCGTGTGGTTCGTGCCGATTACTTTGTCACCGTTCGCGACGTTTGTGCGCGCGCCAAGGAACAACGCGCCGTAGCACGTCATGTGTTCCAAGAACCAATCATCGCGGTCTGTCATCACCTGCACGTGCTCGGACGCGATATCATCCGCCACGGCGAGCATTTCATCGTAGGTGTCACACACAATCACTTCGCCGTAGTCTTCCCAGCTTTTACTGGCGGTGTCGGCGGTGGGGATAATTTTCAACAAGCGATCAATCTCGGCCAAGGTATCGTTCGCCAATTTTTCAGAATTGGTAAGAAGGACTGCAGGGGAATTGTAGCCGTGTTCAGCTTGCCCAAGAAGATCCGTCGCGCAAAGTTCTCCGTCCACCGTATCGTCTGCGATCACCATGGTTTCGGTTGGACCAGCGAACAGATCGATCCCGACGCGACCAAACAGCTGACGTTTGGCTTCGGCAACAAAGGCATTTCCGGGTCCCACAAGCATATGGACAGGGTCAATCGTTTCGGTGCCGATGGCCATGGCACCAATTGCTTGAATGCCGCCCATGACGTAGATTTCATGCGCGCCGCCAAGGTGCATTGCGGCGATCACAGCAGGATTGGGTTCGCCCTTAAACGGCGGCGTGCAGGCGATGATGCGCGGAACTTTGGCGACAGACGCGGTAGCCACGGACATGTGTGCACTGGCGACCATGGGGAACTTGCCACCCGGAACGTAGCAGCCAACCGATTGCACGGGGATGTTTTTGTGACCCAAAATGACACCAGGCATCGTTTCAATTTCAATGTCCAACATGCTGTCCCTTTGCGCTTGGGCGAAATTTCGAACTTGTTCCTGTGCAAATTTGATATCAGCCATTTCGCGCGGTGTGACTTTGGCGATAATGTCTTTGATCTCAGCGTCGGTCAGCCGATAAGTCGGGCGGTCGTAGTTGTCGAACTTGATGCAAAGTTCACGCACCACGGCATCGCCGCCGGTTTTAATCTGCTTGAGAGTATCTTCGACGACAGCGCGTGTCTGCGCGTCGTCTTCTGCGCGGGCTTCTTCGGATCGGGCGGTTTTCAGGTGGCGGATTGTCATGTTGAGACTCCCTTGGCTCGGTTTAGAGGCGTTCGCCCGATGTTGCGTCAAACAGGTGGCAGATCGTGGCGGGAATGGCCGCCCGGACTTTTTCGCCAATCTTGGCGCGAAAATCTTTGTCCGCCTTAACGGTCGCGATGGCCCCGCCGATGCGGAATGTGACCATGGTCGCATCGCCCAGCAATTCCATTGAATAAACGGGGGCGTCGATGGATGCCGTGTCCCCGTTCACGATGGCGTCTTCTGCGCGATAGCCCAGTGTAACAGGGCCGGAATGCATGCTGTTGATCCCTGTAATGGTCACGTCTTTTCCCGAAAATGTGCCACCTTCAAGCGTGCCTTCCAACAGGTTCATCGCGGGTGACCCGATGAAGCTGGCAACAAAGGTATTGGCGGGCATGTCGTAGATGTCTGTGGGGGTGCCGACCTGATGGACAATCCCTTTTTCCATGACGACAACACGATCCGCGAGGGTCATCGCCTCAATCTGGTCGTGGGTCACATAGATTGTTGTGACCTTAAGTTCATGGCTCAGGTTTTTGATCTGGGCTCGGGTAGAAACGCGCAATTTGGCATCAAGGTTGGACAGGGGTTCGTCCATCAAGAACACATTGGGTTGACGGACAATCGCGCGGGCCAGTGCAACACGTTGGCGTTGCCCCCCTGATAGTTCAGCAGGCTTGCGGTGCAGGAATTCATCGAGCTCGACCATGGCCGATGCGCGTTTGACGCGTTCATCATGTTCAGCCACCGGAATCTTGCGCATGCGCAACGGGAAGCGGATATTTTCATAGACGTTGAGGTTGGGGTAAAGCGCATAGGACTGAAACACCATTGCGCAATCACGATCCTTTGGTTCCAGATCATTGATGCGTTTGCCATCCACAAGGATGTCACCGCTGGTCACGTCCTCTAAGCCGGCAATCATGCGCATCGTCGTGGTCTTGCCACAGCCCGATGGTCCAAGAAGTACGAGAAATTCTTGATCTGCGATGGTGAGGTTGAAATCATCAACACCAACAAAGCTACCCCAGCGCTTTGAAATATTTTTGAGCTGAATTTCGGCCATGTTGCGCACCTTTATTGCAAACGTATGCAATAGAAGTAATTCCGATTCTGAGTATGAGGCAAGTGGTTTTTTAAGTCTTATTCTGCTGCACTTGCAGCATGAGCGGCAATCTCATTAAGTTGAATTATTTTTCTTGCAAATGACGTCTATGCACCGTTTCATTGCAAACGTATGCATAACGTATTCCGATTCGAAGGTCGGGGCGCGTAATTGACCAAATGCACCACGACAGCACCAAAGGTGCACCAACGGGAGACTGAAAAATGACAAAAATGACAAAACTTATGGGCGCAACTGCTGTCGCGCTTACGATGGGATCCGCTGCCTTTGCAGACGGACACGGATGTGCCGC
>JABBAI010000054.1 GCA_018608045.1 Octadecabacter sp. | reverse complement strand
TTGCCTGCTTGCACCACGCCTTAAAGAACGCCGCTTTGCACAGCGGTATGGCGCGCGGTTCGAGGATTATAAGCGCGAAGTTCCCTATGTCATTCCCCGCGTGCTGCGCTCTCAAAACTCTAAGGATGTGAAATGAAAACCAAGGACATCATCGCAGATCTGGCGGGCGCATCCGAGCGTCCGGATTTTACGCCAACGCGGGCCGCCGGACTTGCCCGGCTTGATTTGTTTATGGATCGCGCTGGCGATTTGTACGACCGTTGCCGCAATTATGATTTGGGGCCGCAGCAACGCGCGAATGTGTCGGCATTGTCGCCTTGGATCAGACATCGTTTGATCACCGAGACAGAGGTTCTAAATGCCGTTCTTTACCGCCACGGATCGGAACCCGCCGAACGGTTCACACACGAAGTGTTCTGGCGCACCTATTTCAAAGGTTGGCTGGAACACCACCCCAGCGTTTGACCCGCCTATCAAACCGGTCTGCGACGCCAGATCAAAAGCCTCGAAAAGGACCGTCGTTTGTCTGCGTCGTACACCAACGCCATTACTGCGCAGACAGGGATCGCGTGTTTTGATGCTTGGGCGGATGAGCTGGTGCAAACAGGATATTTGCACAACCATGCGCGCATGTGGTTCGCGTCAATCTGGATTTTCACATTGCGACTACCGTGGGAGTTGGGGGCAGACTTTTTCCTGCGCCACTTGATGGATGGGGACCCCGCGTCCAACACGCTGGCGTGGCGCTGGGTTGCCGGTCTGCAAACCAAAGGGCGCCCCTACATCGCGCGGGTCTCAAATATCTCGAAATTTACAGACGGACGGTATTGTCCGACCCATCAATTGAACACAAATGTCGCTGCCTTGTCCGAGGATAGGGAACATCTGCGTATGCCCATGCCCGACGCTGTTCGCCCCGCAGACATCAAAGGTGATTACCTTTTGTTGATTACCGAAGATGACATGCAGATCGCAGGTATTTTGCCCCATCCCCCGGTCGCAAGACGCGGCGCATTGGCGACAGAAGCGCGTTCCCCGCTCCCGTTGGGCAAGACCGCCCAGACCTTCGCGCGCGGTGCCATGAACGATGCCTGCGCGGGGACGGCGATCATTGAAACGCCGTTCTGGGCCGATGCGCTGATCGCGGCCTGCGACGCGGCTGGCGTTAAAACAATCGTTACGGGATACGCGCCAGTGGGGCCGGTCGCGACGTCCCTTTCTGACGCAGCGCCTGATCTGGCTGCAGCGGGCATAACCGTGCAACACGTGCGCCGCCCGTTTGATACAATCGCTTGGCCGCATGCCACCAAAGGTTTTTTCAAAATGAAAAAGGGCATCCCGTCGATTTTGCAGCAACTGGACCTTGGCACCTGAAATGCGACACCCTTTTGATCGCGCCAATCTGTAGCGTGACCAGTTATGCCATGTCACGAACAAGGGTCTGTAGCGCGTCGATCCCCTCGCGACCGAGGTCATTGACCGTGCGAGTTATGTCACCCAATGCGCTGGTTCCGAACTGGCCTGCATAGCCCAATACCGCCAGACCCGCATCCCGCGCGGCGATTGCACCATCGATATTGTCCTCAACGGCGATTGCGCGGTTCGGAGATACCGACAACATCTCCAACGCATAGGCATAGATCGCGGGGTCAGGTTTATCGGGAAGCCCCAGCCCGCGATGCGTGACGACGTCAAATTCCGGAAGACCGAGTTTGTCGAGGATCATCACAGTGGTCGCCTTTTGGGTGCTCGTGACGAACCCTGTTTTCATGCCACTGTCCTTAGCGAACGATAACAGATCCATCACACCCGCGCGCGGTTCTAGTTCCGCCTGTTGTAAAAGATCCAAAAACAACCGCGTCTTTGTGTCATGGATTGCTTTGGCATCAACCGTTTCGTTCGCGGCAGATGCATAGTCGTGAATGCGCGCAACACCACCAGCCTTCACAAGCAACGATTTGTACTGGCCAACGTCCCAATCCCAAGCGAGGCCGTGTTCCGCAAACGCCATGTTGAAAGAACGGCGCTGCAGTTCGGACGTTTCAACGATGCTCCCGATGGAGCCAAAGAGAAGAGCAAACATAATAGGACATCCTTTACTGTCTGGAGTTTTACCAATTCCAAGTCATCAGATAGATTGATCTCTGTGTCTGACCCCTTTCATCTTGATATTATTTTACAGAGGCGTCTTTCGTCATGACGCCTCGACATTATAAACCTCAGCAGGAGGAGTGCGTTCGATACTCAACCACGCCTCGCAAGAAGATCTCACCCTAAGTAGGACATTGAGGTCTGCTCAGGCGACAATTGGGCGTTCGTTGGCTTTGGGCCTATGGCTACTTTTGCTAACTCGACCTCGGCATGGCAGTCTTGAAACCGTAGGCGTCAATGGACGAGCGGTTTCATTCGCGAAGCTATTCTTTCCAACCGCTGCGACTTGTATGATCCGATCTGCCCGTCGCTGAGCTGGTGCGGTAAATGATTGCTGTTATTAGGACTTGAGCAGTCGCGTATGGGCAAAAAAGCAGATACAGTATTGGTCGAAACACTTGGACGCCAACATTCAGTTAGGCTGCCTCACCTTTCACAAAATTA
>JABBAI010000201.1 GCA_018608045.1 Octadecabacter sp. | reverse complement strand
CCGCCTGCGCGAAATGCAGGGCGAAGACTGGGGCGCATCACGCGTCTAGTTGCGGAATCACCAGACGCTGGCCCACGCGGATGCGGTCCGGGCTGGACAGCAAGCCTTTGTTGGCCTGAAAGATCACATCATAATATTCGCTCGACGCGAACAAGGTGATCGAAATCGCGCCAAGGCTGTCGCCGCTTTGGACCGTGTAAAACCGCGCTTGAACGGCGTCAGTTGCACGTTGGACGACGCGGGCTTCCATACCTTGCGTGTTCTCGGGCGTGGCTTCAGGGGCGACAGGTGCAGACCCGCCAGCCGCGACCTGTGCTTGGGTCACGATGTTTCTCAGCAAAACATGCGTGTCCACGCGCCCATCCGACGTCACCAGAATTTCTGGCACCGCGACATTACCTGAGGCAGCGGCGTCGTTGATGATAATATCGATGCTTTCATCCGTTTCACCAGCGCGCAGCGCAGCGATAACAATCGCCTCAAGCGTGTCGCGTTCTTCCAGAATAGATCTTTGGCCTGTCACGGCTTCAATACCCGCAAGAATTTCGGACGTGGATTGACGCTGAACCTGACTGTTGGTGGTGACCGCTTCGACACCAGCAAAGCCGAGCTCTGCTAGAACATTGTTCGTCATGTCCGAAAGCCGCGTGTCGTCGGTGTTGGGGCGGGCCACGTCAATGCGGCGGCAGGTGCGGCTGCTGGAATGGGCGCGGTTGCGGACACTGCGGCCTGTGCAAGGGAACTGATTTCAGGTGTGGACGCACGCGTCACTTCAGCCGTTTCTTCAATCGGCACACCGAGGGGATTTTGCGCAACTGTATCGTCATCAGCGAAGGGGCGGAAAATAATAAGTCCGCACAAGAAGAGGGCGAAGACAAACATGGCAACTGTGGTGCGGATCATAACAAAGACCTTTTTTGGCGTGAGCCGGTTAACTGCATTACTGTACGGTCAGGCCGAGGTGTCTCCACGCCTGCATGCCGCCTCGATAATAGGAAAGCTTGTTCGCGGGATATCCTGCGGACAAAAGATGATTGATTGCGGTGCGCACATCCAAAAGCAAACCCGCGCCGTCAGACACTTTGGTTTCGAGGAAACCAAGAACTTCGAGTTCACCGTAGGTCGCAACCCCAGTCGCAGCGATCATCGGCTGGATGCAATTGGGCGGACAGGCGCGTGACGTGAAGGAAAATTCAATCGGGATCGTCGCGTTTACATTCTGGTGACGGGTCACAGTGAAACTTTGGCCGTTCAACGAAAAGGTACTGTCGTCTTTGAACGTCGTGATGCGCACGTCTTGCGCATTGGCCGATGTGGCCAAAAACCTGCGCACGCGAGGGCTGCTCTAAATATGTTAGTCTTCATCTGCTGTCCCTCGCGGTCTTGCCCCATGTGTGGGGTCTGTTGTCCGCGGGGCGCACCCTTATGTCGTTCCGGTCAGGTGGGTGCGGCCCAAAACGCCTCGCCGGTTTCGCCTGCTTGAAACAAGAGAACGAGCCAACGGCTCGTCCCCTCGCCCTGCCAAGATCGTGTCGGTGTCCGTGGCCTAGATCACCGAAAGAAATGCCAGCGCGATCATTGCGCAGGCGTTGTGGTGGACAGCCCGCGCATCGCCCAAACCTGCATTCCACCACGGTAATAAGAAATTTTGTCAGCCGGATAGCCTGCGGCGATCAGATCAGTGATCAGCGTTTGTGCATCCGACGTCGCGGGTCCACCGTCAAAGACGACAAGGGTCATCCTATCGGTGAAATTGAAAATGCCTTGGAACTTCTCAGCACCCAGCGCCATTAGGATTTCATCCCGAAACGGATTGGCGGGGGCCAGCGTCGCGGCTGGAATATTGACCGACGCAGGGATCAGCCCAAGTGCGCGGTGTTCCGGAAGGCGGGCATCAATCAGCAACCCGTCACCGTTCTGCACCGTGGAAGACAGAAATTCGATGACTTCCATTTCGCCCAAGGTTGTAACGCCGTCCGCGACAATCATCGGGGACAAACATGGCGCGCTACAGGTATTGCTGACAGAGGCGAGGGCATTCAGGGTTGTCTGGTCCACGCTGCTTGCGCGTGAAATGACGATCTCTTGGCCATTGAAAGTAAACATTGCATTTGCGGTAACGGGCAAAGTGTCTGCGGCACAAATGCCCGATATCCCCATCAAAGTGTACGCGATTGCAGTGCGTATCATTCCCCGTCCCCCAACGACCTGAGCGCTAAATATAGTAGATGGCTGGCAAGCCAACGCTAAAAGTAGAATTAAGTGCTAGATATAAAGGGAAGGCGAATCACTTTTCAAAGGAAAAACGAATTAGAGATTCGTTTTTTGAACGGGTGAGTCTTATTCGCTGGCCGATCGGGCGGATCGGGGTATGCCACCAAGCAACGCAACGCCACCACAATCAAGATTTTCAGTGCCAAGCGGAAACACCGGAAAGCGGGTGTAGCGGTTGATCATGCTGTCGGTGTGCCAGACGTTATTCACACAAAGATCCTGCGCGTTGGTGCCTGAATTGAAACCGAAGCCGGGGTCGCCGCAATCATCCGCGCGCCCACCCGCGTTCCACGCTTGCCCTTTGTCGCTGTCGTGCATGCCGCC
>JABBAI010000045.1 GCA_018608045.1 Octadecabacter sp. | reverse complement strand
TATTTTCAGCATCGCGGCGCTGTTCTTCGAGGGCGAGGGTCATGGCCGTCAATGCTGTGTCCGAATTTGCCAATTGGTCGCGCAAGGCCTCGGCTGCGGCGGCATCCACCAGACGTTGGGCTTCCAATTCGGAAATTTGTGCAGTGGCCTGTGATCCATCGGCCTCAAGCTGGGCAATCATCGCGTCTAGTGCATCGCGGCGGGCCGCGGCCAGCCGCGCGGCTTGCACACGTTCGTCAATCTCGTCGCGTGCTTGGGCCAGCGCGAGGTTCAGCGCCTCTTGTGAGGACATCAACTCCGCGTTACGGGTCTCAAGTGCTGCGATTGCCCCTTCCGCATCGCGACGTCGCGCCAATAATCCAGAAACTTGTGCTTCAAATCTGGTGATCTGGGTTTGTGCGTTCGACAGCTCGGCGCTCAGCGCGTCGCGTTCCCCCGTCAGTCTTGAAATCATTGCATTTTGCTGGCGAACAACATCTTCGCTTTCGTTTAACGAAGCTTGCATTCCCGCCAGTTCAGCCCCCAAAGCCCCGACCTGCGTGTTCAATTCAGCGGATTCCGCTTCTGCAATTCCTAAGGCCTCGCTCAACGAATTGGCGAGGGCGTTCAGCTCAGTCAGCTCGTTTTCTTGTCCCGTGATGGTTTCTTGCAGGACGAATTGCAGCACCATGAAGATGGTCAGCACGAACATCAAAACCAGCAACAGGCCAGTCATAGCGTCCACGAAACCCGGCCAGATGGACGCTTGAAACCGCGCGCCAGTTCTGCGGTTCAGCGCCACGACTAGGTCCCGTCCGTTGGAGCTTTGCGGTTGCCTTGGCGCACGGCTTTTGTCAGCTCAGCCATGTCAAAGCGCAGGTTTTGCGCGACTTCCTGGCGCCCCACGACCATCTCTTCCAAGATGCGCAACAGCCCCACATCAATGGATCGCAGACGCATACGGCTTTCGGAATCGATGCCGGTGTCTTTCAGCACTACGATCAGGCTTTCTTGGGCGTCGGCCACACGAGTAAGCTGGGCTGAGGCTTCGTCCGTGGACGTCGCCTTTGCCAGTTGTTCAACCGCGCCCGCAAGCGCCCTGATGCGATCATTGGCTTCAGTCCGGCTAGCCTCGGACGCGGCGAACATCTTTTCCATCTGTTCAACCATGTGATCGACAACGCCTGCCATAGCGACCTGATCACCGCTCGCCTCATCGCCCGCCGCCAATCCAACGCGGGTGATCGTGGACAGCCATTCTTCTAGTTCGCGGTAAAACCGGTTCTGGCCGTGGCTAGCAAACAATTCCAACAGACCAACAACCAGCGATCCAGCAAGGCCCAGCAAGGACGATGCAAACGCGATGCCCATGCCGCCCAGCTGGCTTTCAAGGCCGGCCTGAAGACCCGCAAAAACATCCGCGCCAGAGTCCCCTTCGCCAGGGGTCAGGGATTGGATGGTCTCGACCAAGGCCGGAATGGTGGTCGCCAAACCATAAAATGTGCCCAAAAGCCCCAGAAAAATCAGTGTGTTAACAATATAGCGCGTGATTTCGCGGTCTTCATCGATGCGCTGGGATACTGAATCAAGGATCGAGCGTGAAGAGCTGGACGATAATTGCATCCGCGCACCACGTGATCGCAGCAACGTCGCCAAAGGCGCAAGCAGCCCCGGTGCCTTGATAACGTCAGAGCCGAGCTTTTCACCCGCAAACGCTTCGATCCAGCCGATGGATTTGATAAGTTGCCAGACCTGCCCGAAACACGACACAACACCAATCAGGAAGACGACAAAAATGAACCCATTCAAATACGGGTTTGCCAAAAACACGGGTCCGACCCGTGGAAACGCCACATACGCGCCCGCGCTGACCAACGCCAAGACCACCAGCATCGAAGTGATCTGGCGCCAAGGTTGTGAGAACTGCACTGCGGCCTTTTCGTCCCTTGCTAACATGGGATCAGGCACCTCTTTGTTGTTTATTAAATTTATAATAAAGGTTCCAAGCACAAACCCCAAACAAAATCATCAAATTTCAATAACGCGCCGCACCAGCCATTCCATATCGGGATCCTTGATCCCCATTTTCACCAGATGGTCAGCGGTGTTGAACAGATATTCGGGGTTCGGGCCGCGCCCACCTATGCTTCGGGCAATCAATTGCGCCTGCTTTTCAAGGTCGAACTGACAGTACTGTTCATGATCGCGATTTATGATATAAGCCAATGCCTGCACATTACGCCCGTCTTTCAACGCCAGCGGAACATGAGCCTCGACGTAGGCAGACGAAATCAATTCACGTTCGCGCAATTCAGCCAAAACGCGGACCTGATCGGCGGGTGCCACGCGAAACGCGACGCCGGTACAGGTTGCGTCTGCTTCGTCCAACGCCAAAACCAGTCCCGGCTTTTCTGCTGTTCCACGATGATGGATCGATAACATGCAAAAACTGCGATGATAGCCCGACAGTGTCGCCGTCACGGCTTCCGCGGGTTCGAACCCCGGATTCCACAGCAATGATCCGTATCCAAACACCCACATGGTCATGTTACTGGCCCTTCCGTTAGAGGTCCTCTAAACACCAAACACTGATCTGATGAAAGGGTCACAGATGCGCAAACTT
>JABBAI010000125.1 GCA_018608045.1 Octadecabacter sp. | reverse complement strand
AGGCAGCCGCAGTGTCGCAGGATTTGCACGTAAAGACCGCGAATATACGGACGATTAGATCAATGTGCTGACCCAGCATGTTCAGGACCTGCACGAACAAACCGCGCCCCGCACTGGCATGGATGAAACCTTGCACAACGAACTGCATGACCTTTCGGTCAATGTGACCCACCCTGCCACAACTTCTGATTGATTTGCCCACATAATTGATAGTGCCCTTTTTGGCGGTTTCGCGTGTCAGCCCAAATTTTTTTTAGTTCAGACTCCCACTAATGCGATCGGTTCATGTGGGCCAAAAGTGGCCAATTCGTGGATGACCTGCGTTAAGCGCCCGTTCACCTTATCGTTTTAAGACAGCCCTGACCTGACAGGAGCCGTCCAATGTCCGCTCCTCCCCCAACCTCTGTATCCCAATCGCGCAAGGCCGCGATGGTTGTGCAATTGTTGCTGCGCGACGGGGGCGACCTCCCCCTGTCACAGCTCCCCGAAGAGGCGCGGGCACGGTGGCACGCCTTCGCGAAGAAGCGGCCGCTAAATCGGGGAGCGACCCATGGGTCGTGGTCCTCGATCTTGATCCCGAAGACATGATCGCAACCACCAAGTCCGAAAGCCCCGAAGTTTGTGCAATTCTGCTGTCAAAGTTGCCCACATCAAAGGCCGCCGCTTTGTTAGGTCTGATGCCCGGCAAAAACGCACGACGGACCGCCTACGCAATGTCCAAAACAGGACACGTGCGCCCAGATGCCATCAAACGCATCGGAAGCGGTTTGGCGCAACAATACTGCGGCGCCTCTCTGCCCGCCTTCGCCGACACCGCTGAATCGCGCATTGGCGCCATCCTCAATTCCAGCCCCGCATCGACCCGTGATCAAGTCCTAGAAGGTCTTCTGAGCGAAGATCCAACATTCGGGGAAAGTGTGCGTAAGGCGATCTTTACCTTCGCAGACATTCCAGCACGGCTGGCCCTGCCCGATGTACCAAAGGTCTTGCGCGATATTGACCAAGCCGATCTTGTGCGCGCCCTTGCGTCAGCAACCGCCGCGGGCGGTGATCTGGCTGCGGCTGCGTCCTTTATTCTGGACAATATGTCGACCCGGATGGCCGAAAATCTGCGTGAGGAAATGGGTGAAGCAGGCAAAATTTAACAATCAGACGGAGGAACAGCACAAACCACTGTGGTGTCTGCGATCCGCGCCGCAGCCGATGCGGGAACGATTTTTTTGGTTATTGGCGACGAAGAAGAAGATTAGGGACTGGCATTGGACGATCCGCGCGCCTACCATCTTTCCATGTTTGATCCTGACAACCCCACCCGCCGCTGGCACGACATGGGCGGTGATGCCGCCGGTCCCGTCCCCACCGATCAGCACGATTTTTCCATGTGGGAAAAACGTGTCGATGCTTTGATGATTATCGGGGCGGCGAACGGCTATTTCACTGTCGATGGGCTGCGCCGTGTTCTTGAGGATATGGGTGAAGACGCCTTTGAAAAGATGACATATTATGAACGCTGGATCGCGTCTGTGAACCGGAACCTGATTGAGGGTGGCGCCTACACGACCGCACAGCTTGCCGCAAAAATGGCTGAGGTCAGCGCACGTGGCGACACCTACGGCGATGCGGCGGCCCCCAAATGACCCAGTATGTTCGCGTCAAACCTATGATGCCGCCGGGCCATGTGCGCACGCCCATGTATTTGCGTGGCAAAATTGGCGTGATTGAACGCTCTCTCGGGGCGTTTCCAAATCCCGAAGATTTGGCCTACGGCAATACCGCCCAAGCCCTGCCTTTGCACCGCGTCCGTTTCACAATGGCGCAGGTTTGGGGCGCTGATGCAGAAGCCCCCAATGACACGTTGGACGCCGAAATTTACGAACATTGGTTGGAACCCGCAGATGCCCCATGACCACCATGATCACGACCACTTAAGCCCGTCAGGTCACCCCTACCGCGCCGACGATGATACAAGCCTAAGTTATTGGCAAACCATGGAAATCGCCGTGCGCGAACTGCTGGTGGAAAAAGGTGTGACCACCGCAGCGGAAATTGCAGCGCAGATAGAAACTATGGACGCGCGCGCGCCAAGCAATGGCGCAAAGGTCGTGGCACGTGCGTGGACAGATCCCGTCTTTCACGCAGCTTTGATGGAAAACGCCGGCGATGCCACCCGCAATATGGGGTTTGATATTGGCCCGCTGCACTTGATCGCCGTTGAGAACACGGACGACGTTCACAACATGATCGTGTGCACACTGTGTTCGTGTTATCCGCGCAACCTGCTGGGCCTGCCGCCGGATTGGTACAAATCCCGCGCCTATCGCAGCCGCACGGTACGCGAACCTAGGTCGGTGCTTGCTGAATTTGGCGTGACGCTGCCAGACACCACGAAAGTACGGGTCCACGACAGCACCGCAGATATGCGCTACATCGTTATCCCCGCGCGCCCGCAAGGCACTGAAAATATGTCACAAACAGAACTGGCAGACCTTGTGACCCGCGACAGTATGATCGGAACAGGCGTGGCCAAAACGCCTTAGCGCAGAACGGCCGTCGCCATCACAGCGCCCGGGCCCGGTTGCTGCACGATCACCACGATTGGCGCATTGCCAGACACATTTACGGTCATGTTCAGCGCGCCACGCCCCGACCATTCGCCAACCACGTCCCAATCAGTGACGATATTGGCATAGGACAAAGACCGCCCTGCATTTTCACCGCGCCGAATATCGACCGTTTCTTGCGGACTAAAGCGCACCACCTGAACAACCGTTCCATTTGGCAACGCTCGCGATGTATCCCCTGTGATCATCAATTGGTTGCCGGACCGTGATGCAGAAACCGCCACGCCTGTCCGGTCTGCCCGCTGCGCCTGAATACTGTCGGCCAATTCCATCGGTTTGGTGCCGATGACATGGTCCTCGCCCCCGATGATCATCTGCGGCGTATAGATTGAACGCGCGCCCGCCACACGGGCGTATTGGTTCTGGCGCCGTGTATGCGCAGGATCGGCAAAGCTGTCGGGCCAGCCGATATAATCCCAATAATCCACATGGAGAGCGAGCGGGATCACATCCGATCGCATCGCAAGTTGATGCATCATCTCATCCGCAGGGGGACAACTTGAACAGCCTTGGGATGTATAAAGTTCAACCACGACGGGACCATCGGCAACAACGGGCGTGGCAAAAGCACAGAGTGCTGCGAGGGCTGAAAGAGTTTGGCGCATGGAAATTCCTGTGTTTGTGCTTTATCCCTAACCCACAGATCACGACCTGACCAATCAACCGTTTGCGAGACTTCGTTACAATCACGCGGCGCCCCTGCGACATGCGGCATTCAAACGCATCAAATTCAAGGGAAACAGGGGTTGGCAGCAATTGTGTGCAATTGTATACCGCAACCAGAATCACGTCGCCATTCCCATTTCAGGAGAGACACACATGACCATCACAGTTGGCCAAGACACCGCAAAAACGCGCAAAACCCTTACAGTTGGGTCCGCGTCCGTTGATTATTACTCGATCCCCGCCGCGACCGCCGCTGGCCTCGGCGACTTTTCCAAGTTGCCCGCCGCGTTGAAGGTCGTGTTGGAAAACATGCTGCGTTTTGAAGACGGCAAAACAGTTTCTGTGGATGACATCAAAGCCTTCGCCGAATGGGCGACCAAAGGCGGCCAAAACCCACGCGAGATCGCCTATCGCCCTGCCCGCGTTTTGATGCAGGATTTCACCGGTGTTCCAGCTGTTGTTGACCTTGCCGCTATGCGCGATGGCATTGTCGCCCTTGGTGGTGACGCCCAGCAGATCAATCCGCTGAACCCAGTGGACCTCGTGATCGACCACTCCGTGATGATTGACGAATTCGGCAACCCGCGTGCGTTCCAGATGAACGTGGACCGCGAATACGAACGCAACCTCGAACGCTACACATTCCTGAAATGGGGCCAGTCAGCATTTTCCAACTTCCGCGTTGTGCCCCCGGGCACTGGCATTTGCCACCAAGTGAACCTCGAATACCTCAGCCAGACAGTTTGGACCGACAAGGACCAGCACGGGGTTGAGGTCGCTTACCCTGACACGCTCGTCGGCACGGATTCCCACACAACAATGGTGAACGGCGCGGCTGTCCTCGGTTGGGGCGTTGGCGGGATTGAGGCCGAAGCATCGATGCTCGGCCAGCCGATTTCCATGCTGATCCCAGAAGTTGTCGGGTTCAAACTGACCGGCCGCATGATGGAAGGCACGACAGGCACCGACCTTGTTCTTAAGGTTGTCGAAATGCTGCGCGCCCACGGCGTTGTGTCCAAGTTTGTTGAATTTTACGGTGAAGGCCTCGACACGCTGCCACTGGCAGACCGCGCAACAATCGCCAACATGGCACCAGAATACGGCGCAACCTGTGGCTTCTTCCCGATTGACGGTGAAACCCTGCGCTACCTGCGCAACACGGGCCGTGACGAAGACCGCATTGCATTGGTCGAAGCCTACGCCAAAGCAAACGGCATGTGGCGCGGCGACGATTACGCACCTGTTTACACCTCCACGCTCGAGCTCGACATGGGCACAATTGTTCCCGCGATTTCCGGCCCCAAGCGCCCACAGGATTACGTGGCCCTGACAGGTGCGAAATCTGCCTTCGCTGGCGAAATGAAGGACACATTCAAGCGCCCCATGGGCAAAGAAGTGGCCGTCGCAGGCGAAGATTACACGATGGAATCTGGCAAGGTTGTTATCGCCTCCATCACGTCTTGCACCAACACATCCAACCCCTACGTGATGATCGGCGCGGGTCTTGTGGCACGTAAAGCCGCCGCACTGGGTCTGAACCGCAAGCCTTGGGTCAAGACTTCATTGGCACCCGGTTCGCAAGTTGTGTCTGCTTACCTAGAGGCCGCTGGCCTGCAAGTGGACCTCGATGCGCTTGGGTTCAACCTTGTGGGCTACGGCTGCACCACCTGCATCGGCAACTCCGGTCCGCTGCAGAAAGAAATCAGCGCGGCGATCCATGAAGGCGACCTCGTGGCGACGTCCGTTCTGTCGGGTAACCGCAACTTTGAAGGCCGTATTTCACCAGACGTGCGTGCCAACTACCTCGCCTCCCCGCCCCTCGTGGTGGCCTACGCGATTGCAGGCACGATGGACATCAATCTGGCAACAGACCCGATTGCCCAAACCGCGGACGGCACAGACGTGTATTTGAAAGACATCTGGCCAACATCTGCTGAAGTCGCGGAAATGGTGGAAGCAACGGTTACCCGCGAAGCGTTCCAATCCAAATACGCGGACGTCTTCAAGGGCGACGAAAAGTGGCAGGGCGTGGAAACAACCGATGCGGAAACATACGACTGGCCACCACAGTCCACCTACATCCAGAACCCGCCTTACTTCCAAGGCATGTCCAAGGATCCAGGCGTCATCACAAACGTGATCGATGCAAAGGTTCTGGCCGTATTGGGCGATATGATCACGACGGACCACATCAGCCCTGCGGGGTCGTTCGCGGACACATCCCCTGCCGGTGAATACCTCACCGAACGTCAGGTGCCCCTGCGCGAATTCAACTCCTACGGGTCGCGTCGCGGTAACCACGAAGTCATGATGCGCGGCACCTTCGCCAACATCCGCATCAAGAACGAAATGCTTGACGGCGTTGAAGGCGGCTACACCAAAGGCCCCGATGGTCAGCAAACGTCGATCTTTGATGCAGCCATGGCCTATCAAGCGGCTGGCGTGCCAACGGTGATTTTCGGGGGCGAGCAATACGGCGCCGGATCATCGCGCGACTGGGCAGCTAAGGGCACAAACCTTCTCGGCGTAAAAGCCGTGATCGCTGAAAGCTTTGAGCGTATCCACCGCAGCAACCTCGTGGGGATGGGCGTCATCCCGTTTGAGTTTACGAATGGTGATACGCGCAAGACATTGGGCCTGACAGGTGAAGAAACCGTTTCGATTACGGGCCTCGACACCATCACACCGCTGCAAGAGGTTCCTGCAACAATCACAATGGCGGATGGCACGGTGAAGACCATCACCCTCAAATGCCGCATCGATACCGCGATTGAGATTGAATACATCGAACACGGCGGCGTTCTGCACTATGTGCTGCGCAACCTTGCCAGCCAACCGGCAATCGCGGCTGAATAAGGCCTTCAAATACATGATCTAAAGGCCGCGCCCCTGAAAATAGGGCGCGGCTTTTCCTTTTGGGCGGCGCAATAACGGATGGACCTGCGCGCCCACGCGGCTAGACTGTCGGCATGACACATCCATCTTTTCAGTTCACCCACGCGCTGTGCCGCCTTCCTTCCAAGTCCGTGACAGACGGGTTGCGCGCACAGGATCAGGGCGATCCAGACCCGCTGGCCTTTGCCGCAGAACACGCGGCCTACATCAGCGCGCTGCGCGATGCGGGGTGTGCCGTGACGGTATTGCCCGCAGACGAGAACTTCCCTGACAGCGTCTTCATCGAAGACCCGGCCTTGGTGTTGAACGGCACCGCAATCGTTCTGCGCCCGGGTGCTGAAACTCGCCTCGGAGAGGCCGCCGCCCTTCGCCCTGCCTTGGTCGAAAACATGAATAATGTGGTGGACTTACAAACAGCCGGATATGTCGATGGCGGCGATATTTTATGTACGGACGATCGCGTATTGCTGGGCCTTTCTGCGCGCACAAGCGAACAGGGTGCCGCCGATTTGCGCCCGTTGGTAGAAGCCCTTGGGTACACCCTTCACGTCCTGCAAACACCGCCAGATATCCTACATTTCAAAACTGAAAGTTCCCTTTTGGATGAAAGCACCGTGTTGGCTACCCCCGCCCTCGCGGCATCTGGCGCATTCTACGGGATGACTGTCATTGAAACCGCCGCAGGCGAAGACGCCGCAGCAAACGCCATTCGGGTCAATGATTTCGTGTTTCTGTCAGCGGGTTACCCGAACACAGCGAAACGGCTGGAAGACGCTGGATATACTTCGAAAATCCTAAACACGAGCCAAGCGGCATTGGTGGATGGTGGGCTCAGCTGTATGTCGCTGCGATATAGCCTTTAAAAACCGGACAACAGCGCAGAAATTTCCGCGACTTTCGCATTAAGCAGCGCGCGGTCACCACGCGTTTCAACATTCAAACGCACGACAGGTTCCGTGTTGGACACCCGCACATTCACCCGCCAATTTCCCATGTCAAAGGACACGCCGTCCAGATCATCCCGCGCGATGGCTTGGTCCGCATACGACGCCTCAAACGCGGCAATCGCCACGGCGCGGTCGGCAACAGTAAAATTGATCTCACCGGATGATGGATAATCGGCCTGCATCTGCGCGACCATCTGCGACAAAGGCACATCAGACCGTGCAACCAATTCCGCCACCAATAACCACGGGATCATCCCGCTGTCGCAATACATGAAATTGCGGAAATAATGGTGCGCGGACATCTCACCACCATAGGCCGCATCCTGTTCCCGCATAATTTTTTTGATGTGGCTGTGCCCAACACGCGACGCGATCGCCTGCCCGCCCGCGGCCTCAACTTCATGGATTGTCGACCAAATCACACGGGCATCATAAACAATCTTCGCACCACGTTCTTTGGCGCAAAATGCGCGCCCCAAAAGGGCTACGACGTATTCACCATCAATAAACGCACCCGTTTCATCAAAGAAAAAGCAACGATCAAAATCACCGTCCCATGCCACGCCAAGGTCGGCGCCGTTGGCCAACACAGCATCAGACGTCGCGGCGCGATTTTCGGGCAAAAGAGGGTTCGGAATACCATTGGGGAAAGACCCGTCAGGATCGTGATGCACGCGCTTAAACGTCCACGGGACCTCTAGCGTATGGGCAAGCGCATCAAAGGTTGGGCCAGCGGCACCGTTACCGGCGTTCACCACAATGTTGAGAGGCTTAAGCCCCTCAGGTGACACATAGCCCGCCAAGTGTTTGATGTAGGCGGCGCGCAGATCACGGGCTTCGACAGCGCCACCTGAAACGGTGGCGCCAAACTCACCCGCCTCTGCCACCGCCTGAATGTCGCCAAGCCCTGTGTCACCCGAAATCGGGCGCGCGCCGGCACGCACCATCTTTATCCCGTTATAATCAATAGGGTTATGGGACGCTGTCACCATCAGCCCGCCATCCGCGTTCAGGTGATCTGTCGCGAAATATACTTCTTCGGTGCCGCATAATCCGATGTCGTAAACGATAACACCTTCGGCCACCAAACCACGGTGCAATGCCGCTTGTAGACCTGCGCTGCTGTCGCGAATATCGCGCCCCGTCACCACAGTTTTGCATGTCATCACACGCGCAAAGGCGCGCCCGATCCGTTCACAAATGTCTTCGTTCAGATCTTCGCCAAGCTTGCCGCGTACATCATAGCTTTTGAAGCTGTTGATCTTCATTGCGCCAATGCCGCGTCGAGGGCTGGGCGCAAACGGTTGGCCAATTCGCGTTGCGTCACAGGGGCCGCCATGCGTAACAAGATGTTCCCGTTCCCATCCAATAAGAAGGTTTCGGGCACACCGTACACCCCCCAATCAATCGCGTGAAATCCGCTAGGGTCCGATCCCACAGCCACGTAAGGGTCACCGAGTTCTTGCAAAAAGGCGCGCGCGTTGGGATCAAAATCTTTGTAATTAATGCCGTAAATCGGGATGCCTTCGCCCGCCAACGCCGTCAGGTTGGGGTGTTCCACGCGGCACGGCGCGCACCAACTGGCCCAGAAATTCACGATCTTCACCTCACCGTCGCGCAACATCGCGTCGGTCAGGGGGGGCAGGTTTTCAATGTCTGATACGACCAATTCAGGCGCGGGTTTGCCGATCAGGGCGGATGGCAATTCCTCGCCCTGCCCCAAAAACATACCCGCCGCGAACAAGCCGGCAAGGGCGGTGAAAATGATCACGGGGATCATCAACAACCACTTCATGACTTGTCCTTACGCGCTTCGACGGCGGTAAGCTGGGCGCGAACGCGTCTGCTGCGCCGTATCGACATCACGACAATTACGACAAGCAATATGATTGAGGCAAAGTAGGCCGACAAAACCTCAACCGCGTATTTCCCTAAGAATGCGACGACGGCATCCCAAAAAGGCGGGTAAATTTCGTAGATGAAATCTTTGAAGCTTGACCAAAAATCGAGGTTCATCCGCGCATCCTCGCTTCCAATGCTTTGATACGGCGCGCGCGAATTTCCGTGGCCGTGCGCATTAAAACCAATGCCAAAAACAACAGACCGAACCCGACCATACACATCACCAATGGGACGAAGAAAATGTCAGAGATGGACCGCTCTCCCGTGGCGACGGGCACTGTTGTGCCTTGATGCAACCCTTGGTTCCAAAAGTTAACGGCATAGCGCGACAACACCGCAAAGACGGATCCGACGATGCACAAGACCGATGTCAAATCAGCGGCCGTGTCGGAGTCCTCAATCGCTTCCCAAAGCGCCATGTAGCCGAGGTAGAACAAAAACAGGATCAGAAAGGACGTCAATCGCGGGTCCCACGCCCACCACGTACCCCACATCGGTTGACCCCAAATAGCCCCTGTTATCAAGGCGATAAGGGTCATAACAATACCAACCGGTGCGGCGGCCCGTGCGGCAAGCGCGCTGACATGGTGGCGACGCACAAGCCAGATCAGCGATGCGATCAGCATCACAAACCACGCATTGATCGCCATCAGCGCGGCGGGGACATGAAGGTAAATAATCTTAACGGTCGACCCTTGGCGGAAATCATCGGGCGTAAAGAAAAAGCCCCACGTCAGCCCCACCACAAGAAGGGCAATCGACAGCCCCAACACCCAAGGCACAATCGGTGTCGTGGTCGTGATAAACTTCTTTGGATTGGCGTATTCCCAGATCGACATATCGCATAGCTATCCTGCTGTTAAGGCGGTCACAATACTGATCACCTAAGGTTGACCCGCAACGCTGCCGATGCGGCGAATGGCAGCAATGCGAAACTGCCCAACGTAATCCCAGCCAGCATCAGGAGGGGTGTTGTAGTCGACAAACCATCCGCACCGCGCCGCACAGCCTCTGCACCAAAAATGAGTGTGGGGACGTAAAGTGGCAAGACCAACAACGACATAAGAAGGCCACCGCGCCGCAAGCCCACCGTCAAGGCCGCGCCAAATGTGCCGATCATCGACAAGGCGGGCGTCCCGATGGCGAGGGACACAAACAGCCACACATAGGCGGTCGATGACAGGTTAAGAAGAAATCCAAGGGCGGGTGCAGCAAGCGTCAGCGGCAGGCCGGTCGTGGCCCAATGTGCAACGCCCTTCATCAATGCCACCCCTTCAAGGGGGAGCGGAGACGTCGCCAAAAGCGGCAGCGACCCGTCTTCAAAATCCAACGCAAATATCCGGTCGAGCGATAGAAGCGCTGCAAGCAGGGCCGCGACCCACAACATGCCCGGTGCAATAAGGGTGAGTAACGCCGCCTCGGGACCGACGCCCAAAGGCACCAAAACAATAACGATCAGAAAAAACGCAAGGCCAAGCCCGAACCCGCCCCCTGCCCGCACGGCCAGCGCGAGGTCGCGTTTCAAAAGTGCGATCATCGCGTGTCACCGTGCGTCACGGATATCATAGAAAGGCCTCGTCCGACCCGCCGGCCGCATCAGGCGCTGCCTTGAACGGGGTCAAATCCAGTTCCGGCGCATCCAGACCAAGATCAATATGGGTGGCAATCACCGCAATCCCGCCGCGCGCAAGGTGCACATCCCGCAGCCAATTGGCGAACATCTTAACGGAAAACCCATCAAGGCTGACCGTGGGTTCATCCAGAAACAGAACATCGCGTCCAATTACACCAAGCCGCGCAAGACCCAGGCGGCGTTTTTGCCCCGCCGACAGAGTGCCTGCAAAACGGTCCCGCAGATCAACCAGATCGAACGCCTCAAACACCGCGTCGGGCAGTTCCGCGCCATGCACATCCGCCCAAAACGCGAGGTTTTCAACAACGGTCAACTGCGCTTTGATCCCGTCTGCATGGCTCGCGTAAGCGGCTGTATCCTCGGGGAAATCAATGGTTCCGGCAATGGCGGGCTGAAGCCCCGCAAGCGTGCGCAGCAGCGTTGTTTTGCCGATCCCGTTCGGCCCGCGCACCACCAGAGCGCACCCCGCAGCGACGTCAAATGACAGCCCTTCAAGAACGGGGGCACCGCCGCGCGCGACTGCTAAATCTGATACTTTTAACGTCATGCTGGTACGCTAACGCAAGCGCTAGACCGGCAAAAGCGCCAATCCAACACGGCGCCCTTCGCTCAGCAGGATATTATAGGTCCGACAGGCTGTGGGCGACGACATGACCTCAACCCCGACACCGGCATCTTCGAGGGTTGTGCGCAGATCGGCTGGAAGATGCGCGATCTCAGCACCTGTGCCCACAAAGAACACATCCAACGCACCAGCGGCATCCAGAAGCGTTTGCGCATCATCATACCCGCCCCACGGCGCGACGCCAGTTGGCAGGGCCACGATCGCGCCCTCAAAGACCTGTCCGCCGATGCGGAAGAAACCCGGTCCATAGCCCTCAATCGGCTTGGCATCGGTGTAAACAACTTCGTTTAGTCGCATGTCTGCCTCCCTTTAAGCGTCGATATTGCCGAACTGGCCGCCGACGTTCTTAGGCTCTTTAGACCAATCCCGCTTCACGCCCAGCACCAGCAAGGTAGAAGACGCAACGAAGATCGATGAATACGTTCCAACGATCACGCCCCAAATCATCGCAAAGACGAACCCGCGGATCACGTCCCCGCCCAAAACATAGAGCGAAATAAGCGCCAGCAAAGTGGTGAACGAGGTCATGAACGTCCGGCTTAGGGTTTCATTGATCGACAGGTTCAACACCTCCTTGAGGTCCTTGGCCTTATATTTGCGCAGGTTTTCCCGCACGCGGTCAAACACAACCACCGTGTCGTTCAAAGAATAACCAACAATGGTCAGCAGCGCCGCAATGATCGCCAGATCAAACCGGATTTGCAGTTCTGAAAAGATACCAATCGTCAGAACAACGTCATGCACCAACGCGGCCACCGCGCCGAGCGCGAACTGCCACTCAAACCGCAACCAGATATAAATCAGCACCGCCCCAATCGCGAGGACTACGGCGATGATCGCATCCTGAATAAGTTCCCCCGACACGGTCGGTCCGACGGATTCCACCGCTGGGAACGTGATATCAGGATCAATAGTCCGCAAAGCATTTTCAACGGCTTGGATCGTTTCATTCGTCACCGATTCCTCCCCGTCTTGGGCGGAAATCGCGACCATGGCGACGTTTTGATCATCTGCGAAGGTGGGATCAAACACTTGGGTGATGTTGACCTCCCCGCCAAGCTCAAGCGTTTCAAGAACAGCGCGATATTCTGCGGGATCAACTTGCAAAGCACTTTCCGTCCGCAGCGTCGTTCCACCCTTGAAATCAATGCCGTAGTTCAGCCCTTGATACATGAACGATCCGAATGCCACGACGACAAGCACCACAGAAATACCCAGCCACAGTTTGGCGCGGTTGAAGAAATCAAATGCCGTGCCAGCCTTGACCAGACGCAGGTATTTGCCCGTCATAATGGTCTTGGGGCGTTTGCGTTCAAACCAGATAATCACCAGCAAACGGGTCACAAAGATTGCCGTGAACACGGAGGTCACAATGCCAAGACCCAGCGTAATCGCAAAGCCGCGCACAGGACCCGCGCCCATTGCAAACAGGATAACAGCCGTCAAAAGCGTGGTGATGTTGGCGTCAATGATGGCCGACAGCGCCTTCTCATAGCCCAGCTCAATCGCGCGGGCGGGGCCTTTGGCGGTCTTGGCCTCTTCTCGGATACGCTCAAAGATCAGCACGTTGGCGTCCACCGCCATACCAATCGTAAGCACGATGCCCGCGATCCCCGGCAGGGTTAGGGTGCCACCGATCAGCGACAACAGCGCAAAGATCAAAGCGACGTTTACCAGCAAGGCGATGTTGGCAAAAACACCAAACAAACCGTAACTCAGCACCATGTAAATCAACACCAGCGCGAACGCGACGAGACAGGCAATTGCACCTGCATTGATGCTGTCCTGTCCTAGATCGGGGCCGACAGTTTGTTCTTGCAGGAATTCAAGTTCTGCGGGCAATGCACCCGCGCGCAGCAGCACGGCCAGATTGGTAGACTCCGGCACCGAGAAATTGCCTGTAATAATCCCTGATCCGCCCGGAATGTGGGACTGGATCGTCGGCGCCGACACGACTTCGTTGTCCAGAACGATCGCGAAAGGTGATCCGATGTTTTCAAGGGTGTAATCGCCAAATTTGCGCGCACCAGATGTATTGAAATCAAACGTCACAGCGGGGCGGTTGTTTTGATCAAGCGTGGGCTGGCTGTTCGTCAACTCCTCCCCCGTGACTACGGGGGACCGTTCGACAATGTAATAGAGCCCCTCTTGATCAAGGCTCGGAATGACCATGTTGCCTGCACCCGGGCGGGCGTCTGGATCACCGGTTGATCCGACGACGGGATGAAACCCCAACTGCGCGGTTGTGCCGATGATGTCTTTGACTTCCTGCGCAGACCCGACACCGGGCACCTGAACGAGAATACGGCTATCGCCCTGACGCTGAATGGACGGTTCGCGTGTGCCGACTTCGTCGATGCGGCGGCGAATAACCTCAAGCGCTGTGCGCACTGTACGGTCATCAGACGCGACCTTTTCTGCATCGGTCAACGTAATGATCAGATCGGTATCAGACACGGCGCGCACAGTGATGTCCGTCTGACCTGCCCCTGTGACTGATATGACCTGCTGTGCCAATCCGCGCACAAGGTTCAGCGCTTGATCCATGCCGCTGGCTTGGGAAATGCGGACACGCAGTTCGCCCTCCACGTTGCTTTCGTCCGTGACAAAACCGACGATATCGCGCTGTGCGGCCAAGGTATCGCGCACCTCGGGCCACAGACCCCGCATGCGTTGCTCATAGACTTGTTCGACTTTTACTTCGGCCAACAGCTGCGCACCGCCGCGCAGATCAAGACCAAGGTTCACCAGATTGTCGGACATGAATGACGGCCAAGCAGCGGCGTCCGCCTGATTTTCGGGCGAATCCATGCCTTCCGCAATCGCGGCTTCGGCGTCATTGGATATTTCTACCGTGCCGTAAAACCCGTTCGGGATCGCGGTGAAGATGCCAAACGCCACAACAAGCCAGATGGCGATGCGTTTCCAAGGGTCAATTTTCAACATGGGTGTACGTCCTGTTCGGGTGTCAAAGGCCAATGGGGCCGAATGTTTAGGTGATGTGGGGGATCGATGCGGGCGTCAAGCGCCACGCGCGCAAATGGTTGTGTCGTGCAAGAACTAGGGGCAGAAATCCGCGCTGGGATCCGATCCGTCAACGCTGGCTTGAGACACGACAACCAAACCCGACGGCAAAGCCCCGCTGCGCATCATCAGCGCCAGATTTTCGGCCTGATCAACAGTAAAGGTTCCAGTCAACACACCAGTCCCCCCTGAAATCTGGTCGCGCACTGTGGGCGCCGACATGACATCACCGTTCAGCACGATCGCAAACGGCTTGCCGATATTGTCGGCTGTGTCGCTGGAAAACAAACGCGCGCCGTCCCGATCAAACCGGAAATTGACCGCTGGCATTCCGCGTGAATCGACGTCGGCGTTCGCATCCACTATCATCGACACATCCAAAACAGGCGCCGCATCCAAGATGTAGGCGACATTCGGGTCTTCGACCGAAGCCGCTTTAATCTGGTTTGATTGCGCCGTCAGCGTGGCGGTGTCACCACGGCTTACGACGTCATGAAACGAAAGATCGAAGGGGGCCAGTTGCACCGCAACATCCGCTGCTGTGACTGGGCTTTCGGGCAAAAGGGACACAACAATCTGCTCGTCCTCGATGTGGGTGTAATCCAGCAATCCCGCAAAACGGTTCTGCAAACGCGCGCCAATGACACGCTGTGCTGCCTCTATGGCGACATCGTCCATGTCGTCTTGAGGTTCGATAAGAAATCTCGTTCCGCCGCACGTCTCAACCAGACGCGCCGCGGAAACACCTTGGGCCGCCGCCGTATTCGCCAAAAGGCTGAATGCGATGAGCGCGCCGCGGATCATGCGTCCGCAGGCTCGGTCTTGTTGAGAACCTGAGCGATGGTCGAACGAACAACCCGCACCTTAACGCCGTCTGCTATTTCGACTTCGACTTCGGTGTCGTCTTTGACTTTGGATACTTTCCCAATCATGCCGCCCTGCGTGACAACCTGATCACCACGGCGCAACGCCGCAACCATTGCTTGATGTTGCTTAAGCTTGGTTTGCTGTGGGCGGATCAGCAGGAAATACATGATCGCAAAGATCAGAATAAGCGGGATAAATTGGCCGAAGGCTTCCATGTCGTATCGTTCCTTGTCTGTGGCGAGGGTCCCCCCCTCGCGATTGACGCACCCTACGTTTGCCGATGGGGATTCGCAACGCGAGAAGGCGGCGAAATCGCACGGGATGTGTGCCAAGGCGCGGCGTAGCGGTTGTGTACGCTTTGTCTACGCCATATGACCATAATCGAACTGTATTCAAGGGATCAGAACCATGCATGATATCCGCGCCATCCGTGACAACCCCGCCGCCTTTGACGCCGCACTTGCCAAGCGTGGGGATGCGCCTTTGTCCGCAGACCTTCTTGCCATGGATGAAGCCCGCCGCACCCAGATTGGTGCCGCTGAAGCCGCGCAAGCTGAAGCCAACAAAGCCGCCAAAGAAGTAGGCGCCGCCAAAGGGCGCGGGGATGACGCCGAGTTTGAACGCCTGCGCGCGTTGGTGTCCGAAAAGAAGGCCGAAATCGCAGCAATGAACGAGGACGCGAAGGCACAGGATGCCGCCCTCACCGCGCGTCTTGCAGAAATTCCGAACCTACCCGCAGACGATGTGCCCATGGGCGCAGATGAGGATGACAATGTCGAAGTGTCCAAGTGGGGCACCCCGCGCGACATCAAAGACGCCGTCGAACACTTTGAAATTGCAGCCGTTAAGCCGGGGATGGATTTTGAAACAGCCGCCAAGATTTCTGGCAGCCGCTTCGTGCTTCTAAAGGGCAGCGTCGCGCGGCTGCACCGTGCCTTGGCGCAATTCATGCTTGATGTGCACGTTAACGAAAATGGCCTCACAGAGGTCAACACACCGGTCATGGTGCGCGACGAAGCGATGTATGGCACCGACAAATTGCCGAAATTCGGCGATGACAGCTACCAGACAACGGGCGGCGAATGGCTGATCCCGACGTCCGAAGTGCCCCTGACCTACAGCGTTGCAGGTGACGTGCTCGACGAAGCCGCCCTGCCGATCCGCTACACCGCGCATTCGTTGTGTTTCCGCTCCGAAGCGGGCAGCGCGGGCCGCGACACGTCGGGCATGTTGCGCCAGCACCAGTTTGAAAAGGTCGAAATGGTATCTGTGACCCATCCAGACCAATCTGATGATGAACAAAAACGCATGCTGCGCTGCGCCGAAGACCTGCTGGAACGTCTTGATATTCCATACAGAACCGTGCTGCTGTGCACAGGTGACATGGGCTTTGGCGCGCGGCGCACCTTTGACATCGAAGCATGGTTGCCGGGTCAAAACGCCTACCGTGAAATCAGTTCTGTTTCCACAACAGGCGCGTTCCAAGCGCGCCGGATGAACGCGCGTTTCAAGCCTTCTGATGGCGGCAAACCACAGTTCGTTCACACGCTGAACGGGTCTGGTTTGGCAGTTGGGCGATGCTTGATCGCAGTGCTGGAAAATGGCCAGCAGCCTGACGAATCGGTCACGATCCCTGCTGTATTGCATGGCTACATGGGTGGCAAAACGACCATCCAGCCCGACGGCACGCTGGCCTAATTTAGATCAATCAGGGTTCTTGGGCCGAGTCTTTTGGACCGGCTTATGGGTCAGTGCGCCGTCGACCCATTGGCGTGCTTTGCGCATGTTGGCGCGTTGTTCTTCATCCATACTCTGCACAAGATCGCCCACTTTATGTAAAGTTGGTGTATCAACGTAATCGCGCACCTCAAAACAGCGATCAATGGCGGACATGGACACATCTTCTAGCGTGTCAGGCCCGCTTCGATCCCCGCGCAAGAACCGCAAAACCCCGCCCGCAAGCCCTGCCTTTGCCATCGATGGTTTGTTGACCAGCGGCGCAGTCACATCATAGTCATCCGCGTGGGTGTCGAGGGCGGCAAAATCAATCTCAAGTCCGGCCTCGCGTGCACCAAGGGCGATCCAGTTCAAAGCAATCGAACTTAGCCCCGTGATAGATCCGCCCCCACCGACCGATCCATGATTGTCAGGAAACCATTGTTGCAAATGGGTCGGGCGCAAGCGGCGGTCGTATTTTTGGGTCAGCTCCTGCATGTTCGCCCACGGATAACTGGGATAGAGCCTGCGACGTTCATCAATGGAAATACCGTGACGCGCGGCCTCAACCATTGAGGTGAGCTGTGCGTCGTGAAACCGGTACTGCACATTAAACACCTTCACGATGGGAAGGATTTCAGGGAGGCCCATGGCGATGACCGTATCCCAAACCCCCATAAACGCGATCTTAAGTGGAATGACATCGCCAACATCGTGTCCGTTCTTGATCCGCCATGCACGTTCTTTGTCACTGGTCGTGATGCGCGGCGCATGTCTAAGACGGAATGCGTGGCTGTCGTCCGCGTTCGGATGACAGTCGGGTTCCATGCTGCGGTAGCGATCAACCGCATCGGGCACGAACCGCAGGCTGTCACGGCCTAAAATGCCACAGGTCCTGATCAGCCCGACGAGGGACCGCACGGCAAAGGCACCCCGCGAAAACCCGAACACCATGATTTCATCGCCCGGTTCATAAACGAACATCAATTCGCGGTAGGCGTTGACGATGATCGCTGTCAGCCCCCAACCGAAGGCCCCGCCAAACCACGCATCAGACTTGCGCGCGACCAAG
>JABBAI010000140.1 GCA_018608045.1 Octadecabacter sp. | reverse complement strand
GGTCCGTGGCGGCGGCGGCGTTTGGTGCGCTTTGGGTCGTGATCCCCGCATATTTGCAAGCGCGGCGTGGCAGTCACATCGTGATTACGACCATCATGTTTAACTTTATGGCGTCGGGTTTGTTAATTTTTATGCTGGCTGGGCCGTTGAAACCCATGGGGCAAATGCAGGTCGCATCCGATCTATTCCCAGAGGCGACGCACCTGCCTTCTTTGCATGACGTAGCGCAGTTGTTCGGGTCCGATTTGTTCGGGCGATCACCTGTGAATATAACCATCATCCTCGCTATTTTGGCCTGCGTCGGGGTTTGGGCGTTGATCTGGCACACGCGGCTTGGGTATCAAATCCGGTCCTTTGGCAAGTCTGAAAGTGCCGCGCGATACGCGGGTATTTCGGCGGTGAATATCACAATGATTGCCTTGCTGATTTCTGGCGGCTTGGCCGGTATGATGGCGGTGAACAACACGATGGGAATTAATTCGCCCCAGCTTGTGGACAATGCTGCGGGGGGTGCCGGATTTATCGGAATCGCGGTGGCGCTAATGGGACGCAATCATCCGGTTGGAATTGTTATTGCAGCGCTTTTATTTGGCGCGCTGTATCAGGGCGGCGCTGAATTGTCGGCGGCCACATCGATCCCCGTGCAGATTGTCGTCGTGATCCAGGCGCTTGTGATCATGTTCACGGGCGCGCTGGACGAGATGGTGCGCGCGCCCATTGAAAAGCTGTTTTTGCGCAGCCAACGGGCGGGGGAATAGGGCATGGATTTCTTTACGTTCATCCAACTTGGTGATGCGTCGATCCGCATGGCGATCCCGTTGTTGCTGGCCTGTTTGGCAGGATTGTTTTCAGAGCGCGCTGGCATTTTTGACATCGGGCTTGAGGGAAAAATGCTGGCCGCGGCGTTTCTGTCGGCGGCTGTTTCTTACGCGACAGGGTCCGTCTGGGTCGGCCTTTTAGCAGGCATCGGGATATCAGTTGTCTTGTCAATCATTCACGGATTGGCGTCGATCACATTCAAGGGCAACCAACTTATTTCGGGCGTTGCCATTAACTTTTTCGCCGCCGGATTAACGGTTGTAATTGCGCAAGGCTGGTTCGCCCAAGGCGGGCGCACGCCGTCCCTGCCCAAAGACGCACGGTTCAACGGATTGGATTTTCCAGGGGCTTTGACGCGGGTGCGTGACAAGATGCAGGCATCCCCCGGCATGCAGTTTTATTCCGAATTTGTGTCGGGCCATTCGATCCTCGTGTACCTCGGGTTGTTGATGGTTCCGCTGTCGTGGTGGATTTTGTATCGCACCCGTTTCGGCCTGCGCCTGCGCGCTGTTGGCGAAGCGCCCGAAGCAGTGGACACGGCAGGCATTTCAGTCGTGCGATTGCGGTTCATGGCGGTGATGATTTGCGGCGTGTTGTGCGGGATTGCGGGGGCGTATTTATCGACCGCCGTGCAGGCCGGTTTCACTAAAGACATGACCGCGAACCGTGGCTTTATTGCGCTGGCTGCGTTGATTTTTGCCAAGTGGCGGCCTTGGTATGCGCTGGGTGCGTGTTTGTTGTTCGGCTTGTTCTTTGCCATCGATAACCGGTTCCAGAACATCCAGTTGCAGGTCATCTGGATCATGGTGATGTTGTTCGGTGCGGCCATCGCCATGACGCTATATGCGGTAAAGCGGGAACGGATTGATGTCATCGTTCTGGGCGGTTTGTCCTTTGTCTTGGCCGCGATTGCACTGCTGACATGGCAAGGTGAAATCGGTGAGGGGATAGGCGCATTTGCCGCGTTGTTCGAAACCGTCAAGGTGCCAAGCCAATTAATCCAGTCCTTGCCGTATTTGTTCGTCGTAATCGTGCTGGCGGGGTTCGTCGGCAAGGCCATTCCGCCGCGTGCAGGGGGGCAACCTTATGTCAAGGAACGCTGAAGAACTGGCGGTTAAAATCCGCCAGATTGCAGGGGATGCGCCCGTATCGGTCGGTCTGATTCTTGGATCGGGCCTGGGGCATTTAGCGGGCGCTGTTGAGGGCGTCGCCATTCCTTACGATGAGCTTGAGGGGTTTCCCCACGCAGGTGTGTCGGGACATAATCCAAACCTTGTGATTGGTAATCTTGAAGGCGTGCGCGTCGCCGTTTTCGGGGGCCGTGCGCATTATTACGAGTCCGGTCGGGGCGATGCGATGCGCCTACCGCTTGAGGTGCTTAAGGCGCTTGGTGGAACAACAATGATCGCGACCAATGCGGCGGGATCGATGATGCCTGATATGCCGACAGGATCGATCATGTGCCTGTCGGATCATATCAATTTCAGCGGATTAAACCCTTTGATCGGGGAACAATCGGACGGGCGGTTCGTGCCGATGCGCGATTGTTATGATCCCGAACTGCGCGAAATTCTGACGCGTGCGGCGATGAACGCCAAGATTGAAATGCACAGCGGCGTGTATGCGTGGTATTCAGGCCCGTCGTTCGAAACGGTTGCCGAAATTAACGCGATTAAAACACTTGGGGCAGATGCTGTTGGAATGTCCACGGTGCCCGAAGTGATCTTGGGGCGCTTTCTTGGGCTGCGTTGTGCCGCGATTTCCACGATCACCAATATGGCCGCTGGAATGTCGGACGAGGCCATCAGTC
>JABBAI010000060.1 GCA_018608045.1 Octadecabacter sp. | reverse complement strand
ATTGGCTCCGGCGGTAGGGATCGAACCTACGACAAATTGATTAACAGTCAACTGCTCTACCGCTGAGCTACGCCGGAAAACCTCCGCCCGTATAGCCACAGGATTTCGGGGCGTCTAGGGGGTAATCGAGGTTTTTTGCTCCCTAATTTAGGGTAAATTTAGCGGATGAGCTGAGAGGTCCGATCGGGGCCACGACCCCGCGTTGGGTGAGATCAACGAGGTGGGCCAGTACGTTGCGCGTGGCCATATTTTGAAGGGCAGGGGCCACGTCCTTGTAGATCAATGTGGTCAGCGTTTCGGGCGTGGCGGGGCCGTCTACTAAGGCCGTGCGAATTTCGGCTTCACGGGTGTTGCGGTGCCCAATCAAGTCGCGGATGCGGGCCTGTGCATCCTCAATCGGGGCGCCGTGGCCCGCATAGGCGCGTGTGATGCCTGTGTCAGCCAGTTTCGCGCAAGACGCCATAAAATCTGTAAGATCACCGTCGGGCGGCGACACAAGGGACGTGGCCCAGCCCATAACCAGATCGCCGCTGAACCCGACCTTGCCGGATGTAAAACACATATGATTGCCGAAATGACCGGGCGTGTGGTGGGCGCGGAGCGTCCAGCCGTCCCCTGTGATGTCATCGCCGTCTTGCAGGGTTTCGTCAGGTGCAAATGTGTCGTCCACACCTTCACCGCCGCCCATCACGCCTGACGCCGCCAAATGCGTCATGATGTCGGAGCGTCCTGTTGTTCTATCACCAAAGGCCAGTACGGGCGCACCTGTCGCCTGTGCCAAGACGCGCGCAAGGGGGGAGTGGTCGAGGTGGCTGTGTGTCACAAGGATATGGGACACAGGACGCCCTGCAATCGCCGACATCAGGGCCTTAAGATGGATTGGATCAGCTGGGCCTGGATCGATCACCACAACGCTGTCATGGCCAAACAGGTAGGTGTTCGTGCCCCAATACGTCATGGGGGATGGGTTGGGTGCCAGAACGCGCGCGATACCTTGTTCAAGATCTGTCGCATCGCCGACTTTTGGGCGGGTTTGGGTCATCGCACGTTCCCTTGGTTCCAGATTCGCATTAGCGTCTTGTTATGACTTATCTCATGTCGTTCAAATGGCTCAAAGATTATATGCCGCGCAGCCTGTATGGCCGTGCGGCGCTGATCCTGATTTTACCCGTCATTACCGTGCAACTGGCCGTATCGGTTGTGTTTATCCAACGTCATTTCGAAGGGGTGACGGAACAGATGACCCGTTCTATCGCGCTTGATCTCCAATTCTTGCTGGATGGTGTGAACGAGGCCCCCGATTTGGCCGCGGCCCTTTTGGTCACGCAACAGGTCGCGGAGCCGTTGGAATTGACAACGGTGTTACCAGCGACAGACGTGCCATCCCAAAGTTCAAAGCGGTGGCGTGATCTGACAGGTGGGACGGTTGATCGCTTGCTTCGTGAGAACCTTGATGATCTCGGTCCTGTGGTTCTCCCCAACAGCGCCCGCGCAGAGCTGTGGTTTGACACCGCACACGGGCCGATGATGGTGTCGTTCGGACGTGGGCGAGTGTCTGCATCCAATCCCCATCAACTACTCGTCTGGATGGTTGTTTTAGGCGTCTTCATGACCTGCATTTCCTACGTTTATTTGCGTAACCAATTGCGCCCGATCACGCGGCTGGCGAAGGCCGCGACAGAATACGGACGCGGGCATGTGATGACCTATTATCCATCTGGCGCTAACGAAGTCCGTGCGGCGGGTACGGCGTTTTTGGATATGCGCAGCCGGATTGAACGCCAGACCCAGACCCGCACGATGATGTTGTCAGGGGTCAGCCACGATTTGCGCACGCCGCTGACACGGTTGCGGTTGGGGTTGGGGATGTTGGACGGGGAAGACGTTGAACCGCTTATTCGCGATGTCGATGACATGCAGGGGTTGTTGGATGCTTTCCTTGATTTCGCACGTGGCGACGTTGAGGGCGATGCGGAGCCAAGTGACCCGATCGCACTTGCGCATCAGGTTTTGGCGGATGCCGCGCGCATAGGCCAAGCGGTGAGCGCGGGGGTTATCGACGATGGCAGTGAGGGGGATTGTACAATCGCAATGCGCCCGATGGCGATGCGCCGCGCTGTTGAAAACCTGATTGGCAATGCCCTGCGCTACGGCGCGGAGGTGCGATTTAGTGTGTTTGTCACACCCAAAGCGGTGGTGTTTTGCGTTGAAGACGACGGGCCGGGGATACCTGCGGATCAACGCGAAGATGCGATGCGTCCGTTCACCCGCCTTGATCCTGCGCGAAATCAGGATCGCGGAACAGGTGTGGGGCTTGGCCTTGCAATCGTTGAAGACATCGCGCGCGCGCACGGCGGTGTGCTGCGTCTGGGGGAGAGTGAGGACCTCGGTGGGCTGAAGGCTGAGATTGTGTTGGGGCGGTGAGGGGATTGCGTGTTTTGTCGGGGGCGTCACGGCACGGGCGTGACCGTCGGTGCGTAACCGTCTGGGGCGGACTTTTATGAAACGGCGCTACGCATATGGCTTTGCCAAACGCGCCTTGCGCTGGTCTTTGAATTCACATTCGTGAATTCAAAGTGGTAGGCCCGGCAGGACTTGAACCCGCAACCAAAGCGTTATGAGCGCTCTGCTC
>JABBAI010000185.1 GCA_018608045.1 Octadecabacter sp. | reverse complement strand
AGCATACGCGATTTTGAAAGGCGGTTTAAAATCGACATAAGAACTTAATTCTAATCCATATAAATATGGAGGAAAAAAAGGATTTCTACACGGAAGCGCAGAAGCGTGCGACATATGCCTTCCGCGAGAAGAACCGTGAGGCGTATAATGCGTATCAACGTGAGTATCACGCTGAGCGGATGCGCACAGATATTGACTACAAGAATCGTAGGGCAAAACAATCCATTGAAGCAAATAGACGCGCACGAGAGAGGAAGCAGGCGATTAAAATTGCCAGTCTGAATATCCAAAAAGAAAATGATTCAGATAAACTGACCTCGTCTCTAAATGAGGACATTATCGCGACGATGTGAGTGCGTAGAAGGTAAGGTCTGCGAAAATCCCTCTTTTCAAAAATGGGATGACTGATGTTATTATGCGTATAATTTTATACGCACAATATAGAACGGATTTAATAACTTAACTAAGTTTTTAAAGAAAGTGATATTTGGCGTTTCCTTTTTTATCTTCAGTTAGAAGTCCGAGTTTCTTTAATATATCAGAACCATCATTATTGGGTTTGCTTGCCTCCTCCAAATATTCGTTCATATCAATCTTTGGTGGGGGTGGAGCAGATACTTTTTCAGCAACCTCTTTGCTCTTCATACTCGCCATATACCTCCGTGAGAAAGCGATGTTCCTGTCTTCCACGCTCGTCTCGCTTACATCGCTACAATCACTCTCCTCTGTCTGTGTCTCGCTTACATCGCTACAATCACTCTCATCTGTCTCAGTCTGCTCACTCTCACTCTCGGGTTCGTCGCTCTCTTCACTTTCTGCCTCACTACTGGAGGGACACGGCGTGGGCGGCGGTGACTTTTCTGCCTCGATAATTTCATTCTGCGGTTCTTCTTCCTCGCTACTGCTGCTCTCCTGTGTCTCGGCTGCGATACGAATAATACGCTCGTGGTGTGCTTCGCGTTTGGTCTTGGTTGGTTTCTTCACAGGTTCTACAGAACGAGCGTTGTATGCGTCGATTGTATTGCTTTTGCCACCAAGTTGTTTCAACAATTGTGCTTCCATCTTATCGAGCAACGTTACTTGCTGTGATGCTGTGTATGCCCTCTTCTTTTGAAAAAGGTTTTCAATCCTTTCATCCGCATCGTCCAGTGTCTCGCTTTTTCCAATCTCAATGAACAGGGGCATTATTTTATTAGTTTTCAAATCCCACGCAAGATGCTTTGCCGTCTCACAATGGCGAACGCGGTTCTGTTTTATGTCCTTATAACTGCCACCGCAATCGCAAGGAACAGATTTGATTTCTCTCAACTTGTCGTTCGCATTCCGTATAACAGGATTGTGTTTGTCTCTGTATGTCTTAGCATAACGCCGTTGCGCTTCGCGTCTTTCCTCCGCCGTTCTTACCATATGAATGTAGTGAGTGCCTTCTATTTAAATTACTTATCTCTTATATATTACTTATCTTATTATCTACAAAATCTTAGGATATTAGCAGAAACCCACAGACCCACTATACTTTCGAAATCCAGAGCCCCCTTCTATAGGGGGTCTGTGGGTTTCTGCTAATATCCTAAGATTTTATAGATAATGAGATTACGAAGATATTACATATCCTCCCCCTCCTCCCCCGTCTCATTCCCGTCCTCCTCCTCCTCATCATTCGCACCATAACAGGTGTGGCAATAGAACAAATCCAGTTTATCGTGGAACGGGATGTGCTCCCAATCGCCTGTATCGCGCAGTTCATTTTCCATATTGTATATGTGGTCGCGCACACCACAACCGCAGCAAGAAACGTCGCGGCATTCGCATCCATCCTCATTGGGGATACAATCGCAACCTCCACATCGAGCATCTTCAGCCATTTACATATATATATTGATTTTGTTTTAAACAGATTTTTTTATGTGTAGTATAAAATGCCACGCAAACACTACCCGAGTGATGATGAGAGCGAAGTAGAGGTGAAAAGCGACGACGAGACCCTCGAAGCAGCCCCGCCCGAGGACACTCAAGAAATTATAGGGAAGGATGAACACACTCAAGAAATTATAGAGGAGGAGGATTTGATAGACCAAATCCCCGACATTGTGAAACCGAAGCGTCCGCGCGGGAGACCTAAAGTGGTAAAGGAGGCGAAGGAGGCACAGGAGGAGAAACCCAAAAGGCAACTCTCGGAGAAGCAGCTCGCGGCATTGGCGGCGGGGCGTGCGAAGCGAAGCGCGGCAAAGGCGGCGCAGGCACAGGAGAAACAGGTAGTTGCTGCGGAAAAGAAGAAGGTCAAGCAGAAGAAGGTCGTCAAAAAGGCAAAGGAAATCGCGAAGCGCGAGATTATGGAGGAGGCGGCTTTGGAATTGTCGAGCGAGGACGAACTGGACGAGATTGAGGTGAAGCACGTGAAGAAGATTGTGGCGAAGCGCAAGGCAGCGAAGAAAGCCGCCGCGAAAGCCGCCGCGAAACCCCGCAAGCCCCGCGCACCACAGGAGGATTACGCACCTGCCGAACCCGAGCCGCCTGCTTTCGTGTTTATGTAGATATAAACATTTCTCTCTACGTATATAAATTATGTCTCGAACAATGAGTGGTATTCCAACGAGCGGAGGTGGAGGTGATGTTTTTCTAGCAGGCAACCCCAA
>JABBAI010000196.1 GCA_018608045.1 Octadecabacter sp. | reverse complement strand
GGGGCGCTGTTTGGCATGATCGATTCCTTCGCGGTGTCGCCCGGCCAAGTGTGACCGAGCGACGCGTGCGCGACAACCGATCAAGCGGGAAGATGGATATTGAATTGGGCGCGCAGTTTGGCGTCAAGATCGGGATCAAATCGTGCGGCGGAACGTGTGGCAAGGATCGCGTCTTTACGAGCAATGGCATTTTGTATCAAATCTGGTTTGCCTTTTTCGACCCATTCCTTCGGGCTCATCCGGTTGCCCAAGTTGGGGTAAATCCGGTCGGTTTCCATGCGTGACAATGTTTGATCGGTGCCAAGGTAGTGACCCACACCCGGCTTGTCTGGCCCGCCCATGCAGACCTCGCGCATTTGATCGAGGGCGAGCGTTTCATCGTCCACCTCAATGCCACGCACACAGCGCAATGCCTGACCAATCAGATCGTCCCCCAGGATCAGGCTTTCCAGACAAAACCCGAGGAGGGAGGCGTGCATGCCTGCCGCTTCATAGACCATATTCACGCCGCTAAGCCCCGCAAGGACGTTGGCGCACATCTGTTCCCAGCCAGCCTGCATATCGGGCATTTTGGAATCCGATGCGCCCCCCGTTGCCCCACCGGGAACACCGTAAAAGGCGTGCATCTGCGCACACCCCGCGCTGAGGAGGGCCTGTTCACCACTGCCCACCGTCATCGATCCTGTCCGCAGGTCGAGGTCAAATGGCCATGTTCCGAAAATCGCGGGATGCCCCGGCGCCATGGCATTAACGTAGACAACGCCCGCAAGGCATTCGGCTACCGCCTGAACAATCGCACCTGCAATCGTGGACGGGGCCGTCGCGCCAGACATGCCCGCGGACAGCAACAAGACAGGCATGCCGCCACGGATCGCTGTTTCCATGGCTTCGCAGGATTCGGTGGCAAACTTCATCGGGGGGACGACGAAACAGTTGGACATTGAAACAAACGGGCGGGATCTGAATTTCGCTTCGCCACCTGCGGCCGCGTATAAAAATTCGAGGCAGGGCGTGACGTGGCTTGGGTCAGAGATCGAGGTGCCAACATGCTTTGTTGTACCTGAAAGACATGCATAGAGCGTGTTGATGTCCATTTCGAGGTTGTCGAGGATATCGCGTGCCACCATTGGGCGTTGCAGAAAATGGATGTTGTCCAAAACATCAACAATGCGCGCGGCATCATGGATGTCCTGAACGGTGCTGTCGCGGTAACTGTTGCCAAGGACATTGACCAAATTCACGGCGGCACCAGCCGTGCCGTAGTGCACACGCTGACCTGACAGATCGAGGTCATAGGCGGGATCGCGGGCGCACAGCGTCAAATCCTTGCAGGAAATCGCAAGCATGTCTTCGACCAAGGCGCGGGGAAAACGAATGCGCCCGTCATCCCCAAGGATCGCGCCTGCACCTGTCAAAATCTCAACACCGGAGGGTGGCGCATCTGCAAGACCGATGGCTTCAAGTGCGGTCAGTGCCGCTTCGTGGATTTTCAGCACATCTGTTTCAGACAGAGGCTTATATGTGCCACCGGTCATTCCAGCGCGCACGGGGCGCATGTTGTCGGGCAGGGCTGCCGCGCGGGCTGCGTGGCGTGCGGATCGCCCGCCGGATCTGGAGGAGCGTTTGATTGGGGTTTCATCGTTCATGGGATAGCCTTTCGAGTACAAATTGAGGGGTTCAAAATGTGCGGCTTGGGCGTCCTCGTGCGGCGCGACCACGACGTGCACCGATGGTCAGTTTGATTCGAACTGGGTGTGTTGCGATGCTCAAATTCTACTCTCCCTGATTGAAGCATCCAATAATTCGGCCAAAGGATTCTACCTCAATTGCGACGAGGGGTCGTTTTTGACCTATGGATGCAGCTTCGGCGGTGCTACGCCATTGGATCACTCACACTCTTGTGAGGGCGATTACCTGCGCGAAAGTTAGCGCAGCGTTTTTGCGCAGGTGGGCAGGAATTGGCCCAACGCACCGGATTTATTCAATAAAGATGGAAGGCCACGGGGGGGATTGCATCTGTGGGCACAACATGAGGCGCCCAATCAGGCGGTCAGTGCTCATGTCATTTATCATTGTTAAAAAGGACGAGAAAATGAAGCTTACACTTTTGACAACAGCAGCTCTTTTGGGAATTGCAATCAGCCCTGCGCTGGCGGGCAACCTTGATGAACCGTTCATACCCCAATCGCCGATCCCAATGGCGCCCCCCATTATGGTCAATACGGGCGGCGACTGGACAGGTTTTTATGCGGGTGGGTCGCTAGGCTATGCCGATGCATCCGATGACACCGCCGCCTTTGATGCAGACGGCGTGACATACGGTCTGCACGGCGGTTACGACTATGACTTTGGCACAGTCGTCATCGGTGCCGAGCTTGAAATTTCAGGCTTTGATGTCGTGGACGGTGCAAATTCAATCGACACCGTGACCCGCGCCAAATTGCGCGCAGGCTACGACGCGGGCGCGTTCATGCCCTATGTCACAGCTGGTATTGCTGATCTTGATATGGACGGCCTAAGCCTGAGCGATACATGGGCCGCATACGGGCTTGGTATGGATTACAAGTATTCCGACGATCCGTATCGGTGGCGAAGTCCTCCAGCACGAATTCGATGATTTTGGCGGCAGTGGCCTGAATATCGATGC
>JABBAI010000086.1 GCA_018608045.1 Octadecabacter sp. | reverse complement strand
CCGTTGTCATGGGCCACAACAACCCCGTTCCCGCAATCGCGGCCGTTGATTTCACCTCAAAGATCGGCGGTAAAGAGAACATTGTGCACGCCGCGCACTGTTCCCGACGCGGATGCGAAAACATCAACCCCGCGTTCCATCGCGGCCAAGGATATTAGGCCGAAATCAGTGCCTTTGTGGGTGTCATAGGTGAGGCCGCCGCACTGAAAATCTGACGCAGCGTCCGAGGGGTCATGATCTACATAGTTCTGGATATAGCAGGTGTCGCCCAAAGTGCAGTCAATTGGGAGCGACAACGAAATATCCTGCGCCATGACTGGCATGGCGCAGGATGTCATAAGAACGGCGAGGCGCATCAGTCCGCCGCGAGAAGCGGTGGTTTGTCCTTTGAAATGCGGGCCTTTTCGGGCGCTTCGATTTGCAAATCCAGCTCTCCCTTTTTCATGCCGACTTTGACGTGGCCGCCTTTGGCCAGTGTGCCGAACAGCAGTTCTTCGGCCAAGGGTTTCTTGATGTATTCCTGAATGACACGGCCCAAAGGTCGTGCACCCATTTTGGAATCGTAGCCTTTGTCAGCCAGCCATTCAGCGGCTGGGCGCGTCAATTCAATGGACACGTTGCGATCCATCAGCTGCGCTTCGAGTTGCAGAACGAACTTTTCAACGACCTGCAAAATCACCTCTTTGCCGAGAGGCGCGAAGGACACGACCGCATCCAGACGGTTGCGGAATTCAGGTGTGAACGTCTTTTCGATCGCAGCGGTGTCTTCACCAGTGCGGCGTTCCCGACCAAAACCAATTGCTTCTTTGGCCATTTCGGACGCGCCTGCGTTTGTTGTCATGATGATGATAACATTGCGGAAATCTGTGGTGCGGCCATTATGGTCCGTCAGTTTTCCGTTATCCATAACTTGCAGCAAGATGTTGTAGACGTCCGGATGCGCCTTTTCCATTTCATCAAGCAGCAACACGCAGTGCGGGTTCTGATCAACGCCGTCGGTCAACATGCCGCCTTGATCAAAGCCTACATATCCGGGTGGCGCACCGATCAGGCGGGAAACCGAATGCTTTTCCATGTATTCGGACATGTCAAAGCGCAGCATTTCAACGCCCAGCGTATCAGCAAGCTGTTTTGCGACTTCGGTTTTACCCACACCTGTCGGACCCGCGAACAGGTAGTTGCCGATCGGCTTTTCCGGTTCACGCAGACCCGCACGCGCCAGTTTGATCGCGGAGGACAGCGCGACAATTGCCTGATCCTGACCAAACACGACCCGCTTCAGCGACCCTTCGAGGTCTTTCAGCACTTCGGCATCGTCTTTGGTGACGTTCTTCGGCGGAATGCGGGCGATTTTCGCGACCACAGCCTCGATCTCTTTGGTGCCGACGGTTTTGCGCCGCTTGGATTCCGGGATCAGATGCTGTGCTGCACCCGCTTCGTCGATCACGTCAATCGCACTGTCGGGCAGTTTGCGATCATTGATGTAGCGTGATGCCAGCTCAACGGATGTTTTGATCGCATCCGCCGTGTATTTGATCTGGTGGTGATCTTCAAAATTGCTCTTGATGCCCTTGAGGATTTTGATGCTGTCCTCAACCGACGGCTCGTTCACATCGATCTTTTGGAAACGACGGGCCAGCGCACGGTCTTTTTCAAAGTGCTGACGGAATTCCTTGTAGGTCGTGGAGCCCATGCAGCGCAATTTGCCGCCCGCAAGTGCAGGTTTCAGCAGGTTTGATGCATCCATTGCACCGCCTGATGTAGCACCGGCACCGATGATGGTATGGATTTCGTCGATAAACAGGACCGCGTCGTCGTGGTCTTCGAGTTCTGTCATCACCGCCTTGAGGCGTTCTTCAAAATCACCGCGATACCGTGTTCCGGCCAGCAGTGCGCCCATGTCTAGTGAGAAGATCGTCGTGCCGCCCAGAACCTCAGGCACTTCGTTTTGCACGATTTTGCGGGCCAGACCTTCGGCGATGGCGGTTTTACCCACGCCCGGATCACCCACCAGCAGCGGGTTGTTTTTGCGGCGACGGCATAGCACTTGGATCGCGCGCTCAACCTCGTGGTCGCGGCCAATCAGCGGGTCAACGTCACCATCAACGGCCTTTGCGTTCAGATCGACGCAGTACTTGGCCAGCGCGCTTTCGTCTTTGCCAGCGTCACCCGCGGCTTCGGCTTCATCGTCCATGGACGGCGCGCCCGATACGGGGCGTGCTTCGCCGAAAGCGGGGTCTTTGGCGACACCGTGGGCAATGAAATTCACGGCGTCATAGCGCGTCATGTCTTGGTCTTGCAGGAAATAGGCCGCGTTGCTTTCGCGTTCGGCAAAGATCGCGACCAACACGTTGGCGCCTGTTACTTCTGTGCGACCAGAAGATTGCACATGGATTGCCGCGCGCTGGATCACACGCTGGAAGGCGGCCGTGGGTACGGCTTCGGACCCTTCAACTTCTGTCACCAAAGTGGACAGATCGTCTTCGATGAATTCATCGAGCGTTTTGCGAAGCTCATCCAGATTAACCGAACAGGCTTTCATGACGCGCGCGGCGTCAGGTTCGTCGATCAGCGCGAGCAAAAGATGCTCAAGCGTGGCGAGTTCATGTTTGCGGGCATTGGCCAACGCCAAGGCGGAGTGGATGGACTGCTCAAGTGTTGTCGAAAATGATGGCACGTTGCGTGCTCCTCTTAATCGGGGGTCGGCGGGGGAGGGCCCCACGTCAACCGTGACCTCTTAGTGTTAAATTTCGGCTTATTCTTCGCGGCTTCAAGGAAAAACTTGCCACGTTGTTGTTACATTCTGTGTCGTGTTGCCGATGGGTTCGCCCCAAAGACCTATTTTTTATGACTTTGCCGCAATTTCGGGCAGCTTAAAAAACATCGCGTTTTTTGCGGATAGCGGCGAAGACGTCAGCAGGTTCGGTGCCAGTCAGGCCCATCGCGGATTGAAGTGCTGCGTGATCGGCGCGCAGGAACGGATTTGTGTACTTTTCGACGCCAAGGTCGGATGGAACGGTCGGCAGACCTGCCGCACGTGTTTTTGTGATTGTCTGTATACGAGAGATAAGCTGCGCGTTGTCAGGTTCAATGGTTAACGCGAACCGCGCGTTGGTTTCGGTGTATTCATGTCCCGAACACAGGCGCGTATCATCGGGCAGGGCACGCAGTTTTTGCATGCTGTCCCACATCTGCGCGGGCGTGCCTTCAAACAACCGCCCACATCCCAGCGCCATCAGGCTGTCGGCGCTGAACAACAGCGCAGAGGTGGGGAAATGCACGGCGATATGGTTCATCGTGTGGCCTGATACGTCAAAAACCGCCGCGTTTTCCCCGCAAATGGTCACGCTATCGCCTTCGGACACTGCCAAATCCAGTCGAGGCAGGCGGTGCGCGTCTGCTTTGGCGCCTATGACGCGCGCCGATCCGCGCAGGGGGGGCAACCCGTCCACGTGGTCCCAATGGTGGTGCGTCAGTAAGATATCCGTCAGCGTCCAGCCCTGTGCATCCAGTGCCGCCTGAATGGGCGGCGCATCGGGGGCGTCGACCAGTAATGTCTCGCCCGTGTCTGCATTATGGACCAAAAACGCATAATTATCGGCAAGGCAGGGGATCGTGACGAGTTCGAGAGGCATGGCGTTGTCACTTTCAATTGATATGGTGTTCCTGACAGTCGCCCAAACACACAGGACCTGCAATGCATCTGGACGTGCATGATCTTCGGGAATTTTATTATCGCAGCCCACTGGGGCGCGCGGCCCAAAAGGTGATCCGCACCGAATTGATGCGCCTTTGGCCCGAGGCAAAGGGCCAGACCGTTGTGGGGTTCGGATTTGCCGTGCCGCTGCTGCGCCCGTTTCTAGGGGATGCACGCCGCGTCATTGGTCTTATGCCGGGCCCGCAAGGGGTGATGCCATGGCCTGCTGGGGGAAAGAACGTCAGTGTGTTGTGCGAAGACACGCTTTGGCCGATTGCGAATGGATCAGTGGACAAACTGGTGTTGTTGCACGGGCTGGAAACGTCCGATCATCCCATGGCGCTGATGGACGAGGTCTGGCGCGTGCTGGCGCCCCAAGGACGTGCCGTGTTTATCGTGCCCAACCGAACAGGGTTATGGTCGCGATCAGATGCCACGCCGTTCGGTTTTGGTCGCCCCTATTCATTGGGGCAGTTGGAAAAGCAGTTGCGATCCACAGGGCTGATCCCGACCAAAACGCTGTCCACGCTGTATCAGCCGCCGTCCGCCAAACGCGGCTGGCGCAGGTTGGCAAACGCAATCGAAAGCGCCGGGCGATATTTGCCCGTGTTTGCGGCAGGTGGCGTGTTGATGGTGGAAGTCACCAAACAAGTGCCGCAACCCAAACGCCCCGGATTGGCCGATGCCGTCAAACGCCCGTTGCGGGTGCTTGAGGGGATGGGCGGGCCGGTGGTGAAACCGGTTTAGGTTGTCACGGCGTCACCCTCGGTAAGGCCAGTCACCCCGATGAGGCGCACGGTCACCACAGCGGTAACAGCGGTATCCTTGAAATCAGTCGAAATTGAGACATTCACGTCGGTATAGGCGCCATTTGGCTCCTCAACGATATCGAAGCTCTCCACGTCGTCGGCTGGGTGATTGGGTGTGATGCGCAAAACATCCTCGGCAGAATCGAAATCTTCGATCTGCGCGAAAATTCCTGCCTCCGGATCACTGAACACATTACGCGCTGAAATATTGAACGTATCCGCTCCATCGCCGTTGTCCAGCGCGGCTTGCGTGATCGTCAACGTCAGTTCGTCGTCACCCAGTCCGGGCGCGACAGAGGTGCTGTAGCCAAATCCGATCGTGTCATCCCCACCAAGGCCGTTTAGTTGAATAGGGGTGGTTGGCGCAGTCGGGCTTGCGATCACATCGCCCAATTCGGACCCGTCAACATCAACGGGCGTACCGTCTTCGGTTGGTGTTGCTTCGACGTCGACCGTAGCGCCGTCTTCGCCTGTGAGGGAGACGACATCGGGTGCCACCACATCTGGATCCACCACATCAGGGTCTTCGACATCTGGTTCCTCAACATCGGGATCCGCATCGCCGTCCGTATCCACAATACCAAGGCCTTCAAAATCTGGATCATCTTCACGATCGCCATCAGATGACGTGTCTAACATCGGCACGAGCGCAAAAAGACCGAACAAAAGGGCAGGAAGAAGGGCAACAGCAAGCATAGGACACCTTTAAAAAGTAAATACCGAAATACGGCGTTAACTTCATGTTAGCCGAAAACGGAGCATCCCTAAATCGTCGAAATGGAAACGGTGTGTTGAACGGAATTTGGGGCGCTTTGCCTGCGATGTGGGGCCGATTCTGTGCCCAATGGGCCGCAATTCCCTATCAATGGGCGCAAATTGCCGCGGCAAGGGCGGTTTCACCCCTTTTAAAAATGCCCAAGAATCGGTGCCACGCTGTGCTTTGGCTTTCGCCATATCGTTGCAAAGTCTGGAAATTTTGCGCCGTTGGGTGGCTCAAACCGTCGCAGCGCCACACGCCGCAGCGCAGCACGTCAACAACTAAAGAGGCAAACGGGCTTAATATTTTGCGTCTCAAGGCGGTTGCCCCACGCGAAACGCTCTGCTAGATGCGCCATGATTTTGCCGCCTCGCGTTCTTGTGAGGCTTGATTGCAGCGCCTTCGACGTTACCCCGCAAAGGTGACAAGCAAGGCCAAGAACATCGGAAGGGTGGACGTGTCCGAACCAGCTTCGATTTCCTCCGGCATCGCCGCGCGCTATGCCACTGCCGTCTTCGATTTGTCGAATGACGCGAAGGGTGTGAAAGCCCTTGAATCTGATCTTAATGCTTTGTCCGCCGCCCTTGATGGCAGCGCCGACCTGAGCGCCTTGATCACATCCCCACTTTACAGCCGTGACCAACAAGGTTCGGCTATCGGGGCTGTTGCCAAGAAGATGAAACTCTCCAAGACCATGACAAACACATTGGCGCTGATGGCGTCCAAGCGTCGTTTGTTTGTGGTCCCGCAGATGATTGTCGCCCTGCGCGCCCTCATTGCGGATCAAAAGGGTGAGGTTACGGCAGACGTTGTGTCCGCCAAAGCCCTCACCAAAGCACAATCTGATAAACTGGCGAAAACGCTGAAGGCGTCCGTCGGTTCAGATGTGATCATCAATGCGAGCGTCGATGAATCTCTCATCGGCGGTCTTGTCGTTAAGGTTGGCTCCAAGATGATCGACACGTCGGTCAAATCGAAGCTCAACGCCCTGCAGAACACTATGAAAGAGGCCCGGTAATGGCGATCCAAGCTGCGGAAATCTCCGCGATCCTCAAGGACCAGATTAAGAACTTCGGCCAAGAAGCCGAAGTTGCAGAAGTTGGTCGCGTACTTAGCGTCGGCGACGGTATCGCCCGCGTTTACGGTCTTGATAACATTCAAGCCGGCGAAATGGTCGAATTCCCTGGTGGCATTCAGGGCATGGCGCTGAACCTTGAATCCGACAACGTCGGTGTTGTTATCTTCGGTTCCGACCAAGACATTAAAGAAGGCGACACAGTTAAGCGTACGAACGCGATTGTGGACGTGCCTGTTGGTGACGAACTGCTTGGTCGCGTTGTTGACGGTCTTGGTAATCCGCTGGACGGCAAAGGCCCGATCAAAACAAAGAAGCGTGCGATTGCAGACGCCAAGGCACCTGGCATTATCCCACGTAAATCGGTTCACGAACCAATGGCGACAGGCCTGAAATCTGTGGACGCGATGATCCCTGTTGGCCGTGGCCAGCGCGAATTGATCATTGGTGACCGTCAGACAGGTAAAACAGCGATCGCGCTTGATACGATCCTGAACCAGAAATCCTACAACGACGCTGCCAAAGACGAGAACGGCAAGCTGTACTGTGTGTACGTGGCCATCGGCCAGAAGCGTTCCACAGTTGCACAGTTGGTCAAGAAGCTCGAAGAAGCCGGCGCGATGGAATATTCCATCGTTGTGGCTGCGACAGCATCCGATCCAGCGCCTCTCCAGTTCCTCGCGCCCTATGCTGCGACAACAATGGCAGAGCATTTCCGCGACAATGGCCGCCACGCTTTGATCATCTATGATGACCTTTCCAAGCAGGCCGTTGCGTACCGTCAGATGTCCCTTCTGCTCCGCCGCCCACCGGGCCGCGAAGCGTACCCGGGTGACGTTTTCTACCTTCACTCCAGACTTCTGGAACGCTCCTCGAAGTTGAACGAAGACAACGGCTCCGGTTCTTTGACAGCACTTCCAGTCATCGAAACACAAGGTGGTGACGTGTCCGCGTTTATTCCGACAAACGTGATTTCGATCACGGATGGTCAGATCTTCTTGGAAACTGAATTGTTCTACCAAGGTATTCGCCCAGCGGTGAACACTGGTCTGTCTGTTTCTCGCGTTGGTTCATCCGCCCAAACAAAGGCGATGTCGTCTGTTGCGGGTCCGGTTAAGCTTTCGCTTGCGCAGTACCGTGAAATGGCCGCCTTTGCGCAGTTCGGTTCTGACCTTGATGCGGCAACACAGCGCCTTTTGGCCCGTGGTGCACGTCTGACAGAGCTGATGAAGCAAAAGCAGTATTCACCACTGACCAACGCCGAAATCGTTGTTGTCATCTTCGCGGGCACAAACGGCTACCTCGACTCTGTCGATGTGTCCCGTGTTGGCGAATGGGAGGCTGCATTGCTGAAGCATATGCATTCCAACCATGCTGATGTTCTTGACTGGATCACGAATGACGATCCAAAGATCAAAGGCGATGCCGCAGATAAGCTCAAAGCGGCACTTGACCCGTTCGCAGCAGATTTCGCTTAAGGGAAGGATGACGCCAAATGGCTAACCTGAAAGTCCTTAAAAATCGGATCGCGTCGGTCAAATCGACCCGCAAGATCACGAAAGCCATGCAAATGGTCGCGGCCGCTAAATTGCGCCGCGCTCAAGAAGCGGCAGAAATGTCCCGTCCTTACACGGAGCGTTTCAACGCTGTAATGGCTGGTCTTGCGTCGACTGCCGGTGGTGAGGGTGCGCCCAAACTGCTGTCAGGGACCGGATCCGATAACGTGCAGCTGCTTGTCGTCATGACGTCAGAGCGTGGCCTCTGTGGTGGTTTCAACGGCAACATTGCCAAGAAAGCCAAAGCACACGCCGCTGACCTTTTGGCGGATGGTAAGACAGTGAAAATCATCACAGTCGGCAAAAAAGGCCGCGACGCGATGAAACGTGACTTTGGCGATTACTTCGTCGCCCATGTCGACCTGTCCGAGGTAAAGCGCATCGGTTACGACAACGCACAAGACATCGCCCGCGATGTTCTGGGCCGGTTCGACGCCGCTGAATTCGATGTTGCCACGATTTTCTACGCGAAATTCGTCAACGTCGTCACGCAGATCCCGACCGCACAGCAAATCATCCCGTTTGAGGCGCCCGAGGGTGCCGAGGCCGACGATGGCACGCTTTATGACTACGAGCCAAGCGAAGAGGCCATTCTGGCTGACCTGCTGCCGCGCGCAGTTGCGACCCAAATCTTTGCGGCCCTGTTGGAAAACGGCGCATCCGAGCAAGGCGCTCGTATGTCGGCCATGGACAACGCGACCCGCAACGCTGGTGAAATGATTGATAAACTGACGATCCAATACAACCGGTCCCGTCAGGCCGTCATCACCAACGAGCTGATTGAAATTATTTCCGGCGCGGAAGCGCTGTAAGAGAACCGGAGACAGAAAATGGCTAAAGCAACTGGCAAAATCACACAGGTGATCGGCGCGGTCGTAGACGTTCAGTTTACGGGCGACCTGCCTGCGATCCTGAATGCCCTGACAACAAGCAACAACGGTAAGCCGTTGACGCTCGAAGTCGCGCAGCACCTTGGCGAAAACACAGTCCGCGCAATTGCGATGGACGCCACCGAGGGCCTCGTTCGTGGTCAAGAGGTGTCCGACATGGGGTCGCCAATTATGGTTCCCGTCGGCAACGCAACATTGGGCCGCATTATGAACGTCACGGGCGACCCCGTTGACGAACAAGGTCCGGTTCTTACAGACGCACGCCGCTCCATCCACGGTGACGCGCCAAAGTTCGAAGACCAGTCTACAGCGACAGAAATCCTCGTGACAGGCATCAAGGTCATCGACCTTCTCGCGCCTTACACGAAGGGTGGTAAGATTGGTCTCTTCGGTGGTGCGGGTGTTGGTAAAACAGTTCTCATCATGGAATTGATCAACAACATTGCGAAGGTGCACTCCGGTGTTTCCGTTTTCGCGGGTGTTGGCGAGCGTACACGTGAAGGCAACGACCTTTACCACGAGATGATCGAATCCGGCGTTATCGTTCCTGATAACCTGCCAGAGTCAAAGATCGCACTGGTCTACGGCCAGATGAACGAGCCTCCAGGTGCGCGTATGCGTATCGCCCTGACCGGTCTGTCCCTTGCGGAACAGTTCCGCGATGACACGGGTTCTGATGTTTTGTTCTTCGTCGACAACATCTTCCGCTTCACACAGGCCGGTTCCGAAGTGTCCGCGCTTTTGGGTCGTATCCCATCCGCCGTTGGCTACCAGCCAACACTGGCGACAGACATGGGTGCGATGCAGGAACGTATTGCTTCGACAAAGGGAGGTTCGATCACTTCGGTTCAGGCCGTGTACGTGCCTGCGGATGACTTGACCGACCCCGCGCCAGCGACATCGTTTGCGCACCTTGATGCGACAACCGTTCTGGACCGTGCGATTTCGGAAAAGGGTATTTACCCTGCCGTTGACCCGCTTGGTTCCACATCGCGTCTGCTTGACCCGCTGATCATCGGCGACGAGCACTACAAGGTTGCCACAGACGTTCAGCAGATCTTGCAGCGTTACAAATCCTTGCAGGACATCATCGCGATTTTGGGCATGGACGAATTGTCAGAAGACGACAAAATGGCCGTGACACGTGCGCGTAAGATCGAACGCTTCTTGTCCCAGCCGTTTGACGTGGCGAAGGTCTTTACAGGTGCTGACGGTATTCAGGTGCCTTTGGAAGACACAATCGCATCGTTCAAAGCAGTTGTTGATGGCGAATATGACCACCTTCCAGAAGGTGCGTTCTACATGGTTGGTGGCATTCAAGACGTGATCGCCAAAGCCGAAGCAATGGCCGCAGACGCAGCTTAATTCGAACTTAGGGAGCCTATAAAATGGCAGACTTCAAATTCGATCTTGTCTCTCCTGAGCGCCGCTTGGCGCAGATGGACGCGACCGAGGTGCAGATTCCCGGTGCGGACGGGGACATGACGGCTATGGCCGATCACGCCCCGACCATTACCACCCTGCGCCCTGGCATCCTGTCCGTCACCCATGCGGGTGGCGTTGAGGATTACATCGTATCCGGTGGGTTCGCTGAAATCAGCGGTGCGGGCGTGTCCGTATTGGCCGAACAAGCCTTTCCAAAAGCTGAGGCCACGGCCGAGCAGATGGAAAAGCTGATTGCAGATGCAACAGCCGCCTTTGAGACCGCGAAAGCGTCTGGCAATGGCGCTGATGAGGCCGACATGGTCCGCAACGCAATGACTGAGTTGGCAGCGTCGATCGCTTAAGCCAGCGGTATAGAATTGAAAAAGGCGCCCCAGAGATTGGGGCGCCTTTTTTCGTTGGATAGGTGCTGTTTACGTCTGGTCCCGCGCCGCTCTTGTGGCATCGTCCCACAGCGCCGTCATCGCCTGTCGTGCATCTTCCACGCTGTTGACGACCGCATCTGCCCCGAGTAGGTCAATCGCCTCTTTCGCGGCATCAACGATATTGCCGCTGACGATGATATGCGCCTTTGGGTTACTGACACGCAGTGCTACGACCAGTTTGGACAAGGGTTCAATGGCATTCGCGCCACTGGCTGAAACGCCGATCAGCAGTGTATTAGACGTTTTGATATTTGCGACCAGCTCGTCGTGAGACTGATCCACCAAAAGATCGATATCCCATCCGTCTTTTCTGAACAAATCTGCGGCCATTCGAACGCCAAGGACGTGCGTTTCACCGGGCACCGCGACAAAGACCGCAGACCGCACCGTTGAATCGTCGGTCAGGGGGAATTCGTACCGCAACGCCCGCATGATCGCGTACATCCGTGTGGTTCCAAGCGCGGTGGCGGTAAAGGGAATTTTGTCAGTTTCCCACCACGTGCCAAGCATACGCGCCGCACCTGCAAGGTATGTCAAGTAAACCGCTTCGGTCGCGGCCCCGTCTACGCGTAAATCTGCGATGTATTTCGCACCTGCGCGATCATCCTTGGACAGCAAGGCGTGGCACAGTTCCTCGATATCCTCGTCATGGAGGGATTGAACAGGCAGGTCTTGTTCACGGTCCGCAAGCCGCAAGATCACTTCGCGAGCGAGCTGTTCCACCGCCCTATCAGGGAGCCGCGACTTGAGTGTCCGCAGCTCAGATTGTGACTTGATATAGCGGCGCTCGTCCAATCCCGTCGCGGATTGTTTCCGATTTCCCATAGTTCCCCTCCCAACGCGCTAGGTATGCGTGGCTGCGCAGTTTTTAGGCGTTCGTTGAAAATAGAGTAGCTGGAGCAAAAGATATGTCAACTTTTGTTTACAATTTTGGACCCAATAAAATAAAGGCGATCAGGGGTGTTTTGCGAATTTCGGCGGCTGGATCCGAGAATCGCGGATCTTTGGGGCAGCGTGCCGTTTCGGTGTGCTGACCACGGGTGTCACCATGCCACCCTTTTAGCGCTTGCCAGTTGCCACCCAAACACGTCACGTGGCGGGATGCAAAACCGCGCCTATATCTTCATCCTGATCACCCTGATGATCGACGCCATTGGCATTGGTCTGGTGTTCCCGATCATGCCCGATTTGATGGATCGTGTTGGGGCAGGCGGCACCGGCGAAGGTGCGCTTTGGGCGGGGGTTTTGATGGCGTCCTATGCGGGTGCATTGTTCATCTTTGCGCCGATTGTCGGAAGTTTATCTGATGCTTACGGGCGAAAACCTGTGCTGATCGTAGCGCTGTTCGTTCTCGCGATTGATTATGTCATTATGGCCTTGGCGGATGTGTTTTGGGTGCTGTTGATTGGCCGTATCCTCGCAGGCGTCGCGGGCGCGACCTACACCACTGCCACGGCCTATATTGCGGATATTTCCAGCAAAGAAGACCGCTCCGCGCGGTTCGGGATGGTCGGGGCTGCGTTTGGTGTCGGATTTGTCCTCGGCCCCGCGATCGGGGGCATCGCAGCACAGTGGCATATAACGGCCGCGTTCTGGATTGCGGCGGCCATGTCAGCGGCCAATGTGGTGTTCGGATTGTTCGTCCTTCCCGAAAGCTTGCCACGCGAGAAACGCCGCGCCTTCGGGCGACGCGCCCTCAACCCGTTCAGCACGATTTTTAAGGCCTTCAAAATTCCCGGCCTCGCTATTCCGTTGATATGTTTGTTTGTTTTCGAATTTGCGAACATGGTGTATCCGACGCTTTGGGCGTTCTTTACGCGTGAATTGTTTGGCTGGTCAACGCTGTTGATCGGTGTGTCTTTGGCGGGATACGGGGTCATGTTGGCGGGGGTGCAGGCCGGCCTGATGCCCGTCTTGATCAAACGCATCGGGGAATTCCGAACGCTGCAAATTGGTATCGCATCCGCCTTGATCGGGTTCGTCGGCTTTGGGCTGATTTCGACCGTAACAGCCCTGATTATCGTCCTGATTTTTGCGGCATTGTCCGACCTTGTGCCTGCATTGCTGACTGCGGTTTCGTCCAACACCGTTGGCGAAGATCAGCAGGGTGTTGTGCAGGGCGTCATCGCGTCGCTGTCGTCCATCGCCGCCTTCCTTGCACCGCTGTTCATGACCGGCGTGTTTGAGGCTTTCGTGGACGACACGGGCGTCTATTTCCCGGGCGCACCGTTCTTGATTGGGGCCGTCCTGACAATGTCGTTGATCCCTTTGATTCTTCGGTTGCGCACCCGGACACAATCCTGATCCGATCACGGCTTAAATATGCCCCGATTTAAGGGTATGGTTATCGTATTGAACGAAGGTGCGTCGTTGCTGGACGGCGAGTGATTGACATGAAACGGATGCGAAACCATTTGATCGGGGTGGACCACGGGGACGTGGTTTTATTCTCCGACTTTGAACATGACGGTGTCATGTGGACGGGCGATGGTGCCCGCAAAACCCGTGCGCACGTTGAATTTTCCGAAAGTTGTCGCAGCACACCGGTGGTGCAGGTCAACCTGTCGATGTTGGATATGTCCAACAGCGCAAACATGCGCGCAGACGTCCAAGCCGAAGACATCACAGAAGACGGTTTCGCGATCATGTTCCGCACATGGGGCGATAGCAAAATCGCCCGCGTGCGCGTCGCATGGCAAGCCATTGGGGAACTGCGTCAGGCCGATGATTGGGATGTGTATTAGGGCCGATTACAGGCCGGAATACATCCCTTCGTAGATCGGCTGGAGCGTGTTGTGATCAAACAGCGATGACACGGATGTGCCGTTCCATGTGTTCATAATTGCTTGGGCAAACATCGGCGCTGTCGGAACGATGCGGATGTTCTTACACTCCAGAACGGCCTGCGTGGGCAGGATCGTATCGGTAATCACAAGGTTCTTCATCACAGATTTGCTGACCCGTTCAATCGCAGGGCCCGACAACACGCCGTGGGTGATGTAGGAATGCACTTCTTTCGCGCCGTGTTCCATCAATACTTCCGCGGCCTTACACAGTGTTCCGGCCGTATCGACGATGTCGTCGACAATCAGACAAACGCGGTCTTTGACGTCACCAATCACTGTCATTTCAGCAACTTCACCGGGTTTACCACGGCGCTTGTCGACGATGGACAAAGGCGCGCCGATGCGCTGCGCCAAATCGCGGGCACGGGCCACGCCGCCAACATCGGGTGACACAACCATGACGTCTTCCATCTGGCCTTTGAAGTGATGCATCGCATCAAGCGCAAAGACCGGTGACGCATAAAGGTTATCCACGGGAATATCGAAGAAGCCCTGAATTTGGGTGGCATGCAAATCAAGGGTCAGGACCCGTTCGATGCCCGCTTCAACCATCATGTTCGCGACCAGTTTGGCCGTGATCGGTGTGCGTGCCTTAGATCGGCGATCTTGGCGGGCATAGCCGAAATAAGGGATGACTGCCGTAATACGTGCGGCGGACGAACGGCGTAGTGCATCCGAAATAATCAACAATTCCATTAAGTTATCGTTGGCGGGGTTAGACGTCGGTTGGATGACATACATGTCCTCGCCGCGCACGTTTTCATAGACTTCGACAAAAATCTCACCGTCGTTGAACCGTTCAACCCGCGCATCCACAAGGCCGACGTTCACGCCACGATGCATCGACATCCGTTTTGCAACGGCCTTGGCGAGCGGCATATTCGCGTTACCGGAAATGAGTTTTGGTTCGATAAGATTTGGCATGTGTCAATGATCCCCGGATGACAGATTCGCAGCGTTGACACTGCGTAGCACGACCGTGGGGTCTCACCAACAAATGACCGCCCCTAAAGGAGAGCCAAATGGCCCATATCGACTATTACCTCGCGACGATTTCACCGTTCACATACCTCGCGGGTCCGGAGTTTGAAAAAATCGTCGCAAAGCACGGCGCGACGGTGACGTATAAACCTCTGGATATCATGGGGCTGTTTGGGGAAACGGGGGGCATTCCACCGGGTCAGCGCCATGTGAACCGTCAAGAATACCGCCTTCAGGACATGCGCCGCCGCGCACTTGTCACGGATTTGCCGTTCACAATTAAACCTGCCCATTGGCCCACCAACATTGCCCCGTCATCCTACGCGATCATTGCCGCGCAAAACGCTGGTGGAAATGTCGGCGCGTTGGTGCAGGCGCTGACCAAAGCCTGCTGGGCGGACGACAAAAACATCGCAGAAGACGACGTGATCCGTGCGTGTCTGGAAGAAACAGGGTTTGATCCCGCGCTCGCAGACAGCGGGTTGCTGGAAGGGGCCGACACCTATGCGCGCAACCTGGAAGAGGCGGTCGCGAAGGGCGTCTTCGGCGCGCCATTCTTTATCTCGGACAAGGATGAACGGTTCTGGGGCCAAGACCGGTTGAACGATCTGGACCGTCATTTGTCTGGCGAATTTTAAGCCTTCAGGGCGGCGAGGAATTCATCCACGCCGTCCGACCCCACGGACCAATCACAGACAAGACGGCCAAGGACCATTTCGTCGTCGTCCCCGTCCAATGACCCCATGACATAGTATTGCGCACCTGCCGCCTGCACCTTTTTGTGCAACGCGCGTGGGGCTTCAAAGAACATCAGGTTTGCTTCGGGCTGGTACGGAAACGTCACGACGTTTGATCCGCGCAACCCGTCGGCGAGGCGTTGGCCGGATGCGTTCGCTTTGCTCGCAAGATCGTGCCAAAGGTTATCTGTCAAATACGCTTCCATTTGGGCGGATAGATAGCGGTGTTTTGAAAATAGATGCGCCCCCCGTTTGCGGCGAAGTTCGAATTCCCAAGCGTGTTTTGGGTCGAAAAAGACGACCGCTTCGACGCCCATCAACCCGTTCTTGGTGCCGCCAAAGCAGACACAATCAATGCCTGCCTTCCATGTCATTTCCGCAGGCGTGCACCCCAAGCCGATGATGGCATTGGCAAACCGCGCACCGTCAAGATGGGTCGCAACGCCGAATTCTTTGGCAATTTCTGTCAGCGCTTTGATCTCATCCAGGGTATAAACCGTACCCTTTTCAGTGACTTGCGTGATCGACACTGGGCCACGTTGGGGGCCATGCACGCCGCGGGTTTCTTCGGCCGACATCGCAGCGCGCAAGGTTGCGGGCGTCATCTTGGCGTTTTCGTCTTTGACCATCGTCAGCTTTGCGCCCGAGTAAAATTCAGGTGCGTTGCATTCGTCTTCATTGATGTGGGACAGCTTGGTGCAGAAAATTGTCTGCCAAGGATCCGACAACGTCGCAAGCGCGATTGAATTAGCCGCCGTGCCTGTGGCAACCAGATAAACGGCGGCCTCTGGCGCTTCGAACAGATCGCGGATCATCGCCGTCACGCGGTCCATTTCAGGGTCTGCACCGTATCCGAAACGGTATCCTTCGTTGGCGCGCATCATCGCGTCCATCACTTTTGGGTGGGCAGGGCCGGAGTTGTCGGATGCGAAAAACATTATAATGGCTCCTCAATGATGTGGTCTTCCCAGTCGTCTTCCGGGGTGTTGGCCTCAGATATCGTGAGGCCCTGAACGGACACGCCAGCGTCATGCACAGACTGCGGATCACCCGACACCAAAGGGTGCCAGTGGAACAGGTTTTTGCTTTCATAAATAAGGCGATAGGCGCAAGTTTGGGGCAGCCAGTACATGTTGTCTTCAATCGTCTTTGGCGTCAGAATGATACATTCGGGCACGTAATTGTGCCGCTTAGGGTAGAGCGAACAATGGCACGTCGTATCATCTAGCAACTTGCAGGCGACGCGGGTCATCACGACCTCGCCGGTGTCCTCGTCTTCGAGCTTGTTGAGGCAGCATTTCCCGCAACCATCACACAGCGCTTCCCATTCGGGCTTCGTCATTTTTGACAATGGCACGTGGGACCAGAATTCTGGTCGGATGTCGTCGCGGTTGATCGGGTCAGACATCTTTCAAGATCCCGCGCGCGCGGTCGCAATCGGCGTCCATCTGGGTGATCAATGCCTCAAGACCGTCGAATTTTTCTTCGCCGCGAAGGTAGTCCACAAGCGCGACGCTGATTTGAGTGCCGTATAAATCACCGGAAAAATCAAAGAGAAAGCTTTCACAATTCGGGGTGTTCACGCCAAACATCGGGCGTACGCCAATGGATGCGGCACCATCATAAGTGCCTTTGTGCGGGCCTTCCAACACGTCGACCTTCACCGCATAGACACCGAATTTTGGCGGATGCAGACCGTCGATCGACATATTCGCAGTGGGATATCCAAGGTCGCGGCCACGCTGATCGCCTTTGATCACGGGCCCATCGATGCGGTGCCAATGGCCCAGCATTTCGGCGGCAATACGCGGGGTGCCATTGGTCAAGGCCTTGCGGATCGCGGTTGAGGACACGTTGCCCGCAGATGTGGCGAGCATGGGGGCAATCGTGACGCCAAAACCCATGTCGGTCCCGTAGTCCTTGAGGCCTTGCGCATTGCCCGCGCGGTCTTTGCCGAAACAAAAGTCCTGCCCGACGACAACATGGGTCAGTCCAAGGCGATCTTTGATCACTGTTTGCGCAAATTCACGCGGCGTCAGCTCAGCGAGGGCCGCGTTGAACGGAACTTCGTACAGGCGTTCAACCCCCAGTTTTTCAAGCCGGTTGGCCTTGGCAGCGGCGTTCATGAGGCGAAATGGCGCTGCGTCGGGTGCGAAGTGGTCGCGCGGGTGGGGTTCAAATGTCAAAATGCCCAATCGTGCGCCGTTTGCCACCGATTTGGTCAGGTCGATGACCGCTTGGTGGCCCAGATGTACGCCGTCAAAGTTGCCGATGGCCGCAGCGGCGCCGCGGTCAGATTGTGCAATGAAGGCGGGGTCTCGGATGATGCGCATAGGGTTTCGTAGCGCGCCATGCCGAAGGGTGCAAGATCAGTCGAATTTACGCGACGGAGCGAGGACGACCGCCTCCCCCTTTAGCACTTTTTTGCCGTCGATTTCGCAATAGGTTTCCATGGTCACTTTGCGTTTGCTGATGTCCATGTCGGTCACGGTGACGAAGGCTTCGACCATGTCGCCGGGACGCACCGGCGCGAGGAATTTTAGGCTTTGACCAAGGTAAACCGTGCCGTGGCCGGGCAGCTGTTCACCAATAACCGCTGAAATAAGGCCCGCTGTCAGCATCCCGTGAGCGATGCGCCCCTCAAAGATCGTGTCGCGGGCATAGTCGTCATCAAGGTGGACGGGGTTATGATCGGTTGAGATTTCAGCGAACAATTCGATGTCGCGGTCCGTGATAATCTTGCGCAAACTGCGCGTCATGCCGATTTCGATATCTTCGATACAGATCGTGCCGCGCAGGTCGTTGTTTGAATTTGTATCGAGCATGCCATCATCCATTGGGTAATAATAAAACTTCTAACGCGTATTGGTTGAAACTTTATTACCTTTCGGGCGCAACATGAGTCAAGCCATTCTTACCTTACCGCAAGAAACCAATCGCATAGGTTGGTGTGACTTTTTCCGTTTCAATATAGGCGTTTAGCGCCGCTTGATCGGGCTGCGTCACCGTTTTTGTTTCTGCGGCGGCTAGCCCACCGGTGATGAAAAGGCTGTCGATGTCTTCTTGTTGGCCGCCAAGGATGTCCGTGCGAATCCCGTCTCCGATGGCGATAATGCGCGGGTCGGACATCGAATCCATTAACGCGGCGTAGCGACGGCGCGCAAGGTCGTAGATCGGCGGATGCGGTTTGCCGAAATACAGGCTTTCACCGCCCATTTCGGTATAAAGCGCGGCCAAGGCACCTGCGCACCATTCGCGGGAGTCGCCGCGATCCACGATAATGTCGGGGTTTGCGCAGAGCAGCTTCAGCCCCTTGGATTTCGCGTACAGAAAATCGGCGCGGTTTGCGTCAATTGGCGCTTGCGTGTCAAAGGGCCCGCAACACACGATGCCCTCCGCCTGATCGAGAGGTACCTTTTGGATTTCGACAGGATTTTCTATGATGTTCAATGGCTTGAAGAAGTCATCGTCGCGGGGCGTTTCGCCCATGAAATATACTTTGGACCCGACTGATCCGCGAAACATGGCTGCGCGTGCGCTGTCGCCCGATGTAGCGATTGCGTCCCAACATACTGCCATGCCCATGTCCGATAATTGTTCTGCGACGCTGTCCCAAGGGCGCGGTGAATTCGTGACCAATACGACCTTACCGCCCCGTTCGCGGTAGTCTGCCATCGCTTTCACGGCGCTTTCAAACGGTGTGATGCCGTTGTGCATGCAGCCCCAAAGGTCCACAAAAGCCACATCATATTGATCGGATATTTCGGCGAAGGTGTTAACGATTTGGGACATCTCGGGTTCTTTCGAAAAAAGGGCGGGGCGAACGTAAAAGGGCGCCTAACCCGCAGATTAGACGCCCTTTTCAATGGATTGAAAAGATCAGACCCTCAGGGACGGGATGATCTGTTTTTTGCGGCTCATGATGCCAGGCAGAACCACGTTGTCGCCGGACACAGACACGCCGAAGGATTTTTCAGCGACGGATTTGACCATGTCGTTGGGGATCAGCAGCGTGGCTTCTTCGTTCAAGATATCGACCACGAACAACAACACCTGATCGACGCCATCTTCGGCCGCGACGGCTGTCATGGACTTCATGATGGAAGCTTTGCGGTCCAGCACGATTGCGGGCGCCGTGGTTTCAAGAACCGACACGCGAAAGGCGGTGCCATCCACGGTGAATTCTTTACTGTCCATGCGCAGCAGTTCCGCGTCGGAAAATGCCGATACATCTGATTTCGCGGCGAACATTTCAGCGGCGTAGTCCGGAACTGCGATGCCCAGCTGTGCAGCCAATGCAACGGCCAGATCACGGTCCGTGTCGGTCGTTGTGGGGGAGCGGAATTCGAGAGTGTCCGACAGGATGCACGACAGCATCAGGCCTTTGATTGCGTCGGGCATATGCGCCGCGTGATCGCCCATCAGGTCGTGCATGATCGTCGCGGTGCAGGCCAGCGGGCGGATCGTGATATCGATCGGACCTTTGGTTTCCAGCCCGCCAACAAGTTTGTGGTGGTCGATGATCGCTGTGACGTCCGCGCCGTTGATGTTTGCGGGCAGCTCGGCTGGGTTGTTTGTGTCGACGATCACGCAAGGCTGGCCGTCGGCGACGTCTGCGATGATCTCGGGCTGATCAAAGCCCCAGCGTGTTGCGACAAACGAAGCTTCTGTGTTGGGTGTGCCCAGCAGTTTGGCTGCAGCGTCACCACCGACGTGGTTCATGTACCAAGCCCAGATCAGCGCAGAGCCAAGGGTATCGGTGTCGGGGGCCTTGTGGCCAAATACGAGGGTTGTCATGATTTGCATGCCTTTTCGGATGGGATTTGCGGCCTTATACGCATGGGATACGCATCTGTCACGGGGCAGCTGAACAAAGGGGCTATGCGGTGTGAGCAAGGCAAAAGAGGCTGATCTTTATGCGCCCGTAAAGGCGTATCTGACGCGGCAAGGATATGACGTCAAAGGCGAGGTCGGGGCCGCAGATGTTGTGGCACGGCGTGGGGACGATGTGGTTGTTGTCGAACTCAAGCTCGGGTTTTCGCTGGCGTTGTTTCACCAAGGGATCGAACGGCTGGCCGTGACCGATGACGTCTATGTGGCGGTGCCTGCGGGCGGTAAGGACAAGGCGCTGCGGTCCAACGTCAAACTGGCGCGGCGTCTGGGCCTTGGCGTGCTGACGGTGCGATTGCGCGACGGATTTGTTGAGGCTTTGGCCGACCCCGGCCCCTATGCCGCCCGTAAGTTAAAAAAGAAGAAAAAGGCGATGCTGCGCGCGTTTGACCGGCTTGACGGCGATCCAAACGAGGGCGGTGCAACGCGCCATGGCATCGTGACAGGGTATCGCCAGGATGCGTTAAAATGCGCGCGGTTTTTGGCGGTGCATGGCCCCAGCAAGGGCGCGAAAGTTGCCGAATGGGCAGAGGTGCCCGTGGCCACAAAGATCATGGCGGATGATCATTACGGGTGGTTCAAGCGGGTTGAACGCGGCGTCTACGGGCTGACGGTTGCGGGCAAAAAAGGCCTGATGGACTGGGGCGACGTTTAGAACGCGGTGATCGTCCAGCCTTCGTTTTCCAGCAGTTGCAAAACACCGTCTGTGCCAAACAAATGCGCAGCGCCAAACCCGATGAAGATGTCATCGTGCTGTGTCGCGGCCTGCGCGATTACGTCAATCCAGTTGCGGTTTCGCTGAATAAGAAGAACGTCTTCGAGTTCGGCCAATTGTTCGTTGAGCAAATCAGCGGCGTCTTCGGGCAGATAATCACCCAAAAATTCGGACATGTACCAAGCCTTGGCGGATTGTTCTTCGAAGTAGAAATCGACGACTGAAACGATCATTGCGTCCTGAAGGGAGGGATCGATCAGCCCAACCGAAAGGGCCTCAATTTGTTCATCAAACGTGCCCTATGACAGAAGTCGAACATGTCGTGCCAAGGTTCGAGGGCGGCAACGGGTGTGCCTTGTTCCGCGGCACGGCGCATCAACAATGCATCCAGCCCAACGTCCCCGCTGGCCATCGCAGAGAGGGCACAGGCCGGCATCGACAGGGTCAGGGACAAGAACCAGGGCTGCATCTTAGCGGCCATAAATCCGGGCACACCGCGCGCGGCGGCGGCGTCCCTAATTGCAGCCCAGACATCCGGATCAAGGCGTTCGGGAAGGGTGGTCCCATGGGTCAATGTCATTAGATCGGGGTTGCGCGCCATGTGGGTTTGCATGGCGGCTTGATCGTCCAGCGTGGCCTCAACCAGCAGCAGATCGGTGGCGGCCAGTCGGGGGCCTATTTTGTCTATGATGGGGTCGTGGCGCGGGTCGGGCAGATGGAGAGTACCGACAATCGACAACGTTGCGTCCCCGCGGGTCGCTTGCCAAAAGTTTCCTGTGCCAAACGGCGTGTCGGCGGACCGCTGGATCAATTCGGCCTGCTGCGTGTCCGTCAGTGAGGGCCAAAACCCAACGCCATTGCACTGGGCCTGCGCAAAGGTTGGCAAACAGACGATCAGGAAAACGAAAAGACGAAACATGATGGGCCCCTTTGGTGAACTTTGCGTGTTGAAGTGTAGCGGCTGATGCATTCGGGAGCGAGGGCCATTCCAACCTGGCGGGCCGCAGATGGTGAAACCAATTTAAGGGTGCCCGTTAAGTGCGATCAAATGGGGCCATGCAGCGCGGGGCTGATCCGCCAATGTCAGCCTTGTTTGACGCCAGTTCAAAAAACCACACACCCACCTGTTGACTTGGTTCCATCACATGCCTAACTACCCTCTGCTAGCACTCGCATGATGTGAGTGCTAATGGTCCCGAATAGGGGCTAGAGAATTGAAAACTATAAGCAAGGAGCTGTTATAATGGCTTTTACTCCGCTTCACGACCGTGTTGTCGTGCGCCGCACCGAAGGTGAAGAAAAGACTGCTGGCGGTCTGATCATTCCAGACGCCGCAAAAGAAAAACCAGCTGAGGGCGAAGTTATCGCCGTTGGTGAAGGCCTGCGCAAAGACAGCGGTGAGCTGATCGCGATGGCTGTCAAATCAGGCGACAAAGTCCTGTTCGGCAAATGGTCCGGTACAGAAATCACCATCGACGGCGAAGAGCTGTTGATGATGAAAGAATCCGACATCATGGGCATCTTGTCCTAAGCCTTTGCGCTGGACGGACATCCATTTGAAATTCGTAATTTAAGGGAGCTACATAATGGCTGCTAAAGACGTAAAATTCGGGACCGACGCCCGTAACCGCATGCTTAACGGCGTGAACATCCTCGCGGATGCGGTCAAAGTCACACTCGGCCCAAAGGGTCGTAACGTCGTGCTGGAGAAATCCTTCGGCGCGCCACGCATCACCAAAGACGGTGTATCTGTTGCCAAAGAGATCGAGCTTGAAGACAAGTTCGAAAACATGGGCGCGCAGATGGTCAAAGAAGTTGCATCGCGCACCAATGATGAAGCTGGCGACGGTACAACAACCGCGACAGTTCTGGCCCAAGCCATCGTCAAAGAAGGCATGAAAGCCGTTGCTGCTGGCATGAACCCGATGGATCTGAAGCGCGGCATCGACCTCGCGACAGCCAAAGTGGTTGAGTCCATCAAATCGGCTGCACGTCCAGTTGCTGACTCTGCTGAAGTTGCAAAGGTCGGTACGATCTCTGCGAACGGCGAAGCGGATATCGGTCAGCAGATCGCAGACGCAATGCAGCGTGTTGGCAACGAAGGCGTCATCACTGTCGAAGAGAACAAGGGTCTGGAAACAGAGACCGATGTTGTTGAAGGCATGCAGTTCGACCGCGGCTACCTGTCACCGTACTTTGTCACTAACCCCGACAAAATGACGGTTGATCTGGAAGATGCGATCATCCTCTTGCACGAAAAGAAGCTCGGTTCCTTGCAGCCAATGGTTCCACTGCTCGAAGCAGTGATCCAGTCCGGCAAGCCGCTTTTGATCATCGCAGAAGATGTTGAAGGCGAAGCTTTGGCGACTTTGGTCGTGAACAAGCTGCGCGGCGGTCTGAAAATCGCTGCTGTTAAGGCACCAGGTTTCGGCGATCGTCGCAAAGCCATGTTGCAGGACATCGCAATTCTGACCGGTGGTCAGGTGATTTCCGAAGAACTCGGTATGAAGCTTGAGAATGTCACAATCGACATGCTGGGTTCCGCCAAGCGCGTTGCAATCACCAAAGATGAAACAACAATCATCGATGGCGCTGGCAAGAAGGCCGAGATCGAAGCACGGGTCACACAGATCCGTAACCAGATCGAAGAAACAACATCCGATTACGACAAAGAAAAGCTGCAAGAACGCGTTGCCAAATTGGCTGGCGGTGTTGCTGTTATTCGCGTCGGCGGCATGTCTGAAATCGAAGTGAAAGAGCGTAAGGACCGCGTCGACGACGCACTGAACGCTACACGCGCTGCGGTTCAAGAAGGCATCGTTGTTGGTGGTGGTGTTGCTCTGGTTCAGGCTGGTAAAGGTCTTGCTGGCATGGAAGGCGCAAACGCTGACCAGACCATCGGTATCAACATTGTCCGTAAGGCATTGGAAGCACCGCTGCGTCAGATTGCTGAAAACTCTGGTGTTGACGGGTCTGTCGTTGCTGGCAAAATCCGCGAATCCGATGACAAGACGTTCGGCTTTAACGCACAGACAGAAGAATATGGCGACATGTTCAAGTTTGGCGTCATTGACCCAGCCAAAGTTGCACGTACTGCATTGCAGGACGCGGCATCTGTTGCTGGTCTGTTGATCACAACAGAAGCCATGGTTGCTGACAAACCGTCCAAAGACGGCGGCGGCGGCGGCGGCATGCCCGACATGGGCGGCATGGGCGGCATGATGTAATCCACTTTTTCTCGTCGGGAAAATGAGGATTACGGAAGCTTAGCGGCAGTTGTTTCGCGGAAACGACGAGAGCTAAGACCCGTGTGCCAAACGAACAAAGAAGGGCGGTTCCTAACGGAGTCGCCCTTTTCCGTTAACCGCCTAAGAAAGTCTGTAAAGCAGGAATCCATTCAATGAGATCCGTCAAATTTTCGACGAGCCTCTTTAAGCTGAATAGAAATTGAATTTTTGGGAGTTGTCCTCTCAATGCGCGCAAATATTGCAGCATAGTCGTTCCTTCCATGGGTTGGAGCGCGTCACCAAGACGGGCCTGTTAGGTATATATGGATGTTCCTGCTTCGTTTCAAGGCTGGGCCAATACTGGTAGTTCTATCAGGGCACAATTGCCTCAAGCGGATCGTAGGTTGGGGCATCAACATCGCCCCATGCCACGGCAGCCAATGCATCGGGCTTCACGGCCATATCCCGCAATTCAGCGCGCATGACCCAGCGGCGCAGCGATACGATATCTTCCGGATCTTCCCACGCGGGATCAAGCGTGCCTGCGCGCAGAGTGCATCGAAAGAAAACTTCAACCTGATGAAAGTCGCGGGCGGGATCGTGAAATTCATTCACCAGACAGGGCGCGCCGACCGTTACGGTCAGTCCCGTTTCTTCAAACACCTCGCGGACAAGGTTCTCTGGCAGGCTGGCGTGCGGTTTGGCCCCGCCACCGGGCGCGCACCACAAATCGCCGCGTCCTTTGTAGGCATTGACCAACAGCAATCGGTCATCGTGCAAAATTACGGCGCGGGCGGCCAATCTGATCGGGCGGGTGCGAATGGGGCGTGTCATAGCGGTACTTTGGCGCGCGCAACAAGGTCAGGCAACCCAGACCTTATCTTTTACCACCAAAGGGTTATATCGAGTGTATGAAACGAATTTTTATCGCCATATGGCTGATCCTCGCCCCGATTGCCGCCGCCGCAGAAGATTGCGTGGTGTTGCTGCACGGGTTAGCACGCACAGAAACATCCTTCTTTCCGTTGCAGGAATTGCTGGAACTTGAAGGCTATGTGGTCGTCAACAATGGCTACCCATCAACGAGCGCAGACATCAAAACACTGGTAAACGAAAACGTGCCCCAAGCTGTGGCGGCCTGTGGCAACCGGCGTGTGCATTTTGTGACCCATTCGATGGGCGGCATTCTTGCGCGGGTGTATCTGGCCGACGCGCGTCCTGACATGATGGGGCGGGTTATGATGATTGGGCCGCCAAATGACGGATCGCAACTGGTCGATATCTTGGGTGAGTTGGAACCGTTTGAGTGGATCAACGGCCCTGCAGGAATGGAACTTGCCACGGATGAGGTGGACGACGCAGGTGCGCCGCTCAGCCTGCCATGGCCAGACATTGAATTGGGTGTCATCGCAGGTGACCGCACGTTGAACGCTTATTATTCAAGCCTGATTGATGGGGCCGATGATGGCAAAGTCAGCGTGGACAGCACGCGGCTTGAAGGGATGCAGGATCATATCACGCTGCCCGTGACGCATACATTCATGATCAACAACCCACTGGTGATGCGACAAGCCATGGCTTTTCTAAGCCAAGGACAGTTTGATCGTAGCCTGACAATGGGTGGTGTGATGTTCGGGCTTCAATAAGGCGGTGTACGACTGGAGCTGCGCCCTGCCCATGGCATTTAAGACACCAACAGGCGGATTAGGCGGCGGGGCCTGTGACGGTATTGATATGTCCCATTTTGCGACCCGCCTTGGCGTCGGCTTTGCCATAAAGGTGAATGGCGGTGTTGGTTTTGGCTATCTGTGCGAGGCGATCCACATCGTTCCCGATTAGGTTTTCCATGGTGACATTTGAATGGCGCGTCCCATCCCCCAACGGCCAGCCCGCGATGGCGCGAATGTGTTGTTCAAATTGATCAACGACGCAGCCCTGTTGGGTCCAGTGACCGGAATTGTGGACGCGCGGTGCGATTTCGTTGACGATCAACCCATGCGGGGTCACGAACAATTCAACGCCCATGGTTCCGACATAATCCAGCGCATTCAGGATGTTGGCGGTCAGCAGGATCGCATCTGTGCGCTGCGAGGGGGAGAGTTTGGCGGGCACGGTTGTCGTGTGCAAAATTCCGTTCAGGTGCACGTTTTCACCCGGATCAAAGCAAGACACCGACCCATCCGCGCCGCGCGTGCCGATGACGGACACTTCGATGCTGAAGTCGATAAAGCCTTCATAAACCGCAGGCGCGCCAGCCATATCAGCCAGTGCCTGAGGCGCATCATCGGGTGACATCAAGCGGCTTTGGCCTTTGCCATCATATCCCATGCGGCGGGTTTTCAGAATTGCGGGCGTGCCGATTTGATCAATCGCCTGTTCAAGCGTTTCAGCGGTATCCACTGTTGCGTAGGGCGCGGTTTGAAGCCCGATGCGTGTCAGGAAATTCTTTTCCAAGAATCGGTCTTGCGATGTGGCAAGCGCGTCGCGATTTGGATGGATCGGGGTGATAGCCTCAATGATATCGAGGGCCTCTGTCGGGATGTTTTCGAATTCGAACGTGATGATGTCGCATGCATTTGCGAAGTTGGTTAGCGCGTCAGTGTCCGAGTACTCCGCCTTATAGTGAAAGTTGGCGACATGGGACGCGGGGCAATCCCCTTGGGGTTCAAAGATGCAGGTTTTGAAGCCAAGGCGGGAGGCCGCTACAGACAGCATGCGGCCCAGTTGACCACCACCCAGAATGCCGATGGTCGCGCCAGTTTTGAGGGGATCAGTCATCGGTTGGTTCATCCGGAATTGAGGCCGAGAGGGCGTCGCGCCAAGCGTCTAGGCGAGTGGCGAGGTCTGCGTCTTGTAGGGCAAGAATACCTGCCGCCATCAAAGCTGCGTTTGCGGCCCCAGCTGCGCCGATCGCCATGGTCGCGACGGGGAAGCCCTTGGGCATTTGCACGATGGAATATAAGCTGTCGACACCTGACAGCGCTTTGGTTTGAACGGGCACGCCGACCACGGGGATACGGGTTTTTGACGCCATCATGCCGGGCAAGTGCGCAGCACCGCCAGCACCTGCGATAATCACTTGAAGGCCACGGTTCGCGGCGGTTTTGCCGTAATCCCAAAGGCGGTCAGGGGTGCGGTGCGCTGATACGATTTTGGCCTCATACGTCACGCCAAGTTCATCCAGAAGCGTCGCCGCTTCGCGCATGGTGGCCCAGTCGGACTGGCTGCCCATGATAATACCAACAGAAACGGTCATAGGTTCGCGCCTTTTCCCTTAAAGGGGCTTTATAACGTGCGGGGGCAGGGACGCAATCAGGCGATGATATCCGGCGTCACGCGGTCGTCCAGCACTGCAATCTTGTCTTTCAGGTGCAGTTTTTGCTTTTTCAGGCGCTTCACCGTGAGGGGATCGGCAGTGCCAGATGCCTCAAGCGCGCGGATCGCATCATCAAGGTCGCGGTGTTCCTGACGCAAAACCCCAAGCTGGATGCGCAAAACGTCTAGCTGTTCCATTCTGGCAGAGCTGTTCATGATGATTCCGCAAATTAGGGTTCCGAAACCAGAGTTTAGACGCAAACCCCGCATTCTCAAAAGGAAATCCGTTTCAAATTGGATTGGACACAGGCCTTGCGCCGATGGAGGACGACCCCCATATTTATTGGGATCGGTTGCCGATAACGGGGCCGCACTTGAGATGTCGCTTAACTTTAGGACGTGTCGCATGACGAAATTAACGCTGGGGACGCATCCGTTCCTTCTTGGCTTTGAAGAACTGGAACGGCTGGTCGAACGGACCGCCAAGTCTGGTAATGACGGCTATCCGCCCTACAATATTGAACAGGCGTCGACGACGTCTTACCGCATCACGCTGGCCGTTGCCGGATTTGCCGAGGGCGATTTGGCGATTACGGTTGAGGACAATCAGCTCGTGATCCGTGGACGTCAGACTGATGACAGCGAGGGTCGCGTGTTTTTGCATCGCGGGATCGCGGCGCGTCAGTTCCAGCGGTCATTCGTGCTGGCAGAGGGCGTGGACGTGGGTGAGGCGATCATGGAAAACGGGTTGCTTCACGTCGATCTAACACGCGCGGTGCCTGACAGTGTCGTGCAGACTATCAACATCAGGAAGGGCTAAGCCATGGAAACGAAATTCAATTTTGCCGATCTTGGGGATCGCGTTGTGTACGTAAAATCTGTGGCCGTGGCGGATTTGCCTGATGACGTTCAAGAGGCCGCTGAGGGGCGCGAAAAATTGTTTGCCGTGCATGACAGCGACGGTCAGCAATTGGCGTTGGTTGCGGACCGCACGATGGCGTTTATGCTGGCACGTCAAAACGACATGCAGCCCGTAACGGTGCACTAAGACTTGCGCATTTGTAGGTTTTGGCGTCTTTGGCAGTGAAGCCAAAGGACATACGATGCCCACTCGCAAGCCATTCGAATTTTCCGGACATGTGATCGACGGAGGCGCGCGACGCACGGTCGATTTGCCCGTGTCGACCTTGTCTGACCACACGCCGATCGACCTCAAAGTCCACGTGATCCATGGCAAAAAGGCAGGGCCAACGGTCTTTGTCAGTGCCGCCGTGCACGGTGATGAGGTCATGGGCGTTGAAATCGTGCGGCGCTTTTTACAGTCCGATTTGCTGGGCGGATTGCGCGGCACGTTAATGGTCGTGCCAATTGTGAATGCTTTCGGGTTTCACAACCGATCCCGTTATTTACCGGACCGCCGCGATTTGAACCGCAGTTTCCCGGGTTCTTCTGCGGGGTCTTTGGCATCCCGTTTGGCGGGGATATTTCTTGAACAAGTGGTAAAGCGCTGCGACCTCGGTATTGATCTGCACTCGGCTGCGATCCACCGCACGAACCTGCCGCAGGTGCGTGTTTCGAACGGTAACGCACGTACGATGGCCTTGGCCGAAGTGTTTGGTGCACCTGTGATTTTGACATCATCCCTGCGCGAAGGGTCCTTGCGTGCCGAAGCCGCTGAAGCGGGCATTGATGTGTTGTTGTACGAAGCCGGCGAAGGATTGCGGTTTGATGAAATGGCCGCGCGGGCGGGCGTTGCCGGAATTTTGCGCGTGCTGCGATCTATGGAAATGCTGCCCGCAAAGGGGATCGCAAAGGCGCGGGTGAAACCGCTGTTGTGCAGATCATCCAAGTGGTTGCGCGCGCCCACGGGGGGATTGTTGCGCACCTATCGTGGTGATGGCGATGTCGTTGAAGAAGGTGATGTTCTCGCGTCGGTGTCCGATCCGTTTGGCGAAAGCGAAGTTGAACTTGTGGCCCCGTCTGCGGGGATCATCATTGGCCGTGCGGTGATGCCCGTCGTCAATGAGGGCGACGCGGTGTTCCATCTGGCCGACGTGCGACACGAAGAAGATCCAGCCCAAGCGGTTGAGGATTTGGCAACTCAGCTGGAAAATTCACCGCTGTTTGACGAAGACGAAATTATCTAGATGCGACTGCTGACGTTATCCGCCCCATCAAAACCGCAGCGGCCACGCTGATGCAGATCGCGGCTGCGTAACTACCGATCAGAAACACGATTTGCACGTCCGCGCCGCTTTGCTTCAGGATCGCGCTGCTGCCCAATGCCAGTGCCAACAGCCAGCTACCAATGACATCGGCAAACGCGCGTTCAGGCGCATATCGGCAGGGGCTGTGCCGATAGATGATTTCAATTTCGGCATGATATAAACATTTATCATCAAAGAGTTGAGTGTCAGAAGCGCGACCACAACAATTTTGGCAATAAGCTTGGGGCTGAAGTTTTCCCAGATGAAGCCTGTGCGTAAATAGATCAGCATGCCGCCCGTCACCCACATGCCAATCAACGCCCAGGTCACGATCCGATGATACACATGCAAACTGTCCAAAACAGACTGCTTCAGCGGGGAATTGACCCGATAAAGCACTGAAATATCTGCAAGAAATGATGTGCCCAAACCGACGGCAACGGCCAGCAGGTGAAGGTAGCGGATCGTATCATTGAAAAGAGCGGGGAGGAGGGCGGAGAGCTCGATAATTAAGAGCCTTCAAAAAAACTGTACAATTCTGGCGCGAAAATAGCCGCGTCCATTCGCTTGAAATATCGCGCGCGATTTACAGGGTCAACTGTGGGAAACCATAGCTATGGCATTCGAGCCCCGTTGGACACAAAAGGCGCAGGTCGTGAAACCTGCGCCTTCTTTGTGTGCACAACAGGAAGTCGGCGTGTTTGTCTTGTACGTTTAGTCAGCCGCGATCAAACCCATACTTTCGAGCTTCAGCAAGACTTGATGGGCGCAGTTGTCGACATCGACATTTTCAGTCTCGACAGACAGTTCTGGGCTTGCTGGGACATCATAGGGGTCTGAAATACCTGTGAATTCCTTGATCTTGCCTTCGCGCGCGAGCTTATAAAGGCCCTTGCGGTCACGGCGTTCACATTCCTCAATGGATGTGGCGACGTGGACTTCGATGAACGCGCCAAAGGCTTCGACATCTTCACGTACAGCACGACGGGTTGTCGCGTATGGCGCGATGGGCGCACAGATCGCGATGCCGCCGTTCTTGGTGATTTCCGACGCAACATAACCGATGCGGCGGATGTTCAGGTCGCGGTGTTCTTTGGAGAACCCTAGTTCAGACGACAGGTTTTTACGAACGATATCACCGTCCAAAAGCGTCACAGGGCGGCCACCCATTTCCATCAGCTTTACCACTAAAGCGTTTGCGATTGTGGATTTGCCGGAACCGGAGAAGCCTGTGAAGAACACAGTGAAACCCTGCTTTGAGCGTGGCGGCTTTGTGCGGCGCAATTCTTTGACGACCTCGGGGAAAGAGAACCACGCTGGGATCTCCAGACCTTCGGCCAAACGGCGGCGCAATTCTGTGCCCGAGATGTTGAGGATCGTGACGTCGTCCTTGTCCTCAATCTCGTCGATGGCTTCGTACTGCGCACGCTCGGACACCCAAACCATGTGTTTGAAGTCGACCATTTCGATGCCCATTTCTTCTTGATGCTCGCGGAACAGGTCCTGTGCATCGTAAGCGCCGTAGAAATCTTCGCCCGCTGAATTGGAACCGGGGCCCGCGTGGTCGCGACCAACGATGAACTGCGTACAGCCATGGTTTTTACGGATCAAGCCGTGCCAAACAGCTTCGCGTGGGCCAGCCATACGCATCGCCAAGTTCAGCAAAGACATGGATGTTGTGGACGACGGATACTGACCAAGGACGGCCTCGTAGCAGCGTACACGCGTGAAGTGGTCCACATCGCCTGGCTTCGTAAGGCCGACAACAGGGTGGATCAACAGGTTGGCTTGGGCTTCGCGGGCAGCACGAAATGTCAATTCCTGATGCGCGCGGTGCAGGGGGTTACGTGTCTGAAACGCAACCACTTTGCGCCAGCCCATTTTGCGAAAATAGGCGCGCAATTCGTTTGGTGTGTCGCGGCGTGCGCGGAAATCATAGTGCACGGGCTGCTGGATACCTGTGACGGGACCGCCAAGGTAGATTTTGCCAGCTTGGTTGTGCAGGTAGTTCACCGCTGGGTGCGCATCATCATCTGCACCGAAGACTTTTTCAGCCTCAAGCGCTTTGTTTGGGGTCCAGTTGTCGGTCACGGTCATGGTCGCGAGGATCACGCCTTCTTGGTCGCGCAAGGCGATGTCTTGGCCAGCAGTCAGGGAAGCTGCGAAATCCTCAGAGACATCCAAAGTGATCGGCATGGGCCAAAGGGAACCATCCGCCAAACGCATGTTGTCAACGACGCCGTTGTAGTCAGCCTCGCTCAGGAACCCTTTCAGCGGGTTGAAGCCGCCGTTCATCAACAGTTCAAGATCGCAAATCTGGCGCGGTGTCAGATCGTGGGACACCAGATCGGCGGCCTCCATCTTCATCTTTTGCGCAGACTCGTGAGAGACATACAATTCGGGGATCGGAGCGAGGTTGGTTTCTATCAGATTAGTCCTACTTTTTAACGGAGACAGGCCCGATTCGGTGCCTGTCAGTTCGGCGTGAAGCGCGTTGTATTCAGAAAGTTTACGCGCCAAGAATTGATCGGTAAGCCGGTTCTTTTCAGCTGCACCACGAGAGGTGATCGCATAGCCAAAGCGCGCGCGCTTATCAGGGCCGTTGCGGTCGGTGATTTTAACAAGCTTTGCGTCGGTGGCTTGTTTCAGCAAAGCATTAAGGCGACCCAAAGACACACCAATCGCCGCCGCCGTCACACGCTGTGACCCATCGGACGCGATATCGAGCTGACGAAGCAGACGAAACATCTGGTCCTCTTGCTCGGATGTGATTTTAGCAGGCGACATGGCCATATCGGGCGACTCAAAGTTTGTTCATGCGTGTACATAGTGAAAATCTATGTTCACGCCAGAACAAACTTGGAAACAGTCCGTTTTAGATGCAGCGACGCCACAGGGCGATGGTTGGAACGCTTAGTTTTGTTCCGCCAACCAGCGTTCAACCTCAAGCGCGGCCATGCAACCCATGCCAGCCGATGTAACGGCTTGACGGTATTTATGGTCGGTCAAATCACCGGCCGCATAAATCCCCGGAATAGAGGTTTCCGTGCTGTCTGGTTTGGTCACAACGTAGCCGCCCATGTGGGTTTCAAGATGATCTTTGACCAATTCATTGGCAGGCGCGTGGCCAATGGCGATGAACACGCCCTTGGCTGGGATGTCCATGATGGCGCCGGTTTTGACGTTCTTGACCTTGATGCCTTCAACGCCAAGGGGGCTGTCGCCGCCGTAGACTTCTTCAAGTTGGTTGTCCCACAGCGGTTCAATCTTGGGGTTTTTCATCAAGCGGTCAATCAGGATCGCCTCGGCGCGCAATTCATCGCGGCGGTGAACCAGCGTCACTTTGGATGCGAAGTTGGTGAGGAACAACGCTTCTTCCACGGCTGTGTTGCCGCCGCCGACCACGACGATTTCCTGACCACGATAGAAGAATCCGTCGCAGGTGGCGCAAGCCGACACGCCAAAGCCTTTGAATTTTTCCTCGGATGGAAGGCCAAGCCATTTGGCGCGTGCACCCGTTGCAAGGATGATCGCATTGGCCACATATTCTGTGCCTGAATCAGATTGGCACACGAAGGGGCGTTTGGAAAAATCGATGCTTGAGATAATGTCGCTGATAATCTCTGTGCCCATGGCGCGGGCGTGGGCCTCCATGCGCAACATCAGGTCAGGGCCTTGGACTTCGGTGTCGCCGGGCCAGTTTTCAACTTCGGTGGTGGTGGTCAACTGACCGCCCGGTTCAATGCCCTGCACCAAAATCGGTTCCAGCATCGCGCGGGACGCGTAAACGGCGGCGGTATATCCCGTCGGGCCGGAGCCGATGATCAGAACTTTGGTTTTGCGTGTCTCGGTCATGTCAGAATCCCCATCTGTTAGGGGTGATATACGCACCAAGTGGCGGCGGGAAAAGGGGGGTGACCGTCCTGTGATCGTGCGACGTAATATTGCGAGATGTTGAAAGATTGTTGCGCCTACGGCTGGCCTGACGTATGAAACGCAACAGCCAACAAGGGATACGCGCAACCATGCCTGGACAAAAGCTAGATGACATCGACCGGATGATCCTGTCAGAGCTGCAAGCAGACGGGCGCATGACCAACGTGGAACTGGCCAAACGGGTCGGAATTTCAGCGCCGCCATGTTTGCGCCGTGTGCGCACCTTGGAAGAACAGGGGTTCATTCGCGGATATCATGCGGACGTCAATGCACGCGAACTCGGGTTTGAAGTGCAGGTTTTCGCGATGGTGCGTCTGGTCAGTCAGGCTGAATCGGACCTCAGCGCGTATGAAGCCAAGTGCAAAACGTGGTCGCTTGTTCGCGAATGTCACATGCTGAACGGCGAAGTAGATTTCATTTTGAAGTGTGTCGCGCCTGATTTGCAGACGTTCCAGAATTTCCTGACCGAAGAATTATTGACGGCCGACAACGTCGCAAGCGTGAAAACGTCGCTGGTGATCAGGGGCGCCAAAGACGAGCCCGGCGTGCCGTTCGATGTGCTTGAAGAACGACTAAAGCGGGACGCCTAAGCGCCTCGTATTTAGGCACCTACTCCGAAATCAAGGTCGTGCATGGACAGGCGCGGGTGCATAAGCATCCCGAAATCCTCAATCCGGTTGATGTGCGGAAACAGCGACAAATAAATCTCCAACATGTCACCGCGCAGCCCGAGTTCATGGCGCGCGCCGGGGTTCTGGCTATCGACTTCTACCCCGTTCGCAACGATGCGTTCGTGGCTGGAAAACCCAAGCTGGAACACCTGCACAGGCGTTTGCGGCTGCACTTCGATGATGTTCACACCGTCGATGAAATCAGTGGCTGGCACAAAGGCCGCGCTGTGTCCTGTGACGCGCTGCAACGTCGAGGAACGGTGGTACAGCCGCGCGGACGGTCGAACCATCAGGTCGGGCATCGGACGACCGATTCCAAGTGAATCAGCAGAAAAGGGCGTCAATTTACCCATGCGCGGGTCCTGCCCAGCTGCATTTGGCACCAATGACATTGCGCCGCGCCACTGAACCGTCTGGAAATTATTGGTGACGGTTTTCACCTTATCACCGGGCAAAATGTCTTCGATGGCGACCATGCCGCGGTCGGTTTTCAAAAGGGCACCATGGGCAAGGGACGCGAAACTGTCCTCAAACGCGCGGGTTGCGGGCGCGAGGCGGGAAAAGTCGTCAATGTCACCGTTGGAAAGCAGATGGACGACCTCGTATCGGCGCATAAGAGGCTGTGCGCGCTGAGGAGGCAACCGGATCTGAATTTCGTCCCACCGCGAGGCCAGCGGTGGTAGGGGGGGTCATCTTGGTCATGCGATCACCTATCTAGGTTGTCACATCATCTGTTGGCCCCCGCCAACAACATCTGAGGAGCGTTGCGTTAGGGTGAATGTGGCGGATGTGGCCGCATTTCGTCAAACATTTCCGGTATTTTTCGTAATTCGGGGATCAATCGATGCGAAAACCTGCGGATTGTTCCTGAATTGAAAACGAGGCCGCCTTATTTCGGGGGCTGGCGGTGCCCAAAATCGCCCCAAAACGAGAAGCGCCGCCCCCGGAATGCAAACGGGGGCGGCGATTTGATCTGCCGGAGGGAGGGCCAGCACGGAAATTTATGTCGTGATGTTAGGCCGCGGGACGCATCGTGCGGCTTGGCGCTTCTGCGATCGCTGCCACAGCGCGGCGGCTCGCCATAAAGGCTTGGCGGCGCAAGCCACGTTCCCAAGGCATCTTGGATGTGACGTTTGCGGATTCAGCGATGGCGGAGTTGATCCAACGTGGTGTGTTCTTCATGGGTTCTTCCTCATGTCTGTCTTCTTGCTCGATAAGGTTAAGATGACGTTGCAAAGCGGCATGAGTTTGGCGGATTGCAGTTATTTTCTGAAATCATGCGATGGTTCACAGTCAGATTGTGGCGCACGCATTGCCCGACGCCCCTATGGGTTTCGCGCATAAATTAGGGGATTTGGCGACAATCAACCTTTGGAATACGGGATTGTTTCGAAATCACTGTGGCACAGCTGCGGCGGGGGGCGCCCCATTCGCGCCTAGATCAGTCGGCGGGCCCCAACGTGATCGCAGCGATCAAGCGGCCGTAGTCAGCTTCTTTGTTATGGGTCGTGCGCCGGTAGCTATAAAAGCGGTCGGGATCGGCGTAGGTGCAATGGCGCGTCCATTCAGCAAAGCCCACGCCAGCCGCGCGCAGGCGGTGCAGACCAAGGGCGGGCAGGTCGAACTGGTATTTGCCGTTCTTGCCATTGGCAAAGAAGCGCCCGAAGTCGGAATCTTGGGCGATGAAGTCTTCAAAAAATTCGGGCCCGACTTCATAGGCTGTCTGGCTGATACAGGGGCCGATCACAGCGTGTATGTTGTCGCAGGTGGCACCCAAAGCCTCCATTGCTTCAATCGTTGATTCCAGAACGCCGCCAAGCGCACCTTTCCAGCCCGCGTGCGCGGCACCGATCACGCCTGCGTCGGTGTCTGCAAATAGGACGGGTTGGCAGTCTGCCGCCAAAACGGACAGGGCGACGCCGCGCGTGGCGGTCACCAATGCGTCGGCCTTAGGGCGGTCGGTGGCGGCTTGCGTGACCGTGACAACGTCGGGCGAATGGATTTGATGCACACCCATGAGTGCGTCCAGCGGCACACCCATCGCATCGGCCACGCGGGTGCGGTTTATCGTGACAGCCTCGTGTTGATCGGTGCTGCCTGTGCCGCAGTTCAGCCCTGAAAAGATACCGGATGACGCGCCGCCGCGGCGTGTGAAAAATCCGTGGCGGATCGGGGTCAGGGCATCTGATGTGATGATCTCAAGCGTCATGGTTCAAGTCCTGCGGGTGGCGGTGCGGTGTCGGGGTAAATCCCCATTACCTTGAACAGGGAACCCATTTCTGTCGGGTGCGTCAAGCGGCGGTGCGCGGCGATATGCTGATCGAGGGCATCGCCGCTCAGGTTCACCTCCAACTTTTGGGCGCGCGCGGTAATACCGAGGCGTTCAAGAAACATCCCCTGCGGCGCAAGGCGGGTGAACTTGGCGGGGGCTGCGGCCTTGGCGATGGCCTCAAAATCAACGTGTGCCGTGATGTCGGCTTGTCCGGGGTCTTTGAACGGGTCCGTGGGCGCGTGGTTTTGCAGCGCTTGCAGCGTGTCGCCCAAGGACCGCCAGTCACCGTAGTCTATAATAAGGGCCGCGCCGCCGTTGCGCGCAATGCGGGTCGCGATGGCGTCGATGATCGTGGGAAGGGCGGGGCAATGTTCTACGATATCGCCCGTTTTGGTGTCTTCAAGGCGATGATCAAGCAGGGCGATAGGGGCGGGCGCTGACAGACCAGCGGTGACGTCTTTACCAATCTGGACTTCGCGCCACCCCTTTGGATCGCGGTGGAACTGGCGGATGGGCAGGGCGTCAAAGAATTCATTGGCCACGAGGAACAGCGGTTGGTCGGGCAAAGTGCTGACATCGTCGTGCCACGTCGCGATGACACGTTTTGCCTGTTCAGCACGTAAGGTGGGGGATGTTTCGACAAGGTGGACCTGTGCGGCATCGACAAACCCTGTGACCGATGCGGCAGCGCGCAAAATATCAGCCATCAGTGTGCCGCGACCGGGGCCGAGTTCGGCCAGCGTGAAGGGCGTCGGTTGGCCTTGGTTGATCCAAGCTTGAGCCAGCGACAGCCCGATCAATTCGCCGAACATCTGGCTGATTTCTGGCGCCGTCGTGAAATCCCCCGCAGCACCAAGGGGATCGCGCGTGGAATAATAGCCCAGCGTCGGGTGCATCAAAGCTTCGGCCGTGTAATCGGCCAGCGTGACCGGCCCGTTGGCGGCGATCCGCGCTGCCAAAGACTCGCGCAGGGTCGTCATGCCTGTGGCGTTTTACTGGGACGAGTCAGATAAACGAGGATGACACCCGCGAGGATCATCGGGATCGACAGCGCTTGGCCTTGCGTCAAACCCCATGTGCCAAAATCATAGGCCCAGCCGATGGGGTTGGTGGGGGATGTGAATTGTGCGTCAGGCTGGCGGACAAATTCGATCGCGAAGCGCGCAGCGCCGTAACCGATCAGGAACACCGCTACGAGCGACCATTGACGTTTCAGCCAGCCGCGTTTGAACGCGAGGAACATAATGATCGCGCCCAGAAGAAGACCCTCAAGACCCGCTTCATAAAGTTGGCTGGGGTGGCGGGTTGGTTCGTCGCCGTAATAAAACCACTCCCCCACCGTGGTGCAAAGTTGGCGCGCAGGATCGACACACATAGACGGGAATTTGACGCCCCATGGAACGTCCGTCGCGCGGCCCCAAAGTTCAGCGTTGATAAAGTTGGCAATCCGCACCAGCAAAATGGCGGGCGTCGCCGTGAGCGCAAGAATATTGGCAACATCGCCCAAAGCGGCCCCGTAGCGGCGCGCGCACACAATGGTGGCGACGCAAACACCGATAAATCCGCCATGAAACGACATGCCGCCGTCCCAGATGCGGAAAATTGCGGCTGGATTGTTGGCAAACTGACCATCCCCGTAAAACAGCACATACCCGAACCGCCCGCCCGCAATGACGCCGATAATAACCCATGTCAGCAGGTCTTCGATTTGATCGCGGGTCAAGGGGGGGGTGTCGTCGCGCCACAGTGTCAGGCGTTTGCTGGCCCGCATGGCAATCCACCAGCCGATGACGATGCCGACGATATACCCCAACGCATACCAGCGCAGCGCGAAGGTGAACCCGAACAGGGTCAGGGTGAAAATCTCGGGCGAGATATCGGGGAAGGGTATTGCGGCCAGCATGGGGTGAGTTGTGACGTCGGGTGCGACGATGTCAACCCGATGTCGGGGTTGTTATGGCGGCGATGGCGTCCCATATAGAATTTAACGAATAGGAGAGTACCGATGCAGAGCCGCAATAAAGTCTTTGATGACATTTCACAGCTGATGACCAACGCGATGGGCGTGGCCCAAGGTGCCAAGGACGAAGCACAAACAGCGATGTCATCTATGGTGGACCGCTGGTTGGCGGATCGTGATTTTGTCACCCGCGAAGAATTTGAGGCCGTGCGCATGATGGCGCAAAAGGCTCGCGAAGAGAACGCATCCCTTCTGGCACGCATTGAGGCGCTTGAAAGTAAGTAAGCGGAGCGGCTTTGCCGCACGATATTTTGATACGAAAGGGGCTGCCGACTGGTGGCCCTTTTTTTATTACGGTTCTTGGTGCGGTCGACAGATGGGCGCTTCCCCAAAAAACACCAAGACGCGTCAAAGGCGTCTGAGTGGTGAGACCATGGTGCCGCAAACAAGGCTTGTCAGGATGCGCGGTGTTGGCGGGATTTGCGACACGGGAAACAAGACGCGATCGCGCAGGATCGGAAGTATCTTGCTGTCGGATTGATACATCGGCGTGAAGGCCCAAGACATCGCTTGATAGATTTTTGTGTGAAGGCGGCGCGCGCGCATAGGCGGGGAGGGCCTGACCTATCGTGCGCGTGGCAAGGGCGCGGGAAAGAGCCAGTGCATCCAACAGGGCCATGTTTGCCCCTTGTCCGAGTTGCGGAGAGGCGCGGTGGGCAGCATCGCCGATGTGAACCAAGCGATTGGTGTAGGGGCGGTTCAGCGTGCCGTGGCTGTAACGCGCCATCGTCATTTGATCCGCGTCTGTGATTTGATCAACAAAGGGGGCAAGGGCAGGCCAGAGAGTTTTTGCCTCGGCTCTCCAAGCATCGAGACCGTTTGATTTCCATGCGTCATACCCGCCGCTTGGCAAGGACCAGAAGATCGCAGCTTTGAAAGATGTGTCCCCCGGAAGTGTGCCAATCGGCAGCGCACCAATCATGTGAGAGGCCGCAACGTAGCGCTGGCTCAGGTGGTGTTTGGGCAAGTCGGTGTCGTCGGGCCAATCGACGGTGCCCCAGATCGCGCCGTACCCCAACGGTTTGCTGGTCAGTGGCGACAAAGGGGAGCCCGCGCCTGCGCTGTCGATGCAAAGATCAAAGGGTCCGAAGGCGTCATGGCTGGCGGTGAACACGTCGATCGTATCGTCGTCTTGCCGTACGGACGTGATGTCGGCTGACGTCACAAGGGTGATGCCATCCCGTGTTTTCATGGCTTGCCAAAGTGCATCAAACAAGGCGGCGCGGTGAATAGCGAGGCCGTATGTAGTCGGGTCAACCAGATCATACCGCACATCAAGCATACGTTTGCCGTTCTGCGCCTCAATACCGAGCATATGGGTGACACGATTGCCATACGACAGGGCAGTTTCAAGCGCGCAGACCTCTGCCAGCACCTGTTGGCCGACCGGTTGAATAACAAGGCCGGACCCGACCGGTTTGGGGGTGTCGAACTGGTCGAAAATCGTGATGTCGTGTCCCTGATCGGCCAGCAAACTTGCCGCGGTCAGCCCACCCATTCCGGCCCCGATAATGGCGATGCGCATGAAGTTTGGTCCTTTGATCGTGTGCTGGTCAAGCGTATCCGTCTTGCACGCACACCCCGCAAGGCCTGTTCTTGTCATTGGCGCACTTTACCGCAGGGGCAGGCGGGCCTATAAGCGCGTTATGACATACTGCGTGATCCTGATTATTCGAATTATATAGCCGGTGCTGTGACCCCCACCGCGCCGGACGAAGGTGTCCGATATGATCCGCACCGCCCCTTTCATATTCCCGAAATAACCTATTCGAAGGACGCTCCATATGTGCGCCGAAACGACTGACACACCCGAATACAAAACCACACTGAACTTGCCCAAGACCGATTTCCCCATGCGGGCAGGTCTGCCAAAGCGCGAACCTGAATGGCTGGCGCGCTGGGCGGACATGGATGTTTACGGAAAGCTGCGCGAGAAGGCGAAGGCTGAAACCCGTGCGCCGTTCACGCTGCATGATGGACCGCCTTACGCGAACGGGCATCTGCACATCGGGCATGCGCTGAACAAGATTTTGAAAGACATGGTTGTGCGGTCCCAGCAGATGATGGGCCGCGATGCGCGTTATATCCCCGGTTGGGATTGTCACGGTCTGCCGATCGAATGGAAGATCGAAGAAAAGTACCGCGAAAAGGGTCTGGATAAGGACGCCGTGGATGTTGTCGAATTCCGTCAGGAATGTCGCGAATTTGCGCGCGGTTGGGTGGATATCCAGCGCGAGGAATTTAAGCGACTAGGGATCACCGGCAATTGGGCCGATCCGTACCTCACGATGAATTTTCACGCCGAACGGGTGATTGCAGAGGAATTTCAGAAATTCCTGATGACGGGCACGCTCTATCAAGGCTCCAAGCCTGTGATGTGGTCACCGACCGAGGAGACCGCGCTGGCGGAGGCCGAGGTTGAATACCACGACAAGCATTCCTTTACGATCTGGGTGAAGTTTGCGGTCGCCACTGAGGGTGATCTGAAAGACGCAAAAGTCGTGATCTGGACAACAACGCCGTGGACTATCCCGTCCAACAAAGCCGTCGTTTATGGCGCGGACTATTCTTACGGATTGTATGAAATCACCGCGACGCCTGATGAATGTTGGGCTGATGTGGGCGAGCGTTTCTTGTTGGCAGATAAGTTGGCGGCAGATGTGTTTGGCAAAGCGCGTCTTGAGGATGATCAGTGGACGCGTGTGCGTGACGTCCCCGCCGATGAATTGGCAGGTCTTTCATTGCAGCATCCATTGGCTGGTTCTGAGGGATCAAACGGCGAGTGGGATGGCTTGCGTGATTTTCGCGCTGCTGATTTTGTCACTGACGATGAAGGCACTGGATTTGTACATTGTGCGCCGTCACACGGTATGGAGGAGTTTGAACTCTACCGTGACCTTGGCCTGCTCCAGCAGGTTATCACCTACAACGTCATGGACGATGGATCGTTCCGCGAAGACTTGCCGTTCTTTGGCGGCAAACGCATCCTGCGCGCCAAAGCCAAAAAGGGCGATTGGGAAGGCGATGCGAACGCGGCTGTCATGTCAAAGCTGGCCGAAGTAGGCGGGTTGTTGGCGCGTGGTAAGATCAAGCATTCCTATCCGCACAGCTGGCGCTCCAAAGCGCCGATCATCTATCGCAACACGCCGCAGTGGTTTGCCGCCGTGGACAAGGCCGTAGGCGATGGGCAGGACACATACGGCACGACGATCCGTGAACGCGCGCTGCGCAGCATCGATGAACTGGTCACGTGGACCCCGCAAAAGGGCCGCAACCGTCTATATTCCATGATCGAAGCGCGCCCCGATTGGGTTTTGTCGCGTCAACGTGCATGGGGTGTGCCGCTGACTTGTTTCACCAAGAAAGGTGTGCAACCGACGGACTCCGATTATCTGTTGCAAGACGAAGCCGTGAACGCACGTATTCTTGAGGCGTTCGAGGCCGAGGGCGCGGATGCGTGGTACAAAGACGGCGCAAAGGCGCGCTTCCTTGGCAATGACCACAACCATGATGCCTATGATCAGGTCATGGATATTCTGGATGTGTGGTTTGATTCCGGATCGACCCATGCCTTTACGTTGCGCGACCGCGAGGATGGCTCTGAGGACGGTTTGGCGGATCTCTATCTCGAGGGTACCGACCAGCATCGCGGCTGGTTCCATTCATCCATGTTGCAGGGCTGTGGCACGATGGGGCGCGCGCCTTACCGTGGGGTTTTGACCCACGGATTTACGCTGGATGAAAAGGGCATGAAGATGTCCAAATCGGTCGGCAACACGGTCGCCCCTGAAAAGGTGATCCAACAATATGGCGCGGATATTTTGCGGCTTTGGGTGGCGCAGGCGGATTATACGGTTGATCTGCGCATCGGGGATGAAATTCTGAAAGGCGTGGCTGACAGCTATCGCCGGCTGCGCAATACGGTTCGGTTCATGCTCGGGTCACTGAACGACTTTGACCCTGCAAAGGCCGTGGCCCGTGATGACATGCCAGAACTGGAACAGTTGATCCTACACAAACTGGCCGTGCTCGACGGTGTGGTGCGTGAAGGCTACGCAAAGTACGATTTTCAAGGTGTGTTCCGCGCGATTTTCGATTTCGCGACGCTTGATTTGTCCTCATTCTACTTCGATATCCGCAAGGACGCGCTGTATTGTGATGGCGATACGGATCGCCAGCGGGCCGCACTTACGGTTCTGGATGCGCTTTATGCGCGGCTGACGACCTGGCTTGCCCCGATCCTGACATTTACGATGGAGGAGGTCTGGTTGGAGCGTAATGGCGCGGATACGTCTGTGCATCTTGTTGATTTTCCCGACACGCCGGCTGAGTGGCGCGATGATGCGCTTGCCGCGCGGTCAGACATCGTGCGCGCAGTGCGCCGTGTCGTGACGGGTGCGTTGGAAGAACAGCGCACGGCCAAAGTCATCGGCTCCTCGCTCGAAGCAGCGCCGACAGTTTATCTTAGCGCGGAATTGGCAGCCGTGATCACCAATCCTGATACCTTTGCGGACCTATGCATCACCAGCCAGATCACGATTGTTGAAGGGGATGCACCGGATGGCGGGTTCGCCTTGGAGGATATGGCAGGCGTTGGCGTTGTTTTCGGCAAATCGGATGGCGAAAAATGCCAGCGCTGCTGGAAAATCCTGCCCGACGTTGGGACGCACAGCCATACGGGCGTCTGCGGACGCTGTGATAGCGCGCTAAGCTAACCGACTGGGACAGCGCCAAAGGCCGCATGGCCTTTGGCGCGGCCCGCCCGCAGCATGCGCATGTTTCGGATTGATACGCAGCGCACAATTGGTGAGGGTGGCACATGCCTATCCTAACCATCCCCACCCAATTCGGTCCCCTTACCCTTTGGGAAGACGACAGCGCGATTGTGCGCCTTGATTGGGACGGGGACGGCACAGACGACACGCCGTTGCTGGTTGAGGCCGCCCGTCAAGTGCAGGCCTATGCCGCTGGTACGCTCACAGAATTTGACTTACCGCTGCGCATCAAAGGGTCCGATTTTCAGCGGGACGTTTGCGCGCAAATGTCGGCTATTCCGTTTGGGGAAACCGTGACGTATGGCGATATAGCCAAGGCGTTGAACCAATCTGCACAGGCGGTCGGGTCTGCTTGTGGCGGCAATCCGATCCCCGTGATTATTCCGTGTCACCGCGTCATGGGTGCCAAGGGGCTCACTGGGTTTTCGGGCAAAGGCGGGGTGGAAACCAAGGTCGCGCTGTTGCGTCACGAGGGCGCGGGCGGCTTTCTGATTTAGCCGTCTGGTCCGTGCAGCACTTGTTGCATCGCACCTGCGCCAAGCAGATAGACCGACGTGACCATCAACCCCCAGAACACGCCCGCCGCCGGATCAAAATTCCCCCATGCGGCAAAGCCCGCAAACACGGTCCATGCCAGCGCCATTGGCAATGAAATCGCGCGCCAGCGGTCGGTGCGCACAGGATGAACGAATTTCACAGGGACAAACATCGTCACCGCCAGAACCGCGACGAGCACCAGACAAGCCCACCATGGCGGGCTCAGCGCGAAAAGCACAAGGATCAACATGTTCCAGCATCCAGGGAATCCGGAAAATGAATTATCCTTTGTTTTCATACGGGTGTCGCAGAAATATAAGGCTGACCCAAAGGTGATAACGATGATCGCGACCCAACCGGACCACCCATCCATCAACCCCGACGCATAAAGTGCATAGGCGGGAATAAACACGTAGGTGAGGTAGTCGATAATCAGATCAAGCAGATAACCATCAAACTGGGGCGCGTACTTCTTTACGTTGAAATGGCGCGCCAGCGGTCCGTCAATTCCGTCCACCGCAAAGGCCACGATCAACCACACGAACATCATCGCCCAGTCTTTTTGGATGGCTTCTAACATCGCAAGTATGGCGAAAACGGCACCCGTTGCAGTCAGGAAATGAACGGCGAGGGCTTTGTACTGGGATAACGTATTCTCAATCATGACGGTTCCATGACCCAATACGGCGCGGGGGGCAAGCAGCCTTACCGATTGGCGCTGGGGTGCGCGCTGTCATAGACCTCCATCAAGCGCGCTGTATCAACAGCTGTGTAGGCCTGGGTTGTGGACAATGACGCGTGGCCAAGCAGTTCTTGAATGGACCTGAGGTCACCACCCGCATTCAAAAGATGCGTGGCAAAGCTGTGGCGCATGGCATGGGGTGTGGCGGTCGCAGGCAGGCCAAGCTGCATACGTGACGCGGCCATGACCGACTGGATCGCACGCGGATAAAGAGGACCACCGCGCAGCCCGCGAAAAATCGGCTGGTTAGGTTCTGTATCATAAGGACAGTCGCGCAGATAGGCTGTTACGGCTGCGCGGGCTGCGGGGATGACGGGGACAAGGCGTTCCTTGCCGCCTTTGCCAATAATGCGCAACGTGGCGGGCAGGGGGACGTCGCGGCCCGTCAGGCCCAAGGCTTCTGAAATGCGCAACCCGCATCCATAAAGCAACGTGATCACGGCCACATCGCGCGCGGCCACCCAAGGTTCGCGTGCCTGCACTTCGACCATGTCGATCATCGCGCGGGCGGCATCAACCGCCAACGGACGGGGCAGTTTTTTGTGAAACTTGGGGGAGCGTGTGGACAAAACAGCCGTCGGTTCAAACCCTTCGCGTTCGGCCAACCAACTGTAAAACGATTTCACCGCAGACAGGCTGCGCGCCAAGGACCGCGCCGCAACGCCGCGCCCGCGTTCATGGGCCATCCAAGACCGCATATCTGTGATCGCAACACGCGAAATCGGACCAAGGCCAAGGCTGTCGCCCGTGTGCTGGGTCATGAAGTGCAAAAAGCCAAGAACATCGGTGCGATAGGCGCTGATCGTGTTGGCCGCGGCCCCTTTAAGGGCGCGCTGATGATCCAGCCAGTCGCCCAAACAAGAAGACATAGCAGGGGAAATCATCAGCCTCGCCTTCTCAGCTTAACCATCGGCGCATCACACGTTCGAACACGCCGGCAAAGAAGGTCAACAAATCGGTGCCCTGTTGGGGTGTGAATTGATGCGGATCTTCTGCACCAAACACCAACATGCCTGGCAAACGCCCTTCGCCAAGGTCCAGACGCAAACACGCCTCTGATCGGATGTATTCAGCCTTGTCGCCAAAAATCTCAGTGTCATCTGTGCGCACTTGGCGCAGTGTAACCTGACGGGCAGAGGTGGATCGACCCTGAACAATGTAGTCATTCACAAACCCGGGTTCCGCGACGGACAGGATTTCGCCTAAGCGCGCAACGCTGGGATCGTCATCGGGATTGGCGGACTCAAGGACCAAACGGACAGCATCAACGCGCAAGATGTCGGATACTTCACCGCGCAGATCGCTAAGGAAAGGTTCGAACTGGGTCGCGTCCATCATGCGCAAAATCGCGCGGTGGATTTGATTGGTGCCAGCAAGGTTTTCGTAGGCCGCCGCGATCACATTGCGGTGTGTGTCTTCCAACCGATCAAGGCGCGCCTCAAGCCGTTCCATCGCAATGCCGCGCAGATCGACAACGTTTCCACCCGACATCTCCCCCTGGGATTTGTCATTGGCGACGACGAGCGCGCGCATAATATCCTTGTCTTCCAGCAGCTTGGCCGGATTGGAAATGATCTTATCACGGATGTCTTCCCCAAGGGGATCGTTCAGAATGGGATCGCTGCTCATGCTCGTCTCGTGTTTTTCTGGGTTAAGACGGAGTTTAACAGACGGATCACCCACTCGCATAGGATTATTTATGATGAATCCAAAGTGTTGCAGGGCGACCCTAATGTGCCGCCCTGTTTCATCTTGCCACAAATACCAACGCGACGTCCGCAGGGGCCTTAGACGATTTTGATGTTGGCCTTTTCGGCGTCTTTCAAAAACTGGGCCAAGCCGTTGTCTGTTAGAACGTGGTTTGCCATCGCTTTGATCACATTTGGCGGCGCTGTGCAGACGTCGGCACCGATCTTGGCGCATTCGGACATGTGGTTGGCGTTGCGGATCGAGGCGGCCAAAATCTGCGTGTCGAACCCGTAGTTGTCGTAAATCGTGCGGATGTCTTCGATCAATTCCAGACCATCAAGGTTGATGTCATCCAAACGGCCAATGAACGGGGAAATAAACGTCGCACCCGCTTTGGCGGCCAGCAGCGCTTGATTGGCGCTAAAGCACAGCGTCACATTTACCATGCTGCCCTCGGACGACAAAACCTTACAGGCCTTGAGGCCGTCCCACGTTAACGGAACCTTCACGGCGATATTGTCCGCAATCTTGGCAAGCTTGCGGCCCTCAGCGATCATGTCATCAGCGTTGGTGGCGACAACCTCAGCAGAAACGGGACCTTCGACCATGTCACAGATTTCTTTGGTCACCTCGAGGATATCACGGCCGGATTTGGCGATGATGGACGGGTTCGTTGTGACGCCGTCGACCATACCCAGATCGTGGAGTTCTTTGATGGCGGCGACGTCTGCGGTGTCTACGAAGAATTTCATGGGGCTTGGCTCCGGTGTTGAATGAATTTGGCGCACAGATACCGCAAAGCGCACGGGGCGGGAAGGGGCTGTTGTGCGTGCGGGATGCTGGGTGTCTAATGCAGCTTCGGGCGCACACAGGAGATTCCCATGGACCTATCACTTTGGATGACGTTCGTCGGCGCGACGCTGCTGTTGTTGATCATCCCCGGTCCCACGGTTGTTCTGGTGTTGACCTATGCGCTGACCCAAGGGCGGCGCGTGGCGGTGGCATCTGCCGCGGGTGTCGCGCTGGGTGATTTCATCGCGATGACCGCGTCACTGGTCGGCTTGGGTGGGTTGGTTTTGGCGTCATCGACCTTGTTTGTGGCGCTTAAATGGGTCGGTGCGGCCTATCTTGTGTGGATGGGCATCGGCATGATCCGAAGCGCGGGCAGCGCCAAGGCGATCCAGATTGAAGACGCCCCACAGCTGAGCGCGGGGGCCGTGTTTCGCAACGCAGCTGTTGTCACTGCGTTGAACCCCAAGGGAATCGTGTTTTTCATCGCCTTCGTTCCGCAGTTTATCCGCACCGATGCGGCGCTGGCCCCGCAATTTGCCATTCTGATCGCAACTTTCGTAAGCCTCGCCACGATCAACGTATTGGTCTACGCGCTGTTGGCGGATCGCCTTCGCGCCACCATTCGCCGCCCGTCTGTTCTTGCTTGGATGACACGGATCGGCGGGGGCGTTTTGATCGCCATGGGTGTGTTGACGGCTACTTTGCGCAAAGCGGCGCAATGACCCAAGACTTCTTCCATGAGGGTGATCTGGTCGGGGTTCTCACCGCACAACCCATTGACCGGATGCTGGATTACAAAGCGCCCGAAGGGGGCTGTCACCTCGGTGCATTTGTTGAGGTCCCTTTGGGGCCGCGCAAGGTGCTTGGTGTCGTGTGGGGGCCGGGAAAGGGCGATTGGGATTACGCCAAAACGCGATCCGTCATTCGCGCGCTTGATGTGGCGCCCATGGCGGACGAAATGCGGCAGTTTTTGCAAAAGGCGGGGGATTACACGCTGACGCCGATGTCCGCGATGCTGCGCCTTGCGACCCGCGCACCGGGGCTTGGGGACGCGCCATCCATGCGCAAAGTCTATCGATTGGGGTCCGTGGAACCGACCCGCATGACCGACGCGCGCACCAAGGTTCTGGACGTGCTGCATGAATATGGCGGGTTGGCGTTTACGCTGAAGGAAGTCGCGGACACGGCGGGGGTCACATCATCTGTCGTCAAAGGCTTGGTCAAGCTGGGGGCGGTGTCCGAAGAAGACAGCCCCCGCGACCTCCCCTATCCGCGCCTTGATCCGGACTATGGCAGCAAGGAATTGACCGAAGACCAATTGGTCGGCGCAAAAGTTCTTCGCGAGGCTGTGGCGTCGGGTAAATATGGCACCACGCTTCTCAAGGGGGTCACAGGGTCGGGCAAAACCGAAGTCTACCTAGAGGCGGTGGCAGAGTGTTTGCGCAAGGGACGCCAAGCCTTGGTGTTGTTGCCCGAGATCGCATTGACGGCTGAATTCTTGACACGGGTTGAGGCGCGGTTCGGCATGAAACCCGCCGAATGGCACAGCGGCGTGACCATGACAGAACGCCGCCGCTGCTGGCGTATGGTCGGACAGGGAGAGGCGCAATTGATCGTAGGCGCGCGGTCTGCGCTGTTCTTGCCCTACCGTGATTTGGGCCTGATCGTTGTCGATGAAGAACACGACACATCCTATAAACAAGAAGACGGCGTGCTGTATAATGCCCGCGACATGACCGTGCTGCGCGCCTCCCTGAATGCTGCACAGGTTGTCTTGGCGTCCGCCACGCCTTCCCTTGAAAGCTGGGCGAATGTTGAAGCTGGAAAATACGCGCGGGTGACGTTGGCATCGCGCTACGGCGTGGCCGTCATGCCCAAGATGTCCGCGATCGACATGCGGATTGAGGACCTACCCGGAAGCCGCTGGATTTCCCCCACCTTGCAAAAGATGGTGGAAAGCCGCTTGAAAAAGGGGGAACAATCGCTGCTGTTCCTCAACCGTCGCGGATACGCACCGGTGACGATTTGTCGGGCCTGTGGGCATCAGATCGGCTGTGATGATTGCGATGCCACGATGGTGGAACACCGCTTCCTAAAACGCCTGATGTGCCACCAATGCGGCGAAACCAAACCGATGCCGTCTGTGTGCCCCAGCTGCGAAGCGGTCGATAAGCTCGCCCCCGTTGGCCCCGGTGTGGAAAGGATGGCGGACGAAGCCCAAGCGCTGTTTCCCGATGCCCGCGTCGCCACGCTGAGTTCTGATTTATACGGATCAGCGCGCGCACTAAAGGAACACATTGAATCCATCGCGCGCGGTGAAGCGGATGTGATCGTTGGCACGCAGCTTGTTGCGAAGGGGCACAATTTTCCGAAACTGACATTGGTCGGTGTGATTGATGCGGACCTTGGGTTGCAAGGCAGTGACCTGCGCGCCGCCGAACGCACATTTCAATTGATGCGCCAAGTCGCGGGGCGGGCAGGGCGCGCGGACATCCCGGGCGAGGCCGTTTTGCAGACCTTCCAACCCGAACATCCGGTGATCGGCGCGATCCTTGGTGGTGACGAAGAAGCATTCTGGGCCGCCGAAGCAGGGGAGCGCCGCGCCGCAGGTGTGCCGCCCTATGGTCGCATGGCGGGCATCGTGCTGAGTTCACCTAACGTGCAGGAGGTGTTTGATTTGGGAACACAGATGGCGCGCAATGATGGGCCACTGCGTAAAATTGGGGCGCAGGTCTATGGCCCTGCACCAGCCCCTATTGCGCGGATACGCGGGCGCCACCGCGTGCGTCTTTTGGTGAAGGCAGAGAAATCAGCGCCGTTGCAACAAGCCCTTGCCGCGTGGGCCGCCCAGTTCAAACTGCGCGGTGATCTGCGCATGGCAATCGATATTGATCCGCAAAGTTTTTATTGAAAGGGGGGCCGCCCCCACGCCGTTGACATCCCCTTGCTTGGTCCCGTCCGGCCCACCAGATGCGGCTTTGCCCCGCAATTGCGGGTTCGACAAATCTGGGTGGCAGGCGTAGGGATTGTTCATGCAAATCGTTCGCCTATCAGATGCCCATACGCTGCCGTTTTGGCGCCGTCCTGTGACGTTGCTGTTTTTGATGGCGGCGGCCATGCCGATTGCGTTTTCCACATGGTCGGCACTGCTCAATAACTTTGTGATTGAGGTTGCGGATTTTGACGGTTCAGACATTGGCTGGCTTCATACGGTGCGCGAAATTCCGGGATTCTTGGCCGTTGGCGTAATTGTCCTTTTGATGATGTTTCGCGAACAGGTTCTTGGGCTTGTGGCACTGGTGATGCTGGGCATTGCCACCGCGATCACCGCGCAATTCCCCAGTATGGGCGGAATTTTGACAATCACGATGCTGAGTTCGATCGGGTTTCACTACTATGAAACGGTAAACCAGTCTTTGCAGTTACAATGGATCGACAAGGCCCGCGCGCCCCAAACATTGGGATGGATTATATCGGCGGGATCAGCGGCAACATTCCTCGCGTATGTGCTGATCGTGCTGACATGGGAGGCGCTGGGCCTGTCCTATTTAATCGTGTATTGGCTGTCGGGTGGATTAACGGCGGTGATCGGGGTGTTTTGCCTGATCGCCTATCCGCAGTTTGAAGGCGCGCACCCGCAACATCAAAAACTCATCCTGCGCCGCCGCTATTGGCTGTATTATGCGCTGCAATTCATGTCCGGTGCGCGGCGTCAGATTTTCATCGTGTTTGCGGGCTTCATGATGGTCGAAAAATTCGGCTTTGCCGTGCACGAAGTCACGTCACTGTTCCTCATCACATTGCTGGCAAACATCTTGTCCGCACCACTGGTCGGCAAGGCGGTTGAAGTGTTTGGCGAACGCAATGCGTTGGTGTTTGAATATGTCGGGCTGGCGGTGATCTTTTTCCTTTATGGCGGGCTGTATTACTTTGGGTGGGGCGTTGTGCTGGCGTCGGCGCTGTATGTGTTCAACCACATCTTCTTTAGCCTCGCGCTGGCGCTAAAAACGTATTTCCAAAAGATTGCCGACCCGCAAGACATTGCACCGACGGCGGCGGTCGCGTTCACGATCAACCATATTGCGGCGGTCTTTTTACCGGCATTGCTGGGCTATCTGTGGCTGACATCGCCTGGATTGGTGTTTCTGGCGGCGGCTGGCATGGCCATCGTATCCCTGTTGTTAAGCCTGTTGATCCCGCGCCATCCCGTGCGCGGCAACGAAACCATATCCGCGCGCACCCTTGGCGCCAAACCTGCGGAGTAAGCAGATGACCACCTTTACCGCCTTAACCACCATGATGGGCAAACCTGCCGCTGATGCCGTAAGTGCGGCAATGGAAAATATGGAACCCGCCCCGACAGGTGTTGGCGTGTTCGAGGTCGAAGACGACAGCGGATTGTGGGAAGTCGGTGGATACTTTGAGGGCGCCCCCGACGAAGTGGCCTTGGCGCTGTTGGCTGCGACATTCGGGGCCAAGCCCTTCGTTGTATCTGAAGTGCCCGAAACCGATTGGGTGGCCCATGTGAAACGCGAACTCCCCCCCGTTGAGGCAGGGCGGTTCTTTGTTTACGGCAGCCACGATGCCACAGAGCTGCCCGCCGATCGTGTGGGCCTGTTGATTGATGCTGCGATGGCGTTTGGAACCGGACATCACGGCACGACGCTGGGGTGTCTCAAGGCATATGACCGACTGCTGAGCGACGGTATGACGTTTGATGACGTGGCCGACATTGGGTGTGGCACCGCCGTTCTGGCGATGGCTGCGGCCAAAACAGGCAGCGCGCATGTGATCGCGTCCGATATTGATCAGGTCGCTGTGGACGTGGCCGAGGTCAATATGGCGGCCAACGATATGGCGGGGGCTGTGATGTGTGTTGCGGCGGCTGGATTTGATGAAGACCGGTTAACAAACGCAGCACCCTTCGATCTGATCTTCGCAAACATCCTTAAGGGCCCGCTGATCATGTTGGCGCCGGATATGGCGAAACATAACAAACTCGGCGGATTCGTCATTCTATCGGGCCTTTTGAACGAACAAGCGGACGAAATTATCGCCGTTTATTCCCAAAACGGATACAATCTGACGCGTCATGATGTGATTGGTGACTGGTCGACGTTAACCCTACGTCAGGAAACATAGTTAAACCGAATTTATTGGCGTTTTTCGGCGCATTTGAACCGTTTGCCACATTTTCGCCCCATTTCGAGGCGAATTTGGTGTCGTTCGGTGGGGGCCGAGTTTGTAAGGCTGCCGCTATGACCATTGATGCTTCTCTCGATAAGAGACTGAATAAAATTGTTCGCAACCACGACCGGATGCGCAACAACGGTGTTGCCCACCGCGTTGGGCGTGACTGTTTGATCCGCTCAAGGGCACGTCTGATCCGCCCGCGGTTCCCGGTCAAAGGTTTGTTTGTCATTGCGCTGTTGTTGCTTGCGTTCAAAGCGTTGTTGTTTGCCCAGATGGGGGCCGGAAATTACGCGTTGAAGGTTGAAGAGTTGCGGGCTGGCACTGTTGTAGAACAAGCGGGCGCTGTGTTGATGCAAGAAGAACCAGTGACAGTCGCCGTTGGCGGCTACCTTAAGCAGTATTTCTTTCAGCGCTAAGCCTCTGGCGCCGAGAGAACCATTCCTCAGAATTGAAAAAGGCCGCGTCTGACATCAGACGCGGCCCTTTTTTGTGTTTGTAGCAGCTTGCGCTGCCCTGCACGGTTAGCGGATCAGATTGCCGCGTGCGATGCCTTCGATGTCGCCGCGCATCAGGCCGATATCGTCCAGCTCACGGGCGGACAATTTGTTCAGCGAATTGCGTGTCATGCGTGCATCATTCCAATCAGCGATTGCGCCGATCAGGGAAGACAATGAAAAACCGGATTTGACGGTTGTGGTGCGGAAAGCGATGGCGGCCATTGGAGGTCTCCTGAAAGGTTATGGGCGAATGCCGGTTGGTGTATCGTCGTTCTAAGTGGCGCTTAGGTCAGGAAATTAGATCCCACCAGTGCCATTTGCGCATGTGTGATATGCGAATGCTGCATGGCAGCATACAGGGTTAACAGATTGTAATTATTATTTTTATTTCGCCTAAGAAAAGGTCGCTCATGTATCTGGGGTGACGCTTTCAGACCTAGCTTGTGACGTTTTTGTGACCTTCCGCAGGGGAAGGGGCTAGGCGGGTGTTCGCCTTTTGTGCTAACGGTAAATTAACGAATAATAAAAAGAGGGCGGTCATGAGGGTTTTGGGTATCGATCCCGGGTTGGTGAACATGGGCTGGGGTGTGATTTCGGTCAACGGATCGCGGCTGAGCCATGTGGCCAACGGCATTTGCAAATCCGGATCTGGCGACCTCGCGACGCGGCTTTTGGCGCTTCATGTACAGCTCAGTGAAATTTTGGCCACCTATCAGCCTGATACGGCCGCCGTGGAACAGACTTTTGTAAACTCTAATGGTGCGGCGACGCTCAAGTTGGGTCAGGCGCGCGGGATCGCGATGCTGGTGCCAGCACAGGCGGGGCTGACCGTCGGTGAATATGCGCCCAATGCCGTGAAGAAGGCGGTTGTCGGCGTGGGTCATGCAGACAAAGCGCAGATCGCGCATATGGTGAAACTGCAATTGCCCGGTGTTGACCTTGCGGGGCCGGATGCCGCGGATGCCTTGGCGATCGCGATCTGTCATGCCCATCACGCGCAGACGGCCCAGAGAGTTTCAGTGGGGATATCGGCATGATTGGTCGTATCGCAGGGCGGCTGGAATACCGCGCCGCCGATCACGTCCTGATCGATGTTAAAGGGGTCGGGTATATTGTGTACGTCAGTGACCGTGTCATGGCGACGCTGCCGGGCAATGGGGAAGCGGTTGCGCTGTATACGGACCTGTTGGTGCGGGAAGATCTGTTGCAATTGTTCGGGTTTACCACATTGGTGGAAAAGGAATGGCACCGCTTGTTGATGACCGTGCAGGGCATTGGCGCAAAGGCGTCTATGGCGATTTTGGGAACGCTGGGTGCGGATGGGGTCAGCCGATCTATTGCGCTGGGCGATTGGGCGGCGGTGGCCACGGCCAAAGGGGTCGGCCCGAAAACGGCCAAAAAGGTTATCCTGGATTTGAAAGACAAGGCGCATTCGGTGATGGCTATGGCGGGAACGGCAACAAACACCGCGCCTGCGGCGGGCGGGGCGGCACCTGCGGCCGCTGACGCGGACCCAGATGCCGTGTTAGAACCGTTTGTCCCTGAAAACGGGGCCGCGCAGTCCGAAGCGTTGTCGGCCCTTAGTAATTTGGGCTACAGCCCGTCAGATGCGGTCAGTGCCGTTGCGCAAGCGGCGGGTGAAAATGAAGGCGGCGACGTGACGACGCTGATCCGTGCGGCGCTTAAGCTGCTGGCGCCAAAGGGGTAGGTCGTGTCTGATACATTCATGCAGCCGCAACATCAGTACGGTGACAATGATCGTGCCTTGCGCCCGCAGGTGTTGGACGAATTTATCGGCCAAGCCGAAGCGCGATCAAATCTGAAAGTCTTTATCGAAAGCGCAAAGCGGCGCGGTGAGGCAATGGATCACACGTTGTTCCACGGCCCCCCCGGTTTGGGCAAAACAACGCTGGCGCAGATCATGGCGCGTGAACTTGGTGTCGGATTTCGCATGACGTCTGGCCCTGTTTTGGCCAAGGCGGGTGACCTCGCGGCGATCCTGACCAATCTGGAAGCGCGCGATGTGTTGTTTATCGACGAAATTCACCGGCTCAATCCAGCGGTTGAAGAGGTCCTATATCCCGCGCTTGAGGATTTTGAGTTGGACCTTGTGATCGGCGAAGGCCCTGCCGCGCGCACAGTGCGGATCGAATTGCAGCCCTTTACACTGATCGGGGCCACCACGCGGATGGGTTTGCTGACGACGCCCCTGCGCGACCGCTTTGGCATTCCGACGCGGTTGGAGTTTTACACCACAGCCGAGTTGCACCAGATCGTCACGCGCGGTGCACGTCTGATGGGCGCGCCTGCCACTGAGGATGGCGCGCAAGAAATTGCCAAACGCGCACGCGGCACACCGCGCATTGCGGGCCGCTTATTGCGCCGTGTTGTGGATTTCGCTGTGGTTGAGGGCGATGGCACAGTCAATCGCGAGATTGCGGACAGCGCATTGACGCGGTTGGGGGTGGATCATCTGGGCCTCGATTCAGCGGATCGCCGGTATTTGCGGTTGATTGCCGAGAATTATCAGGGTGGCCCCGTGGGAATTGAAACCCTGTCGGCGGCATTGTCTGAGTCCCGTGACGCGCTGGAAGAAGTGATAGAACCCTATTTGCTGCAACAAGGTCTGATCCAGCGCACCCCACGCGGGCGAATGCTAGCCCAAAAGGCATGGACCCATTTGGGGATGGCGGCGCCCAAAGGGCAGGGCGACATGTTTGGCGAATAGTGGCTCTGCGGGTCAGGTATTTCCCACAAGATGAAACCGAAGGGTTCCCCCCGCCTTTGAATTTTGTATCAAGGGGCCATGATGGATTTTTCAGAAATTGAACCTTTGTTCACCCGCGCGGACGGCAGCTATTTGTGCGCGCGGTGGGGGCGTCCGATTGTGCCAGTGGTTTTCGGCGTTGAGGACGACGCGATTGGCGTTCTTAAGGGCGCATTTGAGGCTGTCTGCATGCTCGCCGGGCACCAAATGGATGAACTGGACGCCGAACTGGGCGTCAACGTCATGATGCTGTTTTGCAAAGACTGGGATGAACTGGTGGGCGTGCCTGATCTGGACCGCCTTGTGCCCGAGCTGGGCGATTTGGTCGGTCGGTTGATCAAGGCCCATGCCAACCAATACCGGATTTTCCGGTTTGACGATGCGGGGGCCATTCAGGCCTGTTTTATTTTCCTGCGTATGGATGAGAATTTGGCCGCCGTCCCCGCAGAAACCTTGGCGCTGTCACAAGCCGTTCAGTCCATCGTGCTGTGGTCGGACGTGGCGTTCCGCGATGCGTCCCCACTGGCAATGATTGACGGCAACGCGGTGTTGCGCCCCGATATCGCGGGGGTCATTCGCGCGGTGTATGATCCGGTGATGCTCCCAGTGGCCCACGACAAAAGCCATGCCTTGCGGCTGGCCGCGCGGATCGGGGCACTGCAATGACCCATCGTTTGCCCCTGCGGATATATTATGAAGACACCGACCTTGCCGGCATCGTCTATTATGCGAATTATCTGAAGTTCATTGAACGCGGGCGTTCTGAATGGGTGCGCGAGATGGGCGTCGATCAGGCCGCGATGAAGCGCGACGACGGCGTCGTGTTCGCGGTGCGCCGTGTTGAGGCGGATTATCACGCCCCCGCCAAGTACGACGACGAGGTCGTTGTGACCACCACCGTGAAGGCCGTCACCGGTGCGCGGCTGATCGTCAAACAAACGGTTGAGCGCGGCGGCGACGTTTTATTCAGCGCGCTGGTGACCATTGTCGCGATCAATGAGGCAGGTGCGCCAGCGCGGCTTCCGGCGGCTTTTCGCCGAAATTTACATTAATACCCGCGTTTCTACGCTGGATTTGCGCGTTTTGTTGGCATTCCTTGGCAAGCTGCGATACATCTGTTCCCAATCAGAGGTCAAAATGACCCGATAGAGCAGAGCAGGCGTTATGGAACCGAATTTTACGATGTGGGGAATGTTTGCCCACGCAACGATCGCTGTACAGCTGGTCATGATTGTACTGATCGTGGCCTCAGTGTGGTGTTGGGCCGTTATTGTCGACAAATGGATGCAGTATCGCCGCGCGCGCGCTGAGGCCCGTGTCTTTGACGAGGCCTTCTGGTCGGGCAATCCTTTGGATGAATTGTTTGATCAAATCGGCGCGACCCCCAAGGGTCAGTCGGAAAAGATTTTCGCGTCAGGCATGTTGGAATGGCGCAGATCGCACCGCCAGGATGGTGGGCTGATCGCGGGGGCAACGTCGCGCATTGATCGTTCCATGGACGTCGCCATCGCGAAAGAAACAGAAAACTTGCAGCGCGGGCTGACGGTGCTTGCCACGGTCGGATCATCCGCGCCGTTTATCGGTCTGTTTGGTACGGTCATCGGCATCATGAACGCGTTTATCGAAATCGCGGAGCAGCAGAACACGAACCTTGCCGTTGTCGCCCCCGGTATCGCGGAAGCGCTTCTCGCCACGGGGCTGGGCCTGTTCGCCGCTATTCCTGCCGTTATCTATTACAACAAACTTAGTGCGGACGCGGACCGGATTATTTCCGGCTATGAGGCGTTTGCCGATGAGTTTGCCACGATCCTTAGCCGTCAGTTGGATTCTTAAGCCATGGGTGGCGGGGTCATGAAACAGGCGGACGATGGGGGCGGCCGGCGTGCGCGCCGTCGCGGTCGCCGCACCATGCCAATGAGCGAGATTAACGTAACACCCTTCGTTGATGTCATGTTGGTTTTGTTGATTATCTTTATGGTCGCGGCCCCGCTTTTGACGGTGGGTGTTCCTGTGCAATTGCCTGAAACGGCGGCCAATGCGCTGCCCAGCGATGATGAAGAACCACTGACGGTCACCTTGACCGCCGAGGGTGAAATCATGATCCAACAAACGGTGGTTGCATCAGATGAGTTAATCCCGCGCCTTCAGGGAATTTCAGCAGAACGCGACAGTGACCGCATCTTCCTGCGCGCAGATGGCGTGAACGAATGGAACGCTGTGGCGCAAATCATGGGTGCGTTGAACGCCGCTGGATTTAACAATATCGGTCTGGTGACAGACATTGGTGGGCCTACCCTTGGTGGGGCCACGGATGGTAGCGACGGGTAATCGCGCATGAGCGTTGGAACCTATCTTTCAGGCACGGGACACGCGGCGATTGTCGTGTGGATGGTTGCGGGTTGGGGCATGTCGTCCGAACCGCTGCCCTTTGAGGTGACGGAAGTGTCGGTTGTGTCGGGCGCTGAATTTGCGGCGATGACCCAAGGGGTGCAGCCTGATTTGCCGCCAAATGACCCCGCCGAAATCGAACAGCCCGTTATTGAGGACACGCCGCCTGCACCCGTTGTGGAAACCCCGCCCGCAGTTGCTGATGCCCCCGTGGCAGTACAGCCGCCCGCGCCCGAAACACCCCCCGCAGCACCTGATTTAACGGTGCCTGAAACGGTTGTGACAGACACGCCGCCTACGGTGCCCGACACCCCAACGATTGTCGCGCCACCCCCGTCCATTGAACTTGGCAGCAGCATTCGACCCGTGCCACGACCAGCCCCGCGTGTGGCCCCTGAAATTGTGGCACCCCCCGAACCCGATGCGACTGTTGCACCTGATGTGGCACAGGCCGCAGTTGAACAACCTGATGCAGTGCCCGAAGAAAACGTCGACGTTGCCGAAGAAACCACCGCACCCGAAGCCGCAACAGACACCATTATTACCGAAGCCGATGACCCGTCGTTTGCGCCCGAAATCTCGCGCCGTCCCGCGACCCGCCCACAGCGTGCTGCGGTGGCAGCTGAAACACCGACCGAGGACGCCGTTGATCCTGTGGCGGCTGCATTGGCCGCCGCTGGGGCCGTGGACACGCCCGCAGACACACCCACACCGACCCCCGGTTTAGGCGGCGGTGACATTTCGGACGGCGACAAGGCCAACATCATGCGCCAGATCGGTCAGTGCTGGACGCTGGGCGCTGTGTCGTCGGCCGCGATGCGCACCAGTGTCACGGTCCGCTTTTCTATGAACGCAGGTGGTGTCCTTGATACCGGCAGTTTTGAGATGACGTCCTTTGCAGGTGGCACAGCGGCCGACGCCGAAGTGATTTACCGTGCCGCGCGGTCCGCACTTGTGCGCTGCCCGCAAGGTCAAAGCGGGCGATATGACGTCCCCGCAGAACAATTCCAGACACGGCGCGACCTACAGCTTGTGTTTGATCCGTCCCAAATGGCGCTGCGATGACAGGCACCCTTGCAGCCCAAGCGCTGATCGCAGTGATCCGCCGACCCAAAAACTCCCCGTTGAAACCGCGGGCAAATAAGAGAGTATATGCGCTATGATAAAACGTATTTTAACACTCCTCACCGCGTGCGTCTTGGCCGCGACCCTGTCCAGCCCCGCGCGTGCGCAAAGTGAATTGATCGACCTTGGCACATTGACCAGTGGTGTGATTGAGGCATTGCCGTTCGCGATCCCGTCGTTTCAGCCCGAAGTTGGTGGATCCGAACAGATGGCGGCGGACATCAGTCGCGTGATCGCAGAAGATTTGAACGGCACGGGCTTGTTTCGCCAAATCCCTGCGTCGGCCTTCATTTCAACCCCGTCGGGGTTCGGTGCACCTGTCGCATTTGCCGATTGGCGCGCAATCAACGCACAGGCGTTGGTGACAGGCGCTGTCGCAGTGAATGGCAATCAGGTGACGGTCAAATTCCGCCTCTATGACGTATTTTCCGGCGCAGAGATGGGCGAAGGATTGCAACTTGCCGGCACAACGGACGCTTGGCGTCGTATGGCTCATCAGGTCGCGGATGCTGTGTACAGCCGCATCACAGGCGAAGCCGGATATTTCGACAGCCGCGTGGTGTATGTCGCTGAGACTGGCCCCAAAAACGATCGTGCCAAACGTCTGGCGATTATGGATTATGACGGCGCAAATGTTCAGTATCTGACGGACAGCAGTGCGATTGTTCTTGCCCCACGCTTTAGCCCCACGGGCGACCGCGTGCTGTATACCAGCTATGAAAGCGGATTTCCGCGCATTAATGTTCTCGATGTTGCGACGGTTGGCCGCCAACAGCTTGGCACCGCGGACGGCGATATGGCGTTTTCGCCGCGCTTCAGCCTTGATGGGCGGCAGGTTATCTATTCCCTGATCCAAGGCGGCAACACAGACATCTTCCATACGGATTTGACCACAGGGCAGCACAGCCGTTTGACCAACACACCTGCGATTGAAACAGCCCCGTCGTTTAGCCCCAATGGAAACCAGATTGTGTTCGAATCCGACCGTTCCGGCACACAGCAGCTCTACATCATGGGGGCCAACGGGGGGGAGCCGCAGCGTATTTCCTTTGGAAATGGGCGATATGGCACACCCGTGTGGTCCCCGCGCGGCGATTTGATTGCCTTCACCAAGCAAGAATCTGGACGGTTCCATATCGGTGTGATGCGCACGGACGGGTCTGAGGAACGTCTTTTGACGTCGTCTTTCCTTGATGAAGGCCCGACATGGGCACCAAACGGGCGTGTCATCATGTTTGCGCGTGAAACCCAAGGCGCGGATGGCACGACAGGCTTGTATTCCGTCGATATCACGGGCCGCAATTTGCGCCGTGTGACGACACCGCAAGGCGGGTCCGATCCGTCATGGGGCCCCCTGCAACGGTAGGGTTATCATGATCACGCATTCGCGATTCTCAATTCAATTTCCGCGTGCTAGACTGTGCGCAACGAGCAAACAAAAATAACGGGACAGACCCATGAAACATCTTATCAAAGCCGTGCTGGTGATTGGCGCCCTCAGCCTAAGCGCGTGTACAAACGCAGACCGTTTTAACACCACAGACACGGTTGATCTGAACGCACAAAACGGGCTGAACGCAGCCAATGACATCAACCAGACCGGACTTGGCGGGGCCAACGATCCCAGCAGCCCACAGTTCTTCAGCCAGACCATTGGCGACCGCGTGTTGTTCGAAGTGGACACATCCACATTGACCGCCGCAGGGCGCGCAACGTTGGACGGACAGGCCGGATGGCTTTCGACCAATTCCGACTACTTGGCCGTGATCGAAGGCCACGCGGATGAACAAGGCACACGTGAATATAACCTCGCGCTTGGTGCACGTCGCGCCAATTCCGTTCGCGAATACCTGATTTCCAAAGGCTTGGCATCCAGCCGCATTCGCACCGTGTCCTACGGTAAGGAACGCCCGATTGCGGTGTGTTCCGAAGAATCTTGTTATGCGCAAAACCGACGCGCTGTGACGATCATCTCAATCGGTCAAAACAGCTAATTCGTTCTTTCGGGGGGAAGACATGATCCGCACACTCGCCCTTATTGCCGCGATGGCCGTCCCAACGAGTTTCATCTCTGGGGCGGCTTTCGCACAAGATCAGACATTGGCCGATATCCGCGCCGAATTGTCGGTGCTGTATTCTGATGTGACAGCGCTTCGCGGTGAATTGGTGGCGTCCGGTCAGTCGGGGCAGGGTGCCACGGGATCAACGCCGTTGGATCGCCTGATTTCCATCGAGGCAGAGCTGACGCGCCTAACATCTAAAACTGAGGACTTCGAATTTAGGATCACGCGGATCACCCGCGATGGTACGAACCGCATCGGTGATCTTGAATTCCGCCTGTGTGAACTTGAAGCAGGCTGTGACATCGGCAATCTTGGTCAAACCCCATCGCTGGGCGGCGTCGACGTTGAACCGACCGCCCCCGTGACCCAAACTCCCGTAAGCAGCGGCCCGAGCCTCGCGATAGGGGAGCAAGAGGACTTTACGCGGGCGCAGGAGGCGCTCGCCTCAGGTGACTTTCGCAGCGCCGCTGACCTCCTTGCGTCCTTCAATGAGACCTACCCGGGCAGCCCAGTAGCATCTGATGCGCACTTCCTGCGCGGTCAGGCATTTGAACAATTGGGCGAGACCACGAATGCAGCGCGCGCCTATCTGGCGGCGTTTTCGGGTGCGCCCGAAGGGTCGGTGGCCCCCGCTGCGTTGACGAAGCTTGGTAAATCCCTTGCGGCACTTGGACAGCAGCAAGATGCCTGCGTCACCTTGGGCGAAGTCGCCACACGTTTCCCCGGTGCCCCCGAAGTTGGTGAGGCCGCACAGGCGATGGCAACGCTCGGGTGCGGCTAGACCCTGATTGGTTGGAGCAGCATCCCGTTGAGGATGCAATGCTGATGCATTTTGTAGACACCGCGTTTTCGTTTACCTCGACTGATAAAATCGCCGTCGCCGTGTCGGGTGGCGGGGATTCAATGGCGTTGTTGCACCTGTATACGCGTTGGTCTGCGCAAACAGGCGTGCCCGTGATCGCGGCCACCGTGAACCACGGCTTGCGCCCAGAGGCGGCTGATGAATCCGCGTTCGTGGCGGCATTTTGTGCGCGCCATGATATTGAACATAGTATTCTGGACTGGGACGGAACGCAGGCGGCTGGAAATGTTCAGGCGGCGGCGCGCAACGCGCGGTATGACTTGATTGCACAGTGGGCGCTATTGAATGGCGCAGACGGTGTTGTCCTTGGCCACACGGCCGATGATATCGCTGAGACATTTCTAATGCGGTTGGCGCGTAAGTCTGGTGTGGACGGGCTTGCGGCGATGCCTGCTTATTTCAAGCGTAACGGCATCGCGTTTGCCCGACCCCTTTGGCAGCAAACGCGCGCAGAATTGCGGGAATATCTGCGCCGTCACGATGTGGCGTGGATCGAAGACCCAAGCAACGAAGACTTAAGCCAGACCCGCCCCAAAGCGCGCCAAATCCTGGAGGCGCTGGGCCCGCTGGGCATCGATGCTGATGGATTGAAAACCACGGCTGCGGCGTTATCGCAGGCAAAAGGCGCGCTCCAAAGTCATGCCGCACAAGAGGCGCGGCGCGTTGTGACGTTTGAAGCCGGCGATGTCATTATTCCCAAACGTCCGCGCCCTCCGATCCATCCTGAAACGGAACGACGTCTGCATTTGGCTGCTGTTCAATACGTCAACGGCGCGGACTATCCCCCACGCGAGATGGCGATGATCCACCTCGATGTGGCTTTGATCAAACAGGATCACCACACTGTTGCGGGATGTTTGATCAGCAAAACGGCGGATGGTTTGCGCTTTGCCCGTGAGCTGAATGCTTGCGAGGGAGCGATTGATTGGGGCGATCGCACTGACAGTGTAATTTGGGATGGTCGCTGGGAGGTTGGGCAACTGCCAGACTGTCAAGCCGTGGGTAATTTGCGGGTAGCAGCCTTGGGCGACGACCTGTCGCAGGTGCCAGATTGGCGCGATATTGGCCTGCCGCGCAGCAGTTTAATGGCGTCGCCGGCAGTGTTTGACGGTGATACCCTGATTTCGGCCCCTTTGGCTGGGCTACAAAACGGATTTAGCGCGCGCATTGTCGCGGATTTCACCTCTTTCTTGGTTTCCCGTTGAACTCGCGCCTTTAGCGTCTATCTTATGTCTAAAGGTAACGTGCTGTTAACGCGCGCTCCCTATCCATTCTTCTAAAGGAGTGTCGCCTTGGGCAACGCACGCAATCTGGCCTTCTGGGTCGTGCTCTTCGTTCTTGTTATTTCGCTGTTCAACCTGTTCGGAAGTGGGCAGGGCGCGCAAGCGACCAATGAGAAAAGCTATTCCGAACTGGTTCAAGCGATTGACGCCGGTGCCGTGGCTGAGGCTCGTATTGACGGGGAAAAGCTGCTATACCGTGGGTCTGACGGGCGCACATATCAGGTTATCATCGGTGCAGATAATACCGAAGTTGCTGATTTGCTTGTCGCAAAAGGCGTGTCCCTGACGATTGAAGCGCAGGAACAATCCGGTGTTGCGACGTTCCTTGTGGGACTTCTGCCCTTCGTTCTGCTGATCGGTGTGTGGATTTATTTCATGAACCGCATGCAGGGTGGCGGCAAAGGCGGCGCGATGGGCTTTGGCAAATCCAAAGCCAAGATGCTGACCGAAAAAGAAGGCCGTGTGACGTTTGACGACGTGGCAGGTATTGATGAAGCCAAGGAAGAGCTTGAGGAAATCGTAGAATTCCTGCGCAATCCGCAAAAATTCTCGCGCCTCGGTGGTAAAATTCCGAAAGGTGCATTGCTTGTGGGCCCTCCGGGTACGGGTAAAACGCTTCTGGCGCGCGCAATTGCGGGTGAGGCGGGTGTGCCGTTCTTTACAATTTCGGGTTCTGACTTTGTTGAAATGTTCGTTGGTGTCGGTGCATCCCGTGTGCGCGACATGTTCGAGCAAGCCAAAAAGAACGCGCCGTGTATCATCTTCATCGACGAAATTGACGCCGTGGGCCGTGCCCGTGGTGTTGGCATGGGCGGCGGCAACGACGAACGTGAACAGACACTGAACCAGCTTCTGGTTGAAATGGACGGTTTTGAAGCCAACGAAGGCGTCATCATCATCGCGGCGACCAACCGTAAAGACGTGCTGGACCCTGCCTTGCTGCGCCCTGGTCGTTTTGACCGTCAGGTGACTGTCGGCAATCCCGACATCAAAGGCCGTGAAAAAATCCTTGGTGTGCATGCGCGCAAAGTGCCACTTGGTCCCGACGTTGATCTGCGCATCATCGCCCGTGGCTCCCCCGGTTTTTCTGGTGCGGATTTGGCGAACCTTGTGAACGAAGCCGCATTGACCGCGGCCCGTGTGGGACGTCGTTTCGTCGCCATGGCCGATTTCGAGAGCGCGAAAGACAAGATTATGATGGGTGCCGAACGTCGCTCCATGATTATGACGGACGCGCAAAAGGAAATGACCGCTTATCACGAGGCGGGCCACGCGGTGGTCGGCATCTCGCTGCCCAAATGTGACCCCGTCTATAAGGCGACGATCATTCCACGCGGTGGTGCGCTCGGTATGGTGATGTCCCTGCCAGAGATGGACCGTTTGAATATGTTCCGCGATGAATGCCATCAGCGTCTTGCGATGACGATGGCTGGTAAAGCCGCTGAAGTTATTAAATACGGTGAAGATCAGGTGTCCAACGGTCCGGCGGGTGACATTCAGCAGGCCAGCCAACTGGCCCGTGCGATGATCATGCGCTGGGGTATGTCTGACAAGGTCGGCAACATCGATTACGCGGAAGCGCACGAAGGCTATCAGGGCAACACCGCTGGTTTTTCAGTCTCTGCCGATACCAAAGGCGTGATTGAGGACGAGGTTAAGGCCTTTATTGAACAAGGTTTCCAAAAAGCGTTGGAAATTCTGAAAGAAAAGAACGTGGAATTCGAACGCCTCGGTCAAGGTCTTTTGGAATACGAAACGCTGACGGGCGCCGAAATCAAACGGGTCATGGCAGGTGAAAAGCTGAACCGTGATGATGAGGATGACGATGTGGACCTCACGCCGAAATCCGGCAATTCGGTTACGGCGATCCCGAAAACCAAGCCGCGCAAGCCCAAGGCGCCCGATACGGACCTTGAGCCTGAAGCAACGTAAGACCAAACCGCCCAGACCTCACCGTCTGGGCGGTTTTCGTTTAGCGCCCTTGATACGTGATGTCACAATTTGTCGCTTGAGCAGAAGGTGGCTTCGCGGCAGTGTTTCCCCACATTTAGGAGAGCACGATGCCCGCATTAAAACCGACACATTACACAGCTGAAATCATATGGCTCGGGTCCGTGATAGACGACGATCGCGCCGCATTGTTATCGCCAGCGCGCGACACGATTGACCTGACATTTGCGGGTGTTGAGGGCGCGTTTCATGCTGGTGTCACGCGTCCGGCATGCAATCGGGTAAAGTCGCAATACCAAAAGGACACGGCGATCAAGAATGAGCGCCAGCTGAGCATCGTCAGCATCGAAGAACTGGATGCGATTGCCGCCGAAATGGGGATTGATGCAATCGATCCGACCCGCGTAGGTGCGACAATGGTGATCAAAGGCATCCCTGATTTCACCCACGTCCCGCCATCATCGCGGCTGCAGGCCCCCAGCGGTGCGACCGTCACGGTAGATATGGAAAACCGTCCTTGCGTCTTTCCGTCAAAATCACTGGAACAGGTGCATCCGGGCAAAGGCGTTGGGTTCAAACCAGCTGCCAAAAACCGGCGTGGTGTGTGTGCATGGGTGGCGGCCGAAGGAAAAATAACCGTTGGCGATATCCTGACGCTTCACATTCCTGATCAACGTCCGTGGTCCCCTGATTAGCGTCGAAGGTTTCCCATGAGAAACGATTGATTGTGTGGGCGGCGATTCCGATAGCGAAAATGTCGTTATCGCGTCCCGAATTGCTTTCCAGCCGTGGTTAGGGTGTGCGAAAGCATACTGAACGCAGCCATTTGGCTTAAGGGGAGAAGATCATGGGTTACAAGACCGACATTCAAATCGCACGCGAAGCGAACAAGAAGCCGATCCAAGAGATTGGCGCGAAGCTCGGGATTGGATCTGACGATCTGCTGCCCTATGGCCACGACAAAGCAAAAGTGAGCCAAGAGTTCATCAACTCCGTGCAAAAGAACGACAGCGGTAAGCTGATCCTTGTGACGGCGATCAACCCGACCCCTGCGGGCGAAGGAAAGACAACAACAACGGTTGGTTTGGGCGATGGCCTGAACCGCATCGGTAAAAAGGCTGCTGTTTGTATCCGCGAAGCATCGCTTGGGCCAAACTTCGGCATGAAGGGCGGGGCCGCTGGTGGTGGTTACGCGCAGATCGTACCGATGGAAGACATGAACCTGCATTTCACAGGCGACTTCCATGCGATCACATCCGCGCACAGCCTGCTGTCTGCGATGATCGACAACCACATTTACTGGGGTAACGAGCTTGAGATCGACATCCGCCGCGTTGTCTGGCGCCGCGTTGTTGATATGAACGACCGTGCGTTGCGTCAGATCACAGCGTCTTTGGGCGGTGTTGCGAACGGTTTCCCACGCGAAGCCGGATTTGACATCACGGTCGCATCCGAAGTTATGGCCATTTTGTGCTTGGCTAAAGATTTGAAAGACCTGCAAGACCGTTTGGGATCAATGATCGTGGCGTATCGCCGTGATCGAAGCCCCGTTTTTGCCCGCGACATCAAGGCCGATGGCGCGATGACGGTTCTGTTGAAAGACGCGATGCAGCCGAACCTTGTCCAGACCTTGGAAAACAACCCAGCATTTGTACATGGTGGCCCATTCGCCAACATCGCGCACGGCTGTAACTCGGTTATTGCAACAACCACAGCGCTGAAAATCGCGGATTACGTTGTGACGGAAGCAGGTTTCGGTGCCGATCTGGGTGCCGAGAAGTTCATGAACATCAAGTGCCGCAAAGCAGGCCTGAGCCCAGCTTGCGTCGTGTTGGTTGCAACAGTGCGCGCGATGAAGATGAACGGCGGCGTTGCAAAGGCTGACCTTGGCAATGAAGACGTGGCTGCGGTGAACAATGGGTGTGCCAACCTTGGTCGTCATATCGGCAACCTCAAATCTTTTGGGGTTCCCGTTGTTGTAGCGATCAACCATTTCGTGACAGACACGGACGCCGAAGTGCAAGCCGTTAAGGATTACGTAGAAACGCAAGGGTCCGAAGCCATTTTGTCCCAACACTGGGAGCACGGGTCAAAGGGGTCAGAGGCCTTGGCAACACGTGTCGCAGAAATCGCAGACAGCGGCGTATCCGCATTCGCGCCAATCTATCCCGATGACATGAAGCTGGCTGATAAAATCCAGACGATTGCCAAGCGGATTTATCACGCGGATGAGGCATTGATGGACCAGAAAATTCGCGATCAGTTGAAGCTTTGGGAAGAGCAGGGATACGGCAATCTGCCTGTCTGCATGGCGAAAACCCAGTATTCGTTTTCAACGGATCCGACATTGCGCGGCGCACCAACAGGGTTCTCTGTTCCGGTACGTGAAGTTCGCCTAAGCGCGGGTGCCGGTTTCGTGGTCGCCGTGTGCGGTGAGATCATGACAATGCCGGGCCTGCCCCGTGTGCCATCTGCTGAGAACATCCATTTGAACGATGATGGCCAAATCGAAGGCTTGTTCTAAGACAAAGACGGGCGGGACGTCGCTCTTTGGCATGCGCCAAAAACGCCCCGCCCACCGATCCCACACAAGGCCCTTAGATTTAGGAATTCAGACATGACAGCGACGGTGATTGACGGAAAGGCCTTTGCGGCCAAGGTACGCGGTATGGTGGGCGAACACGTCGCCGTCCTGAAAGCGGATCACGGAATTACACCGGGGCTGGCTGTTGTGTTGGTGGGCGAAGACCCAGCGAGCCAGGTTTACGTTAAATCCAAAGGCAAGATGACGGTCGAAGTCGGCATGAAGTCGGTTGAACACCGCATGAATGCAGATGTGAGCGAGGCGGATTTGCTGGCCATGGTGGACCAGTTGAACAACGACCCGACCATTCACGGCATTCTGGTGCAATTGCCGCTGCCCGACCATTTGAATTCTGATCTGGTGATCAATTCCATCGACCCTGCAAAGGACGTTGATGGATTTCATATTTCCAATGTCGGTCTTCTTGGGACAGGGCAAAAGGCGATGGTGCCATGTACGCCGCTTGGATCATTGATGATGTTGCGTGATCATCATGGCAGCCTGTCAGGCATGACTGCAGTGGTCATCGGGCGTTCCAACATTGTGGGTAAGCCGATGGCTCAATTATTGCTGGGTGACAGCTGTACCGTCACGATTGCGCATTCGCGGACCAAGGATTTGGCTGCGGTTGTGCGCCAAGCGGACATTGTTGTGGCTGCTGTTGGTCGCCCCGAAATGGTGCCGGGCGATTGGATTAAGCCGGGTGCGACTGTCATTGATGTGGGCATCAACCGTTTGGACGCGCCTGAAAAAGGGGCTGGTAAAACCAAGCTTGTGGGCGATGTTGATTATGCCAGTTGCGCGCAGGTTGCGGGTGCGATTACGCCCGTTCCTGGTGGGGTTGGGCCGATGACCATTGCGTGCCTGTTGGCCAATACGCTGACGGCGTGTTGTCGTGCAAATGGGCTCGCGGAACCGGAAGGTTTGACAGCGTAAGACTTTCCCCTGATTTCAACGGTGTAATAATAAACCTGTTGCGACCGATTCTTTCGGATCGGCGCGTCGGGGGAAGAATATTGCTGTTTTTGCTTGGTGATGGCCCTGGTTTTAGGGACATGTTCAAAGAGGTTGTGTCACTTTCATTGTGGGTGACATGGGCAATGACGTCCATTGTGGTTGCTTTGGCGGGCCCATTTGGCACGTTTGATTCCCAACCCTTTGTTTGGCGTTTAACTTATTGGGGCAGTTTAATAGCGGCCGCCATTTTGATTGCAATTTCATGCCGCACCATTTGGCGCCACATTTTGACGGGTCGGCCGGAATGGCAAGAAGACTTGGCGGTTGCGATATCACTCGCGGTTACGTTTGGTCCTTTGGTTATTTTGCTGAACCATCTTGTAGGTGGTTCTGATGCGTATCAGGCGATGAGCCTTTGGGCCGCAATCGGATGTATTTTCATTATTGCGATCGGAATTATCGCCTTCCGCAGGGCCTTGCGTGATTTGGCGATTGGCGAACAGCCTAAGCCACAGGTGCGCCGCGATCGCCTTCTTAACAGAATTCCAGCCAACCCTAATGCGCGGTTGGCACGGATCAGTTCTGACAATCACCATATCAAGATTATGACAGATGACGGGCAAGAACATCGTATTTTGATGCGGTTGGGGGATGCGGTTCAAGAAACTGACGTGGAACCGGGTTTTTGCGTGCATCGATCACACTGGGTGTCGCAGGCTGTTGTGGTCGGGGTCAAAACCGTCGGCGGGCGTGACTTTGTGCAATTGAACTGTGGATCAGAAGTGCCCGTCGGGCCGAAATATTGCGATAACTTGTCGTTTGCCCAAAACCTTAACGCTTAAGACAGGCGGACAGGGGGACGGGCAGCGCGCGCTTACCAGTCAAAATGGCGATTGCTGATGGCGCCATGATTTTTACCAGCACCTCATCGCGGGCAGCCAAACCGCCCGTGTAGGCCCCGAATGCAGGCAGGATAATGCGCGCGTCATCGACTAAGAAACAGGGCCGGCTTGCGATGCCTTTTAGGGCTGCTTTAGGGTGGTAATGGCCCGACACTTCGCCTGATGCGTTGGGCTGCCCGATATGGCGAAAACTGAGCGGTCCGCGTTGCAGCTGCCCCAAATGGGTGCCGCCAAGATCAATGGGGCCTGGGTCATGGTTGCCTTCGATCCAGATCCAGTCCCGTCCGGCCTGAAGACGGATCAGGGTGGTTCGTGTATCGTCATCGACCGCCCGTGCCGCGCCAAGATCATCAAAGCTGTCGCCAAGGCACACGATTGTTTCGGGGTTTGTCGCCATGACCGTTTCTTCCAAACGCCACAATGTTTCGCAGGTTTCATATGGCGGTAACAATGTACCACCACGCCGCGCGATGCGTTCGGATTTCCCAAGGTGCAAATCGGACACGCACAACAACCGCGCGTCGGGCCACCACAGGGTGCAGTCAGCGCGGGCGATCAGATGGGTATCGCAAAAGGTAAACGCGTGGTCGGTCATACACAGGTCGATGCCCCAGTGCGCGCACGAAGTCTAGCGATCGCCCAACCCCGCGTCGCGCATCAAGGCGGCTGATTGATCCTGCAACAGCTTTTCACGTCCTTCCCCAAACACGGGAATGCGCCCCGGTTCCAGAAACAGCGGGGCGGCCAAAGGCGTCACACGGTCCAGTTCCACATGATCGACGCGCCCTTTGGTGCGCTGCAACATGTCCTCAATCCGGCCAAAATCAACCAAACCGCGCATGGCTTCTTCGCGGGTGATCCGCAGCATCAGGTGATCAGGATCGTATTTCGCAAGAGTGTCGTACAGGATATCGCTGGAAAACGTCGCCTGCCGCCCCGATTTGCGCCCTTGGCGCGAGTTACGTTCAATCAGCCCCGCGACGGTCGCCGCCACGCGGAACGTCCGCTTCATGACAGCATTGCCCGCCAGCCAAGTTTCCAAACCGTCGCGCATATTGTCGGGGTCAAACAGCGGTGCGACGTACTTAACAGGGGTCAGCCCCCAAATCATCATCGCGTAGTCGGTGACGACAAAGCCCAGCGGGTTCAGCCCCGCCGCCTCCATCCGTTGGGTCAGGATCAGGCCAAGGGTGCGGTGCGCGTTCACACCAGCAAACCCGTAGACAACCATGTGCTCACGCCCGTCTTGGGGAAAGGTTTCGACCAGTATTCGTCCCGCTTGGGGCAGTTGCGATACGTCACGTTGAAGGTGCAGCCACTGGGACGTGTGGTCGGGCAGTTCGGGCCAATCGTCTTGCGCAAACATGGTTAAGATGCGTTGGGACAACTGGGTGGAGGTGGCAAACTTGGTGCCATTGAACGTCGCAACCTTTGGCGTGCGCCCCTTTTGGTGCGACACCTCAACCGTGAGCTGGTTCAGCCCTTCGTAGCGCACAATCTGCCCGCCGATCAAAAACGTGTCGCCCTGCGTCAGGGTCGCGGCGAAGCTTTCCTCGATCTCACCGAGGGTTTTGGCGGAGCGGCGGAATTTCACCTTCAACGTTTCAATGTCAAAGATCGTGCCAAGGTTCATGCGGATGCGAGCAGAGGATCGCGGGTCGCGCAGCTGCCACTTACCATCGACCTCCTTCAGCCGTTTCCACTGATCATAGGCGCGCAGCGCGTAGCCACCCGTCGCACAAAAATCGAGGCAGTCGTCAAAGGCAGCGCGGCTGAGATCGCTAAACGCCCCGACTGTTTTGATTTCGTGGAACAGCGCGGTGGCATCAAAGGGGCCGCTACAGGCGACCGCCAGAATATGCTGGCACAACACATCGCGCGGGCCAGCGCGGGGGGCATCACCATCGAGGTCATGGGCTTTCGCGGCCTCAAGTGCTGCCACACATTCCACCACTTCAAACCGGTTTGCAGGCACCAAAACGGCCTTTGACGGTGCATTATATCGGTGGTTCGCCCGCCCGATCCGCTGCACGAGGCGTTTTACATTCTTTGGCGCGCCGATCTGGATGACCAGATCGACGTTGCCCCAATCAATACCCAAATCCAAAGACCCCGTGCACACAATCGCACGCAGATCACCGCGGACCATGGCCGCTTCGACGTTGGTGCGTTGGTCACGCGACAGGGACCCGTGGTGAATGCCAATGGGCAAACCGTCCTCATTGGCGAGCCATAGGTTGTGGAAATAAAGCTCTGCCTGCGCGCGGGTGTTGTGAAAGATCAGTGTTGTTTGGTGCTGCTTGACCAGATCAAGAACGGCGGGAATGGAATATTTCGCGCCCCCGCCAGACCACGGCGGGCGTTCTTGTGTGACCAACATGGTGATGTCTGGATCAGGCCCGGGATCGGCATGCAAAATGGGGCAGGGGTCGGGGTGGCGCGCAAGGTTATGCGCAATCGCGTCTGGATCATCTACCGTTGCCGACAGCCCAACGCGGCGCAGGTCAGGGTTCATCGTTTGAATGCGGCTGAGGGCGAGCATCAACTGATCGCCCCGCTTGCTTTCGGCAAGGGCATGAATTTCATCAACGATAATGCGCTGAACACCGCGAAAAATGCGCGGCGCATCCTCGTATGATACCAACAGCGCAAGGCTTTCGGGGGTGGTTAGCAGAATATGGGGCGGGTCGGCCCTTTGGCGGCGCTTTTGGGTGTAGGACGTATCACCCGTGCGGTCCTCGACGCGGATCGAAAGCCCCATGTCATCAATTGGCGTGCCCAAGTTGCGTTTGATATCGGCCGCCAACGCCTTCAGCGGTGAAACGTAGAGAGTGTGCAACCCGTCGTGCGGTGCTTGCGAAAGTTCAACCAGCGTCGGTAAAAATCCCGCAAGTGTTTTGCCGCCGCCAGTGGGGGCGATCAGCAACAACGAAGGTTCATCCGCACGGGCCAACATTTCGGCCTGATGGGGGTGGATGCTCCAGCCTTTTGTGGCAAACCAGTCGACAAATTTGGGGGGCAATGTGGTCATAGACCAAAGGTGGACGGGCTGGCGCGAACGTCAACCCGTCTTTGTCTTTTTGAAGCGTGGCGGCAGTTCGTAAAGTACGAACCGCTTACCTACGGCCTGCCAATTTCAGACGAAATCGTCAGTGCACGATTTTTTCTTCCTTCACGAACATGTTCGCCCATGCCCGATCAATCAATTCAGGGGTCATCTGATAGGGGATGCCCTCAAACTCACAGATAGAAATCATCTGATCGATCAGGAAAATCGGCTGATAGTTCGCATAGATATTGTCGATCGTCGGATATTTCTTCTGCAACAGATGCACCAACGCAGGTTCATCCAGCGGGATTTTGCGTTTGCGGGCCATCATCGCGAAAATCTCGAGGAAATCGCTTTGGTTCGGGCCATCAATTTTGATCTTGAAGAAAATACGACGCAGGGCCGCTTTGTCGAAAATCTCGTTCGGGTGGAAGTTGGTTGAGAAAATGACAAGCGTATCAAACGGAACTTCGAACTTTTCACCCGATTGCAGCGCCAAAATATCGCGGTTTTCTTCTAGTGGCACAATCCAACGGTTGACGATGGACTGTGGTGGTTCCGCCTGACGTCCAAGGTCGTCGATGATGAAGGTGCCGCCAGATGATTTCAGCTGCAACGGCGCCTGATAGGTCCGCGCGGTCGGGTTATAGACAAGATCGAGCATCGAAAGCGTCAATTCACCGCCCGTCACAACGGTCGGGCGTTCGCATTTCACATAGCGCGTATCATACCGGCCGGACGTGCGGCGCAAGGAATTCGGATCATCAATGTCTTCTTCGGCCGCGGAATGCACAATCGGGTCAAACACCGTGATGACCTAACCGGCGTATTCAATCGGGCGAGGGATATAAATCTTGTCGCCCAAAGCGTCGCGAATACCGTTTTAAATCAAGTACTTACCGTTATCGGGAGGGCCGTACATCAGAATTGATCGGCCCGCACCCACGGCTGGTCCCAATTGATCCAGAAGGTTGTCAGGCAAGATCAGATGTTCCATCGCAGCGACAAGCTGATCGCGGGTTAAATGATTGTTGCGGATGGATTGACGCAATTTTTAAGGTTTGGGGCGGCGTGATCCGTCGCCCCAGCCGTTTTAAACGATTGTGGCTTCTGTCGCCGCCCGCAATTCGTCCTCGGTCACACCATCTGCGCATTCGACGATTTTCAGGCCGCCTTCTACGACGTCCAGCACGCCAAGGTTCGTGATAATGCGGTCAACCACGCCTTTGCCTGTCAGTGGCAAGGTGCATTTTTTCAACAGCTTGGAATCGCCGTGTTTATTGGTGTGATCCATCACAACGATTACGCGGCCAACACCTGCGACCAAGTCCATCGCGCCGCCCATGCCTTTGACTAGTTTGCCCGGGATCATCCAGTTCGCCAGATCGCCCTTTTCGTCGACCTCCATCGCGCCAAGGATCGCTGCAGCAATTTTGCCACCACGGATCATGCCAAAGGACGTCGCGCTGTCGAAGTAGGCGGTGCGGTCCATCTCGGTGATGGTCTGCTTGCCCGCATTAATCAGGTCGGGGTCCTCATCGCCTTCAAACGGGAAAGGGCCCATGCCCAGCATGCCGTTTTCAGATTGCAACGTGATGTCTTTGTCACCGACATAGTTGGCCACCAGTGTCGGAATCCCGATGCCGAGGTTCACATACCATCCGTCTTCCAGTTCTTCAGCCGCGCGGGCAGCCATTTGATTACGATCCCACATTATGAAGCCCCCCGCGTGCGCGTTGTGCGCTGTTCAATGCGCTTTTCGTGATCGCCCTGAATGATGCGGTGCACATAAATACCGGGCAGGTGGATCGCGTCGGGGTCAAGTGATCCGACAGGCACGATTTCTTCGACTTCGACCACACAGACCTTGCCGCACATCGCAGCAGGTGGGTTAAAGTTGCGGGCGGTTTTGCGGAACATCAGGTTGCCTGTTTCATCCGCTTTCCACGCTTTCACGATGGCCAGATCGGCGAAGATGCCTTCCTCCATGATGTAGGTTTCCGGCGCGCCATTCGGACCTGTCGGGAAATCTTTGTGTTCTTTGCCGTCTGCAATCACCGTGCCAACGCCCGTTTTGGTATAAAAACCAGGGATTCCGCACCCGCCAGACCGCATGCGTTCGGCCAAGGTGCCTTGGGGGTTGAATTCAAGTTCAAGTTCACCCGACAGATACTGGCGCATAAATTCAGCGTTTTCACCGACGTAGGACGAGATCATTTTCTTGACCTGACGGGTCTGCAACAAAATGCCGATGCCGAAATCATCGACGCCCGCGTTGTTGGACGCGAATGTAAGATCTTTGGTGCCAGCGTCTTTGATCGCGCTGAGCAGCAATTCAGGAATGCCGCACAGCCCGAAGCCGCCCGCCGCGATGAACATGCCGTCGTGCAAAAACCCATCAAGGGCGGCGGCGGCGGTTGGATAGATTTTCTGCATGAAACCCCCGTTTAAGTTGCCCTATTGATAGGCGCGACCACGGGGGTGTCAATGCGAATGCTGCGATGCGGCACCGATTTTGCAACCAGTTGCAGTTTTAGTCCTTCTTCGCAGCGGCCTTTTTGGCAGCAGGTTTCTTTTTTGCCGCTGGCTTTTTGGCTGCGGGTTTCTTGGCCGCCGCTTTCTTTTTGGCTGGGGCTTTGCGGGCCACCTTTTTGCCAGCCTTGGCAGCGCGTTCTTCGATCAATGTCACCGCTTGGGACAGCGTCAAATCAGCGACCTCAACCGTGTCGGGAATCGTCGCATTGATCTTGTCCCATTTCACGTAGGGTCCGTATTTTCCGTCAAACACATTCACGGGGCCGCCCACGTCAGGGTGCTCGCCAAGTTCACGGATCGGCAAGGCGGCTTTGCCACGTTGGCCACGGCTCGCCACTTTGGCGGCCAACAGTTCAACCGCGTGGTTCATGCCGACAGTGAACACATCTTCAAGGGATTCGAGGTTGGCATTTGTGCCGCCACGTTCAGACGTGGATTCGGCGTGTTTCAAATAGGGGCCGTAGCGCCCGATGTTGGCAAACACATTCACGCCGTCCTCTGGATGGGTTCCCAGGAAGCGCGGCAGCGACAGCAATTTGACGGCTGTTTCAAGCGTGACCTCTTCTGGTGGCCATTCTTTGGGGATCGACTGGCGGTTTGGTTTTGGATTGTCGTCGGACAACTCACCGCGCTGGGCATAGGGGCCAAAGCGACCCTTATGAATCCAGATTTTGTCGCCCTCGTCGACGCCAAGTTCTTTACCCTCGGGCGGAATGCCGGATGCGTCCTCAGCACCGGGGGGGCCAAAGGCGCGGGTGTATTTGCATTCGGGATAGTTTGAACAGCCGATGAAGGCGCCGCCAGAGCGGGCCGTGCGCATGGACAAACGGCCCACTTCACAGTTGGGGCACAAACGCGGGTCGGTGCCTTCCTCGTTCGGGGGGAAGATGTGCGGTGCAAGGACTTCGTTAATTTTTTCAAGGACTTCCGTGATAGAATTGTCCATGGCTTCATCAATGGTGACTTTGAAGTCACCCCAGAAGTCGGCCAGCACTTTCTTGTAATCGGCCTCACCTGCGGACACGTGGTCCAGTTCTTCCTCAAGACCCGCAGTGTAATCATAGCCGACATATTTGCGGAAATAATTGGTCAGGAACGCCGTAACAAGGCGGCCTTTGTCCTCAGGGATCAGGCGATTTTTGTCTTTGCGGACGTATTCGCGATCCTGAATGGTCGTGACGATGGACGCGTAGGTGGACGGGCGGCCAATGCCAAGTTCTTCCATCCGCTTGACCAGCGTCGCCTCAGTGTAGCGGGGCGGTGGCTGGGTGAAATGCTGTTCTGTCGTGACGGATGTTTTCCCGATGGCTTCGCCCTGTGCAACTTGCGGCAGGCGCTTGTCGTCGTCGTCAATCACGTCCGCATCAACGTCATCGCGGCCTTCTTCATAGACACGCAGAAATCCGTCAAACAACACAACTTGACCAGTCGCGCGCAATTCAACCTGACCGTCCGCAGATCCGAAATCGACGGTCGTGCGTTCCATCCGCGCGGCCTCCATCTGACTTGAGATGGTGCGCTTGTAGATCAGATCATAAAGCTTTTTCTGGTCCGGATCGGCAATCTTTGCCTCATCCGCGGACAGCATCAGATCAGTGGGGCGCACACATTCGTGGGCCTCCTGTGCGTTCTTGGCCTTGTTTTTATAGATGCGCGGGCTGGCGGGCACGTAGTCCTTGCCGAATTTCGCAGCAATCGCGTCACGCGCGGCTGTCACGGCTTCTGGTGCCATGTCGATGCCATCGGTCCGCATGTAGGTGATCAGGCCAGCCTCATACAACCGCTGGGCGGCGTTCATTGTCATCCGCGCACCAAACCCGAATTTACGGCTGGCTTCTTGTTGCAAAGTCGACGTCATGAAGGGGGCGGACGGGTTGCGGTTGGCGGGTTTGGCTTCTACCGATTTGACCGTCAGATCGCGCGAATTCACCGCTTGTTCCGCCATTTCCGCCTGGGTCGCGTTTTCAAGGTCAAATTTATCGAGCTTTTTGCCAGCCAGAACGGTAAGGCGCGCATCAATGGTCTGGTTGCGCGGTGTGCTAAGCTGGGCTTTGACAGACCAGTATTCGCGGTTGTTGAAGGCTTCGATTTCCATCTCACGCTCAACAATGATGCGCAGGGTGACGGACTGAACGCGGCCTGCGGATTTCGCACCGGGCAGGCGACGCCAGAGAACGGGGCTGAGTTTGAAACCCACGAGGTAATCAAGCGCACGGCGCGCGAGGTAGGCGTCGACCAGCGGTTGATCCACGATGCGGGGATTTTTCATCGCCTCGGTGACGGCAGTTTTGGTGATCGCGTTGAAAACAACCCGCGATACGGGGGTGTCTTTCTTGATGACTTTGCGTTTGCGCAGCGCTTCTTCGAGGTGCCAACTGATCGCTTCGCCTTCGCGGTCCGGGTCGGTCGCGAGGATCAGATTGTTGTCTTCCACGAGGGCGTCGGCAATCGCCTTGAGGTGCTTTTTAGAATCGCTCGCGACCTCCCAAAGCATGTCGAAATCGTTGTCAGGGTCGACCGATCCGTCTTTGGGAGGCAGGTCGCGAACGTGTCCGTAGGAGGCCAGAACCGTGTAGTCCGATCCCAAATATTTGTTGATTGTCTTGGC